>NZ_BAABAT010000015.1:0-234099 GCF_039537565.1 Dactylosporangium darangshiense
CGACCCGCCGTCCGCCGCCGCCTGGTCCCACGACGGGATCACCGGCTACGCCGCCTACAAGGTGTCCAACAACGTCACCTCCCACGAAGCGTGGGGCATGGGCAGCTACTGCGTCTTCACCACCGACGAATCCATCGCCGCCTACCACTCCTACGAGACCCCGGTTAACGCCAACGTGAAGTTCCACGACATCCTCACCGTGTCGCTGGGCAAGGGCTCGATCACCCACGTCATCAACGACACCGGCGACGCGGCACTGCCCAGCGCCGTCACCCCGCACAACGTCGTCAACTTCCCGTAACCCGACCCACTGCAAGGCGGGCCGTCCGGCGAAAGCCGGGCGGCCCGCGCCATTTACGGCACCAGGTGGATGCGCACCTTGCGCGCGGCGACGGCGGCCTCCTCCAGTACCGCCAGCCGCGGCTCGGCGACCTCGAGCAGGCGCGGATGGCGCAGCGCGGCGAGGCCGGCGAGGCGCCGGTCGGCGAGGATCGCATCGACGAGCCCGCGGTCGCCGCCGCACACGAGCGAGGCGAGGTCGCCGGTCTCGGGCAGCAGCACCCGCTCGGCGATGTCCGCGGCCTTGCCGGCGACGGCGTCGGCCTGGTTGTCGCGGCGGCGGGCGTACCGCTGCTGCGACCAGCCCCCGGCGGCCGTGCGCCCGTGGACGTGGAAGCGCTCCACCTTCGACGAGGTGATCTGCGTGCCGTCGGCGACGCCGGCCGCGAACGCACCCTTGCGGGCCAGCAGCAGGCCGATCCGCGGCGGCGCGGCGACCCCGGCGAGCAGCGCGTCGACGTCCGCCACCCCGTCGAGGCCGGGCGGCGGATGCAGGGTCGCCCGGTCGCCGTTGTTCGTCCCGGTGAGCACCAGGCCGCTCTCATCGGCGCCCTGGTGGCGCCCGTAGAAACCGTCGAGCCAGCCGCGGAGCCGCTCCGGCGAGATTTCCACCCAGCGCCCGCCGCCGGCGGCGGGCTTGGCCGTCACCATGACCCGATTCTAGATTCGATGCCATGCCCACCGATGACACCGCCACGCGGTTCGAACAACTGGTCGACGCTCTGGCCGGCGAGCCGGGGGTGACGGCCCCGGAAGGCGGCCGGGCCTTCGGCGGCAACGCGCTCAAGACCGGCGGCCGAATCTTCGCGATGTACGCCGGCGGCACGCTCGTGGTGAAACTCCCGGCGGCCCGGGTGGCGGCGGCGATCGCGGCCGGCGACGGCGGCCCGTTCACCGCGGGCAAGGACAGGCCGATGCGCGAGTGGCTGTCGGTCACACCCGACCGCCCGGCCGTCTGGGAGCCCCTCGCCCGCGAGGCCCTGGCCTTCGTGGCCCGCTGACCTCAACCGGCCGTGGCCGCTTCCTCGGCCTTCAGCGGGCCCTCGGCCGGCTTGGGACCGAGCAGCACCCGCAGCTCCAGGCCCTTCATCAGCCACGACGCGCCGAAGCTGAGGACCGCCAGGGTCTCACCGATGAGCAGCGCGTAGTCCTCGAGCCAGCCGGTGAACTTCGCGACGGCGATGAACACGACGGCCACGCCGATCCCGGCCGCGCACCCGAAGTGGAAGCGCCGCCAGAACATCGGCGACAGCTTGCCCTGCAGCTCGGTGCGCTTGCCCTCGCGGATCCCGAAGTACAGGCTGATGATCCCGAGGCTGATGATGAAGACCGCGGCGCCGACGTAATGCACGGTCGCCACCGTCGTCTCACCCATGCGCTCCTGCAGCGGGGTGAGCGCCAGCGTCGAGCCCCCCGGCCGGTCCGTGCTGAACAGCGCGACGGCGAGCGCCGCCACCCCGGCCACGGTGCTGAGCACGTTGTCCAGGTTGTGCTCGAACACCTTGTACGTCACCAGGAACAGGCCGGTGGCGAACAGCGCGCCGACGAAGACGTCGCGCAGGCCGGTGTAGAAGTACTCGCTGAGCGAGCCCCGGATCTTGCCGCGCTCCAGCGCCATGTCGCCGAGGACCAGCAGGAACGGCAGGGCCAGGCCGATGAAGCCGATCACCGCCCGCATCAGCAGGTAGGAGCGCAGGTACAGCACCCCGGCATCGGGGTGGGCCAGCCGCGCAGGGTCAGGGCGATTCGGCGCATCGGTCTGCGGGTCCAGGTAGCCCATGGTGTCCTCCCAGGGCGCTCACCGTTACCTCTCAGTGTGCTCTAGCGAGCGCACGATCGGTAGTTCTACCTTGCGGTGGAACGGTCCCGGTCTTGCCCGCGGTCGCGGTGCCGGGTTGACGTTTCGTCGCCTCCTGCCCGCGGGTGCGGGTCTTGTGGTTGGCTCCACGTCCTGCCACCGAGCCACTCCCGGCGGTTGGTTGCTCAGCCGCCGCAAGGGCAGCGAGGTTGCGTGCGGCGTTCACGTCCCGGTCGAGAGTCAGGCCGCAGGTCGCACAGCGGTATTCGCGTTCGGACAGGGCCAGTTTGGATTTCACTGTGCCGCAGCCCGAGCAGGTTTTCGAGGACGGATACCAGCGGTCGGCCACGAACAGCCGTCCGCCGTTCCAGGCGGTCTTGTACGCGAGTTGCCGCCGCAGTTCGGCGAAGCCGGCGTCGGCGATGTGCCGGGCAAGGCGCCGATGTTTGAGCATGCCGGACACGTTGAGGTTCTCGACCACGACCGTTCCGTGTTCGCGGGTCAGCCGGGTGGTGAGTTTGTGCAGGCCGTCACGGCGCTGGTTGGCTACCCGGGCGTGCGTACGTGCAAGTCGGGCGGATGCGCGCTGCCATCGCTTCGACGCACGGCGCCCGGTCCTGCGGTCGGGTCCGGTCTTACGCGACAGCGCCCGGCTCAGTCCGCGTAGCCGGTGTTGCGCCGCGGCGAGGTGGCGTGGGTTCGGCACCAGCTCACCGGTGGAGAGTACGGCGAGGTGTGTGATCCCGACGTCGACACCGACCACGGAGTCAGGTCGGTCGGGGCTGCGGTCGGCCCGCTCGATCTCGACGGTGAACGCCACGTGCCAGCGTCCGCCGTCCTGCCGCACTGTGGCGGACATGATCCGCGCCGTGCCGTTGGTGACGCGACGGGCGAGTTTGCGGGCGGACTCGTGCAGCTTCAGCCGGCCGAGCCGGGGCAGCACGACGTGCATGCGGTCCGGTTCGATCCGGATCGTGCCGGTGGTGAACCGCACGCTGGGGGTGCTGCGGTGCCGGGACTTGAACCGAGGGAACCCGACCGGCCGACCGGCTCGCTTCCCAGAACGGGAGTCGGACCAGTTCTGCAACCCGCGGGCCAGGGCGTCGAGGCCGGTGTTGAACGCCTCCTTCGAGCATTCGGCCCACCACGGCGCCACCTCGGCCTTCGCCGCGTTCCACGCCTTACGCAACGCGGGCAGCGACCACGACACGGCCGGGGTCAGCTGTGCGTCCGGGATACCGTAGGTGCGTTCTGCGGCACGTTGGTCCATGACTGCCCTGACCCTTGCCAACGCCCAGTTGTGCGCGACCCTCGCGGCCCCCGCATGCGCCAGCACCATCCGGGCCTGCGCCGGGGTGAGATCAAGCGCGAACCGGTACGCCTGGATCGTCTTCACGCCGCCCCGCCCGGGCCGTCCGGATGCGTGGCGGCGTCGATCACACGCTGGGCACATGACATCGACCGGGCGTAGTAGGTGATACCCGCAACGTGTTGAACCACCTGCCGGATCGGCCAGGTGTCCGAGTCCGGGCGGGCGTCGAGGACGTCGGCGCCCACCCCCGCGAGCCGGGCCCGGTAGCAGGCGGCGAGCCGGGTGAGGCGGCTGCGGGCCTCGTCGAGGTCGGTCTCGGTGAACCGGGCGAAGTCGGCGTGCGTGGTGACGGTCCGCCCGTGCCACTCGTCCGGCAGCGTCGGCAGACCGGCGAGGCGGCACTCGATCTCGGCGAGGTGGTCGAGCAGGTGGTCGGCGACCCGGCGCAGCGCCTTGTGCGGCGTCCAGGCGTTGCCGTCGTGCAGGACCGGCCGGCCGTCCCAACCCAGCCAGCCGGCGGCGATCTGCAGGACCTCGGCGACGGCGTCGTCGATGACGGTGGTGACTGCGTTCTCCATGCGGGCGACCGTAGCGACGGAACCGTTCGGCTACCGCCGAACGGTTCCGCGGCGGGGCTTACGTCGCTGCGGTGATGGCTTCGGTCTGGCGGCGGGGCAGGGCGGACAGTGCGAGCGCGAGCAGGAGGCACCCGCTACCCACGACGAAGAACAGCGAGAATGTCGGCTGCCCGAGCCACTCCCACATGGGATGCCAGGTGGGATGAGGCTCGCGGATGTGATGGAGGGTCATGAACGGCAGCGCGTACAGCGTCGGCGCCCACCACAGCACCATCGCCAGCCCGAACAGCCCCATGACCCACCCGCGCGCCGGATGCTCGCTGCTGGTTGCGGCCGGGCGGCTCGGGTAGTCGGCTTCGGTGCGCCGGCTGGCCCAGCCGAAGAGCAGCAGCGCCGCCAGGCTCGCGAGCAGGAAGCCGGCGATGCCGGCGGGCCACACCGCGAGCGGGGTGGTGCGCATGAACGAGGCCGAGAGGTGCGTGGTGTCCGGCGTGGACCAGGTGTAGACCTCGAGCGTGAGCGCGGTGTCGCCGCGGCGGGCGGCGATGGTGGCGTTCTGCGGGATCGTGGTCGGGTCGCAGGGCGGGCCTACGCAGGAGTATGCGTCGCTCCAGGCCGTGTTGTAGACGCGCCAGCCGTGGGACTCCAGGTTGGCGAGGGCCTCGTCGACCGTCCTGCGTGGATCGTCGCCGGGGTGGCCGTTGACGCCAGCGCCGATGGCGGCCTGGGAATACTCGCCGCCGTCGCCGAGCATCATCTCGCTCGCCATGTTCCAGCCCAGCGGCTGGTTGTAGATCGCGAACGTGGCCGGCGGGGGCGGGTACACCTGGTCCCACGGCTCGTTCGGGAGGATCTCCAGCAGCATCGCGCGGACCTGCGCCGCATCCGGCAGCGGGCGCACGGTCTCCCAGGCGGCGCGTGTGGCGAACGCGGCGCCGAACAGGCCGCTGATCACGGCCGCCAGGGTTGCCCACGCGACGACCGTGCGGCTCGCGGGGCGGCCCAGGCGGGCGCGCAGGCCGTGCCTGAGCAGGTCGGACGCCTCGCGCAGGGTGGGGCGGGTGCGGTCGGGTGGTGCGGCGTCCAGGAGGGTGGCCAGGAGCTCGTCGCGGCGGTGGGTGCGGGGGTAGCACAGCAGCAGGCGGCGGTAGCGGCGGGCCAGTGGGGTCGTCACGCGGGCCTCGGCTTCGGGGTCGCGGGGTTCGGGGTGCGCAGGCGCGCCTCGGCTGCGGTGGCCAGGTCGCGCAGGCGCGCGGTCTCCGCGGTCAGCGCCGTCAGGCCCGGTGAGGTCAGGCGGTAGTAGCGGCGGGCGCGGCCGTCGACCAGTTCCTCGTGGTCGGGCTCGACCAGGCCCTCGGCGCAGAGGCGGTCCAGGGCGGTGTAGAGGGTGCCGGTGAGCAGGCTGACCCGGCCGCCGGACAGGGCGTTGACCTCCTGCAGGATGCCGTACCCGTGGCGGGGGGCGTCGGCGAGCGCGGTCAGGATCAGGAACGTCGGTTCCCGCATCGGCTTCACGGGTGGCAGCATAAGTAAGTGATCAAGCTATCGTCAACGGGGTCCGGAGGGCGGCCGCCGGGGATCGGCCGCCCGTCGCGCGGACGTGCAACCGCTACTCGGTGCGCTCGATCTTCGTGCCGTCGACGTGGACCTTGATCTCCTTCAGGCCGGTCGGCGTCGGGCCGCTGATGCGCGCGCCGTCGGTGATGCTGAACGTCGACGCGTGGGCCGGGCAGGTGGCCACGCCGTTCTGGGGCGCGCCCACCAGGATGCCCTTGTGCGGGCACGCGGCGTCGTACACCTTGAAACTTCCACTCACCGGCTGCACGATGAGCAGCCCGTTCGTGACGATCCCGCCGCCGACCGGCACCTGCTCGGTGTCGGCCAGCGGGGCGTTGCCGGGCGCGGATGACGGTGCCGCGGCTGCCGTGTTGGCGGTCGCGTCGTCGCCGCAGGCCGACAGGACGGCGGCGGCGCCGATGCCGCCGAGGCCTGCCAGGAGAACCCGCCGATTGGCGCACCACGCCTGCGGTTGCGCCGGTTCTTCGCTCGTTGCCACGATGTTCCCCTTCGGACGGCGGCCCGTGCCGGGGCGCGACGCAAGCCACCGCTCTGTGGCGCGCCGGGCGCGGGGTGAAGCCGGCATGGGCCGGAGGGACGGCCGCCCGCCGAGGCGGCCGTGGTTGAAGCTGGTAATGGTATACGTAGATATAGAAGATCGTCAGTGGCTGCGCGGGTGACGATGTGCGTGGGAGGGACGATCCGGCGCGGCGGGCCGGCGGCGCCGGCGATGCGGGCGAAGAGCAGCTCCGCCGCGTGCGCGCCCAGCGCCGTGGCGTCGTAGGTGACGGGCGTGACCGGGTTCGGCAGCAGGTCGGCCAGCTCCAGGTCGTCGAATGCCGCCACGCTCGCGCCGCCGCCGTGCACGCAGGCCGCGTGCAACGCCCCGACCGCCATCCGGTTGTTGTCGGCGAAGAGCGCGTCCGCACCGGTGCGCAGCAGCTCGAGGGCGGTAGCGTGCGCCGCGGCGACCGTGTGCACGCCTCCGTGTACCAGCGACGGGTCCACGGGCACGCCGGCGTCCTGCAGCGCGCGGCGGTACCCGGCCAGGCGGCGGGCGCCGGTGCTGACCGACGGGTCGCCGCCGATGTACGCAATGCGGCGGAACCCGACCTCCAGCAGGCGTGCCACCGCGGGCGCGGGCGCCGCCGTGGTTGTCCAGCACGACCGAGTCGGCGGCGACGCGGGACGGCACGCGGTCGATGAAGACGATCAGGGTGAAGGCGGCCGGCTCGTCGTGCAGGGCCCGCTGCGAGTGCGCCGTCGGCACCACCAGCAGGCCGTCGACCCGGCGGCGCAGGACCAGGTCGCGCAGCAGCTCGCGCTCGGTGTCGAAGCTCTGGCGGGTGCTACCGACGACGAGCATGTGCTCGTGGCGGCGGGCCACGTCCTCGGCGCCCTGGGTGATGGCGGACCAGAACGGTTGGCCACGTCCTCGATCACCAGCGCGACCGTGTCGGTGTTCTGGCCCGAGCGCAGCGTGCGGGCGGGACTCGTTGCGCCGGAACCCGAGGCTCGCGATGGCCTGCTCGACGGCCTCCGGGTCTGCGCGCTGATGTACCGCTCGTTGTTGACCACCCGCGACACCGTCGCGACGCTCACCCCGGCCCTCCCGGGCGACGTCGTGCATCGTCGGCCGACGCATCGACATCCGTCCTCCTCGCTTGACCGGCGCCACGGTACAATAAGAACCTCTTCCGCCCGGCGTACCGCGAGTATCCGCACGTCTCCGACGCGATCCAGGTGACGATGGAGTCGGTGATGACCGGGCAGGCGGCCGCGAAGACTCTCGCCGACCAGGTGAAGGCGGTCGGCTGCGACAGCAACGTAACGACCTCGCGACGAGCGCGGCGGCGCGGATGTTCGCGGCGCGGGCCGTGGCCATCGCCTCCGCGCTGCCGCTGCTCGGAGTGTTCCTCGCCGGGCCGATCCTGTGGAGCGTGTACAGCGCCTTCACCGACGTCGCGCTCAGCGGCTTGCCGTCGGACCTGCACGAGGTGGCCCAGATCGACGGCGCCTCGCTCTGGCAGCGCCTGCGCTACGTCACGCTGCCGCTCATCCGCCGCTCGATCGTGAGCAACCTGATGCTCCTCACGCTGCAGACCCTGGCGTCGTTCGAGCTCACCGACTCGGTGCCGGCGCTCATACTGTTCATGGCCGCGTCGTCGCTGCCGTTCGGCATCTGGACAATGAAGAACTGCATGGACGCGGTCCCGGTCGAGTTCGAGACGCCGCGTGGACCGACTGCGCCGGCTGGGCGCAGCCGCTGCGCCGGATCGTGCTGCCGCCCATGATGCCCGGGTTGACCGTGGTCGTGCTGCTGTACTCGGTGCTGTCGTCGGTGTTCGGCGGGGCGTTCAGCCGTACCGGTGCGGTAAGGGCTGGCAACAGTTCGCACTTTCGCGAGTGAACGTACGGTTATGCGAGCTTTAGTATCGTCGGGTGAGGCTTGCCGAGTGGGCGCGACGCAACGGTGTGCATACGCAGACCGCGTACCGCTGGTTTCGTGAGGGGACCGCGGCGGTGCCCGCTCGACGGCTTCCGTCCGGCACGATCATGGTTGATGTGGCCGAGACCGTCCCGCAGGGTCAGGTGGTCGTCTATGCCCGGGTGTCGTCGTCCGACCAGCGAGCCGACCTGGACCGGCAGGTCGGCCGAGTGACCGGCTGGGCCACCGGGCAGGACAGCTGGTCTCGCGCGTGGTCGTTGAGGTCGGCTCGGTGCTGAACGGACAGCGCAGAAAAGTTCCTCGGGTTGCCCCGCGACCCTGGCGTGTCGACGATCGTGGTCGAGCACCGGGACCGGTTCGCCTGGTTCGGCGCTGACTCCGTCGAGGCCGCGCTCGCGGCGCAGGTCCGGCGGCTGCTGGTTGTCGACCCGGCCGAGGTGGACGACGACCTGGTCCGTGCCGTCACCGAGATCCTGACCAGCCGATGTGCCCGGCGGTATGACCGCCGGTCGGCGGCGAACCGAGCCGGCCGCGCCGTCGCGGCGGCGACCGTGGACGAGGACCGGTCGTGAAGCGGTACGAGCCGCCCGCTGGTTGGGTCGTGCAGGCGTACAAGTTCGCCCTCGACCCGGGCGACACGCAGACCGGGAGCCTGCGCCGCAACACCGGCGCGGCCCGGTTTGCCTACAACCACATGCTGCGGCGGGTCGGCGCAGTGCAGGCGCAGCGCGCCGCTGAGGCCAGCTACGGGGTGTCCGAGGCGGATCTGACGCCGTGGCAGGGCTGGTCGCTGCCGGATCTGCGTCGCACCTGGAACGAGATCAAACAGTGGGTGGCGCCCTGGTGGGCGGCATGCTCCAAGGAGGCGTTCAACACCGGCCTGGCGAACCTGTCCGCCGCCCTGGGCAACTGGCACGCCTCCCGCACCGGTGCCCGTAAGGGCCGCCGGATGGGCTGGCCGCGTCCCAAGAGGAAGCAGGCCCAGCGGTCGGCCCGGTTCACCACCGGCGCGATCCGGGTCGACCCCGGCTATCGGCATGTGGTGCTGCCCCGGCTCGGCCGCATCCGCACCCACGAGTCCACCCGCAAGCTGGCCCGCCGGATACGGGCAGGCACCGCGCAGATCCTGTCCGCCACCGTCAGCGAGACCGCCGGCCGGTGGTTCTGCTCGTTCCAGGTCGCCGTGCGCCGCGACCACAACCGGCCGGCGCACGCGCCGAGGGCTGGCCGGGTCGTCGGGGTGGACGCCGGGGTCAAGCACCTGGCGGTGCTGTCCACCGGCGAACTCGTGCCCAATCCGAAGCCGTTCAACGCCGCGCTGAAGAAACTCGGGAAAGCGCAACGCCGTGCCGCGCGCCGGATCGGACCGTACGACCCGGCCACCAGGAGCAAGCGCACGGCGTCGAAGCGGTGGCAGCGGGCACAGGACGCGGTGACCCGACTGCACGCCACGGTCGCGGCTGTCCGCGCGGACTCGTGGCACCGGCTCACCACCCGGCTGGCGCAGCAGTTCGACACGGTCGTGGTCGAGCACCTGCACGTGGCCGGCATGATCCGCAACCGCAAGCTGGCCAGATCCTTGGCCGACGCCGCTCCGGCGACGCTGCGCCGGCACCTCGGCTACAAGACCGGCTGGTACGGCAGCATCCTGTACGTCGCCGACCGGTGGTACCCCAGCTCCAAGACGTGCTCGGCCTGTAAGACGGCGAAACCCAAGCTGTCGCTGGCCGAGCGCACCTTCAACTGCACCACGTGCGGGCTGTCCTTGGATCGGGACGTCAACGCCGCACGGAATCTTGCCGACCTCGTGCGGCACGTCGACCTGGAGTTGCCGGGCGACGCAAAAACAGGACGTGGAGCCTACGTAAGATCCGTAAGACCTGCACCCGCAGGCTGGGCAGCGGGCGACGAAGCGTCTAGGCCCTCAGGGGTCAACGCCGGCCGGCAACGGACGGCTGCCGACCGTGAGTTCACATTTACTCACTGATAGGTAACGGTTAGGGAGCAGCATGCGCATCGAGGGCACCGAGCTCTTCGTCGGCGACCGGCAGGTCGTGCGGGTCGACGGCGTCTCCGGCACCGTCGAGGTCCGCGGCGACGGCGTCGCCGGGCGGGCTGAGGGCGACGGCCTGGTCGAGGTACCGGTCACCGTGGACCGCCCACCGGGGACGATCGTGCCGATCGAGGTCACGGCCGGCGGCGCGACCGGGCGCGGCGAGCTCGTCGTGGCCGAGCCCGGGTGGACGGTGTGGATGGTCTCGCACTTCCACTACGACCCGGTGTGGTGGAGCACGCAGGCCGCCTACACCGCCACGTGGGGCGCGCCCGGGCAGACCGGCACCGAGTTCCGCGGCGACTACCAGCGCACCGGCTTCGAGCTCGTCCGGCTGCACCTGGAGACCGCGCGGCTCTACCCGGAGTACAAGTTCGTCCTCGCCGAGCTCGACTACCTCAAGCCCTACTGGGACTCCCGCCCGCAGGAGCGCGCCTACATCCGCCGGCTGCTGCGCGAGGGCCGCCTCGAGCTCGTCGGCGGCACCTACAACGAGCCCAACACCAACCTGACCCTCGCCGAGACCACGATCCGCAACTTCCGCTACGGCATCGGCTTCCAGCGCGACGTCGTCGGCGGCGACCCGCGCACCGCCTGGCAGCTCGACGCGTTCGGCCACGACCCCAACTTCCCGGGCCTGGCCGCCGCGGCCGGGCTGGACTCCTCGTCGTGGGCGCGCGGGCCGTTCCACCAGTGGGGGCCGATGCTCAGCACGTACACGCCGGGGGAGCGCGGCTGGGGCGACCCGTCGACGATGCAGTTCGCCGCCGAGTTCGAGTGGCTCTCGCCCAACGGCCTCGGCGTGCTCACCCACTACATGCCGGCGCACTACGGCGCCGGCTGGCACATCGACGCGCAGCCGACCCTGGCCGCCGCCGAGGAGAACGTGTACCGGCTGTTCCTGCTGCTCAAGAAGGTCGCCCGCACGCGCAACGTGCTGCTGCCCGTCGGCACCGACTACAGCCCGCCGGCCAAGTGGGTCGTCGACATCCACCGCGACTGGAACGCCCGCTACACCTGGCCGCGCTTCGTGTGCGGCCTGCCGCGCGAGTTCTTCGCCGCCGTGCGCGAACAGGCCGACGGGTTCGCGCCGCAGACCCGCGACATGAACCCGATCTACACCGGCAAGGACGTGTCGTTCATCGACACCAAGCAGGCACAGCGCCACGCCGAGGCGCTGCTCACCGACGCGGAGATGTTCGCGACCCTGGCCGCGCTCGAGGGCGCGCCCTACCCGCACGAGGAGGTCGACCTCGCCTGGCGGCAGCTCGTCTTCGGCGCCCACCACGACGGCATCACCGGGTCGGAGTCCGACCAGGTGTACCTCGACCTGCTCACCGGCTGGCGCGAGGCGCACGACCTGGCCGCCGGCGTCCTCGACGGCGCCCTGTCCGCCCTCGCCGACCGGCTGCCCGCCGGCGACGGGCCGGCGCGGGCGGTCGTGTTCAACCCGTCGTCGTGGGCCCGCACCGACATCGTCCGGCTGCCCTTCGCCGGCCCCGGCGCGACCGTCGACGGCGAGCCCGCGCTCGTCGAGGACGGGGAGCTGGTGTTCCTGGCCCGCGACGTGCCCGGCGTCGGGTACCGCACGGTCGAGGTCGCGGCGGGCGACGGCGGCGGCTGGCGGGCCCGGCCCGGCGAGCCCGCGATCGAGAACGAGACGTTCCGGCTCACCGTCGACCCGGCCCGCGGCGGCGCCGTGACGTCGCTGGTCGACCGGCGCACCGGGCGGGAGCTGCTCGCCGCCGGAAGGGCCGGCAACGAGCTGCTGGTGTACGACGAGTATCCGGCGCACCCGCAGGTCCACGAGGGGCCGTGGCACCTGCTGCCCAAGGGCCCCGCGACGGCGGGCTCCGCGGACCGGCCGGCGGACTCCGTCGTCGTCGAGGCGTGCGCGCTCGGCGAGCGGGTGACCGTCACCGGATCGGTCGGGCCCGCGCGGTACACCCAGACGCTCACCCTGTGGCGCGGCGTCGGCCGCGTCGACGCCCGCACGGTGCTCGACGAGTTCGACGGCGCCGACCACCTCGTCCGGGTCCGCTGGCCCGCCGCCATTCCCGGCGCCCTGCCGGTCAGCGAGGTCGGCAACGCCGTCGTCGGGCGCGGCTTCGGCATCGTCGACGTCGACGCCGACCCGGCGCCGTGGACCCTCGACAACCCGGCGCAGCACTGGTTCGCCCTGTCCTCGACGGCCCGCATCCGCGTCGGCGCGCACACCCGCGCGATCGGCGTCGCCGAGATCGTCGGCGGCGGCCCGGGCGCGCGCGACCTCGCCCTCGCCCTGGTCCGCCAGGGCGTCACCGCCACCTGCTCCGAGCCGGCCGGGCCCCGCTACGGCGCGCTCGCCGTGGACTCCAACCTGCCCGACGTGCGGATCGCGATCGGCGGGCCCGACGACAACGCGTTCACCGCCGCGCTGCTCGACGGCCTCGGCGAGCGCGGCGACGCCGTGCGCCGCCGGCTGGCCGAGGACGGGCGGGCGTGGATCCCGGCAGAGCGGCCGCTGACCGAGGTGTGGGTGCCCAACGCCGACCTCACCGGCGCTCGCGCGCTGCCGGTCCTCGTCGTCGCCGCCGACGCCGTCGCCCGGCTCTGCGCCGACCTCGACGCCGGCGACGTCCGCGCCGAGCCCGTGCTCGACGACCCGGATCCGGGCCTGGACGAGTACACCGTCGGCATCCTGAACCGCGGCATGCCCGGCTTCGCGGTGGACGGCACCGGCGCGCTGCACCTGTCGCTCGTGCGCTCCTGCACCGGCTGGCCGTCCGGCGTGTGGATCGACCCGCCGCGGCGCACCGCACCGGACGGGTCCAACTTCCAGCAGCAGCACTGGACGCACGCCTTCGACTACGCGATCGCCGCCGGCGACGGCGACTGGCGCGCCGCCGGCCTCGTCGCCGCCGGGCACGCCCTCAACCACCCGATGCACGCCCGGCCGCTGCCGCCCGGCCCGCCCGCGTCCGCGCGGCTCGTCCACACCGAACCGTCCACCGTGGTCCTCACCGCGCTGAAGCCGGCCGGCGACCCGATCGCCTCCGGCGGCGTGCCCGAGCCGGTCTCGGCGGTGACGGCCCGCTACTACGAGTCGGCCGGCCGCCCCGCGGAGGTCCACATCGCACTGCCGGTGCCGGTCCTCGAGCGCAGCGCGGCCGACCTGCTCGAACGCCCGGTCCCCGGCGGCACCGGCCTGCCGGCGTCCGGCACCGGCCAGGCGCTGCTCGGCGTCGCGCGCCCGCTGCCCGCCGCGTCCCGGCCCGCCGAGGCCGCCTACTCGCGCTACTGGCTGCACAACACCGGCCCCGCACCACTGGGGAACATGCCGGTTTCGGTACACCTGGACCCGCCGAACGTTGCCGTGACCGGTCCGGTCGAGCTCACCGCGACGGTGTCCTCGGCCCTGACCGGCGCCCGCGCGACCGGCACCCTGACCCTGGCCGCCCCCGACGGCTGGACGGTCGAGCCTCCTTCGGTCCCGTACGACCTGGAGCCCGGCGGCTTCGCCGAGCTCCCCGTGCGCGTGACACCGCCGCAGCGCCCGGCGCCGGGCGCGCACTGGCTGCGCGCGTCGATCTCGCAGGGCGCCTACGACGTCGCCCGCCTGCTCGCCGGTGCCGCCGGCCCGGAGACGGTCACCGCCGAGCTCACCCCGGGAGAGCTGACCCTGCGGCCGGGCGACGAGGCGGTCCTCGCCCTGGCGCTGTCGAGCGACGCGCCGGGGGAGGTGCTGGTGGACGTACACCTCATCGGACCCTGGCACACGTGGGAGCTTCTGGCGTCACCCCGGCGCACGGTCGCGCTGCGCGGATCGTCCACAGTGGAGTTCCCGGTGCGCGTGCCGGACCGGCACCCGGCCGGTCGCTGGTGGGTCCTCGCGCGCCTCGCGCACGCCGGGCAGCTGCACTACACCGCGCCCGTGTCCGTGACGGTACAGCGGTGACGGCCCCGGTCGCCGCGTACGTGGCCGGCCGCCCCGTCCTCGTCGCCGAGGTCGAGGCGCGCCTGGCGGCGCTGCGCTCCGGCCCGTACGCGGCGCGGCTGCCGCACCCCGCCACCGCCGAGGGCCGCAACCTGCGGCGGTGGCTGGTCCAGGTCCTCACCACCGAGGCCGTCCTCGACCACGAGGCCCGGTCGCGCGGCCTCACCGCGCAGGGCGGGACGCCGCCGCCGGCAACGCTCGGCGCCGCCCTGCGAATGGGCGGCGTCACCGCGGCCGTGCTGGCCGTGCACCCCCTCGCCGCCGCGGTGCGCGCCGAGGTCACCGCCGCCGTGACGGTGCCCGAGGCCGAGGCGCGGTCCTACTGGGAGCACAACCGCGACCGGTACCCGGGCCCGTTCGCTCCCGCCGAGGTGGCCCCGGTGCTGCTGGAGGCGGCGCGGGAGCGGGCGTTCGGCCGGTGGCTGGACGAGCGGTGCGCGGCCCTGGTCCGGCTGGAGCCCGGCTTCGAGCACCCCGGCAACCCGGTCCAGCCCGACTACGCCCACCACCACTGACTGCGGCAAACCCGCAACGGCTCTGCGGGCGCGCACCGAACCGGGCCGGGCGCGGGCGCGGCAAGCTGGTCCTCGTCGCAGTGCCGCGCCGTTGGAAACCCGGAGCCGGAACGCACCTTGGGGGGAAACGCCGTCACCGGCGCCGGGTGCTCCGGCGATGGGGTCCGGGCCGGCGGCGACCTGCGGATCCGGGCTCAGCTCGGCGTGGCTGGCCCGGATACCGCACTGTCCGGCGGCCGCGCCAGGTCGAGCCGGACCTCGGGCGCGCGCGCCGCGGGGCCGTGCCACCCGTTACTGAGTCTGTAGTCAGACATCAGCATTTCGTGCGTTTCCGCGCGGAAGGTCCTTAACGGTGTCACCACAGTCCGAGTTGGGTTGTGGTGTCCTGATGAAGGTCTCGCGTTTCTGTCCGACTGTGGGTCGGTTTTGCGCCACCTGCCCGCCCCGCCGGGTCCTTGCGGGCCTGGCGGGTGGTGCGGGTCTTCTGGTCGGCTCCACGCGGTTTCGGCACTCGCGTGCCCAGGTCTCCGGCCACTCCGGTACCTGTACTGCAAGCCGCAGCGAGGGCGGCGAGGTTGCGGGCTGCGTTCTCGTCCCGGTCCATGACGAGGCCACAGTCGAGGCCGTCGCAGCGGAATACTCGGATGTGCAGCGGCAGCTTGGCTTTCACCGCGCCGCAGTTCGAGCAGGTTTTTGAGGACGGGTACCAGCGCGAGGCGACGACGGTGCGGTAGCGGTTCCACTCGCTTTTGTAGGTGAGCTGGCGCCGGATCTCCCCGAACCCGGCATCGGCGATCCTCCTCGCGAGGCGCCGGTTCTTCAGCATCCCGGCGACATTGAGGTCTTCCATCACTACCGTGCCGTACTCGCTGCCGATCGTGGTGGTCAGTTTGTGCAGCGCATCAGCCCGCAGGTTCGCGACCCGGTGATGGATGCGGGTACGTTCGGCGTTGGCCTTGAGCCATCGCTTCGATGGTTTCTGCCCAGTACGGCGATCCGGCCCCTGACGGCGGCAGACGCGGCGGGAGAGCCGTTTGATCACCTTGAGCGCGCTGTCGTAGTGGGCCGGGTTCGGGATGTAGCGGATCTCACCAGCCGAGTCGGCCATGACCGCGAGTACCTTCACCCCGAGGTCCACGCCGACCGTCACATCGCAACGGGCGACCTTGGTGGTCTCGCGCTTGACCTCCACCTGGAAGGAGACGAACCATCGGCCACGGTCGTGCCGCACGGTGGCGGACAGGACACGAGCCGTCCCGTTCACGATGCGACGCTGGAGCTTGCGGGTCTTCTCGTGCGTGCGGATCGTGCCCAGCCGGGGCAGGGTGACGTGCCGGCGGTCGGGCTCGACGCGGATGGTTCCGGTGGTGAACCTGCAGGCGAGCCTTGCATGGTGCTTCGACTTCCGGCGCGGCATACCCATACGGGCGCCCTTGCGCTTGCCGTTGTTCGACTTCGCGTAGTTGTCGAACGCCGCCGCAGCGTTGGCAAGGCCGGTGTTGTACGCCTCCTTGGAGTTCTCCTGCCACCAGTCCGCGAAGCGCGGGTCGGTCTTCTTGACCTCATTGAACGTTTTCCGCAGCGCAGGCAAGCTCCAGGGCCGCCAAGGCGTCAGCTCGGCTTCGGGGATGCCGTAGGACTCCTCCGCCTTCCGCTGCCACCACGCCGCCGTCACCCAGCCAACAGCCCAGTTGTACGCGGCCCTGGCAGCACCGCAATGCGAACGCAGCGCGGCCTCCTGGGTCACGTTCGGGTCCAAGGCAAACTGGTACGCCTGGACCACGAAACCGGGCTGCGGCTGGAACGTCTTCACGCTGCGCAGTCCCCCCGGTGCACGATCCACGTGGAGTGGTCGTGCGGGTCGATCCCGGCCCACCGCAGGGCGGCGATGTCGAGGTCAGAGAGGAGTTCGGGGATGATCTTGCCGCACGCCTCGGTGTGGGCGCGGCACAGTTCCTTGCTGGCACGCAACGCCATGTCCTGAGCGATCAGCTCGGCATCCGGGTTGCGGAAGTGCTTCGCCCCGGCCAACAGCCGCTTGGTGACCTTCTCCGTCAGGTTGAGCATTCGGTGCTCGTACTCGAGGTCAGCCTGGCGCTCACGGTACTCACGCTCGGCGGCGCAAGATGCGTTCTCGGCAAGCAGATCGGTGAACCACTCCGGCGCGTTGCGCGGGTCGACCTTCCACGCCGTGGCCTGCTGTGGAGTCAGCGTCTCGGTCACGCCAGCGCCACGCATCCACCGGGCTATCTCGTGGACCTTCATGTGCATGACGTTCGCCGTGGGCACGGGACACAGGGCACGGTCCGCCGTCTTCTGCAGGCTGAGGGGCTTCTTCGGCACTACTGGTCTTCCTTTTGCGGTCGCCGCGGCGATGGCACGGGCGGCGCGGTTCTTCGTGGCCGCTGCCCGTATCGGCGGGCACACATTGAGGTGAGCACGTCGGTCATGTCCTTGACCAGGTCGTCGGTGGTCTCCTCCGGGTCGAGGACCACCAGCTCGCGGCCGGTCGCCGATAGGGCGGCTTGCAGGTGCTCGACGCCAAACCGGGCGAGGCGGTTCCTGTGCTCTACGACGACCACGGCAACGTGCGGGTCGGCGAGCACGCGGTGCAACGTACGATGCTTGCCGTTCAAGCCCGAGCCAACTTCGGTCACAACCTCGCTCACGGCCAGGCCGCGCTTACCGGCTTCGGTGACGACACGGGCGACCTGCCGGTCAAGGTCCGGCTTCTGATCCGCCGACGACACCCGGCAGTACGCGACAACACAGCCGGAAACCTGCTTGCGCGGCTCCTCCACGATCCACGTGCCGGAGGGTGCCTGGCGGACTGGGACGGGCAACTTCCCATCCTTCACCCACCGCCAGGCGGTCTGATAGCTCACACCTTGCCGGCGTTCCCACTCCGCGAGTTTCACCCCGGGCCAGTATATACGACTACAGATGACTATGTTTGCCAACAAATCCGGAGCAGTTGTTACCCCCACGTACAGCTGCGCGCCGAGCAGCTCGGCCCGCTCGCGCATGCCGTGCAGGCCGTGCCCCGCGGCGAACCCGCCCGGCGGCGTTCGGCCTCGGCGCCGTCGAGCCGCGACCGGGCCCGGTCGAGGCGGGCGCGGTGGCGCTCGACGGCGGCCTCGCGCAGGGCCAGGCCCGCGGTCGCGAACAGCAGGGCGACGGGGATGAGCAGCAGCAGTACCGAGGGATCCGGCCGGACGCTGGCCTGCCAGAGCGCGGCGACGGCGATGAGCGCCGAGAAGCCCGTCGCGGCCAGCAGCCCCGCCCGCCCGGCGAAGCGCCGCGCAGCCGGTGCCGGCGGCCCCGCGAGGGCGAGCAGGAACGCGGCGCCGGCCCCGGCGGCGCTCCACAGCTCGGCCCGCGGGCTGATACCGCCGAGCTCGAGCACGATCGCGGCGGTGAGCAGCGCGGCCCCGGCGGCGGTCAACCCCGCCGCGACGCTCTCGGCGACCCGCTCGGCCCGGCTCACGGCAGCAGGCCCAGGCGGTGGGCGGCGGCGACGAGCTCGGCGCGGCTCGCCGTGCCCAGGCGGGTCCGCAGGCCGGCGCGGTGGGTCTCGACGGTGCGCAGGCTGATCGAGAGCCGCCGGGCGATCTCGGCGTTGGTGTGGCCCGCGGCCAGCAGCGCCAGCACGTCGCGCTCCCGCGGGCTCAGCGCGTCCGCCGGCGCCGGGCGGCTGCGGGCCAGGCGGGCGCCGAGCTCGGCGTCGACGTAGACCGAGCCGGCCATCACGGTCTCCACGGCGCGCAGCAGATCGTCGGCGGCGGCCTCCTTGAGGACGTAGGCGTGTACCCCGGCCGCGAACGCCTCCCGCGCGAACGACAGGTCGTCGTGCATCGTGAGCACCACGATCCGCGGCGGTGGGTCGGCGGCCAGCAGGCCGGGCAGGGCCGGCAGCGCGCTGTCCGGGCCGAAGCTCAGGTCCAGCACGATGAGGTCGGGGCGCAGCCGGTGCGCCACCGTGCGCAGCTCGTCGAGGCCGGCCGCCTCGCCCTCCACGCGGCAGCGCGGGTCGGCGGCGAGCAGCGCGCGCAGGCCGGCGCGCACCACGAGATGGTCATCGGCCAGCAGGATGCGCCAGGCCCGGTTGTCGCCCATGACGCCGTTGTATCTCGGGTCCGGCGCGGGTACCAATGAAGATCTGCACGGGGAGGAATGCGCATGTTTCTGGTCACCGGGGCCACCGGAACGTCGGGCGGGAGATCGTGGCGGCGCTGGCCGCGGCCGGGGAGCCGGTCCGCGCGCTCGTGCGCGATCCCGCGAAGGCGGCGCTGCCGGCCGGCGCCGAGGACGTCGAGGGCGACCTCAACAAGCCGGAGACGTTCGCCGATGCGCTGACGGGTGCTCGGGGGATGTTTCTGCTGCCGGGGTACGACAACATCGAAGGACTGCAGCAGCGGTACGTCGACGCCTTCTTCAGCTTCTATGTCGACCGCACGCTGGACGAGGCGACGGTGCACCCCGCGGTCGCCGAGGTGGCCGGCCGGGCGCCCCGCACCTTCCGCGACTGGGCCGAGGCGCACCGGACGGACTTCGAATAGGCACGTCCGCCCGGGTGCCCGGGCCGGCCGCCGGGGGACCGGGCGGACGTGCAGGCGTGATCAGGCGGTGGCGCGGACGCTGCCTTCGTCGGGGTCAGAGGAGCGCGGCCGGTGACGGTGTACCGGGTGTGGGTCACCTGCGTGTGTGCACCAGCCGGGTCGGTGAGAGCTCGATCGGGTCGCCGAGCGGTCGTCCGGGGCGAGCAGCTGCATCCCGCCGCCGGCCACCGCGACGTTGCGCCCGCAGCGGCATCGCCTGCCCGCTGCCACGGCCGTGCCGATCGCGACGAGCGTGGTGGCCGCTGTCCTGGACGGCGTCGTGCCCGGGCCCCGAGCACATCGACGAACCAGTACTGTGTCAGCGTGCAACCGACCCAGGGACCCGGAGGCTGGCCGCCCCCGCAACGCGGGCCGGTGCCCGGTCCCGCGCCTGCACCGGCATTCGGACCTCCGGCACCCAGTCCATGGCGGCCGCCCGGGCCACCGCCGTTTCCGCCTCCACCCGCCCCGAAGCGCCGCGGACGCTGGGCGCCGCTCGTGGTCGTGCTGGTCCTCGTCGCGCTGGTGTGCCTGGGCCTGCCCGGCGCCGGTGCGATCTGGTACGTCATGCAGAACAACGGCCCGTATCACACCGTCGACGTGGTGTGCGGTGTCGTCAACAGCCCGGCCAGCAAGCAGTACACCGGCGGCCTGGCCGGCGAGCCGACAACCGGCGCCTGGACGAGCGGCTGCAACTGGACGAAGGACGCGGACTTCCTCTTCACCGTGCAGGTGTCGGTGGAGCACAAGCACGGGTTCCATGACAGCATCGATGAAGCCAAAACCTGGTACAACATGATGAAGGACCAGGCTGCTTCCGCGACCGGCGACCTGGATACGTCGTTCGCGGGTGAAAATACGTGGGGCATCGGCGATGAGGCATACCTGTCGTTCACGTCCAAGCTGACGGCGTCGGGCAAGTCCCGCGCCGACAAGCAGTTGGTGGTCGCCCGGACCGGCAACGTGGTCATCGAGGTGCAGTACCTCAAGGTCGTGCCGGCCACGCAGACCGCGAGCTACTCCGAGGCGAACGACCAGGCCCGCGGGTTCCGCGACCCTGCGCTCGCGCTGTTCAAGGACGTCACTGAAGACCTTCACTGAGCCGGACCGAGCTTCCGGCAAGTCGTACGCGTTCCAGAAGAACGAGATCTGCGGCGGCGCCGATCAGCTCGGCCAGATGTACGGCCGCCGCCCCGTGCTCTTCCGCCCGCCCTTCGGCGAGAAGGACGCCACCACGCTCAAGGTCGTGCACGACTGCGGGATGAAGGCGGCGTTCTTCTGGAAGGAGACCACGGACAAGGGCATCGTGCGCTACCAGGCCGGCAACACCGTGAAGGCCGGCGACATCATCCTCATGCACTTCCGGCCCGCGTTCGTCGACGACTTCCTCGCCGTGCTGCAGGCGATCTCCCAGGCCGGCCTCACCCCAGCCCGCCTGGAGGACTACATCGCCTGAACCGGCAGGTCCAGGCGTACCTCGGTACCGCGAGGGGCGGCCGCGCCGACGTGCAGGCCGGCGCCGAGCAGCTCGGCGCGCTCGCGCATGCCGTGCAGGCCGTGCCCCGCGGCGAATCCGCCCGGCGGCGGCCCGCCCCCGTCGTCGCGCACCACGACCCGCACCCCCGGCCCGTGCGGCCCGGCCTCGATGCGCACCCGCGCGGCGCCCGCGTGGCGCAGGGCGTTGGTCAGCGCTTCCTGGACGATGCGGTACACCCCGATCTCCGCCGCCGCCGGCAACCGTGGCAGCGCGTCGACCGCCGCCTCGACGTCGAGCCCGTCGCGGTCCCGGGCGCGCCGGGCGAGATCCTCCAGCGCCGCGGCGAGGCCGAGGGCGTCCAGGGCGAGGGGCCGCATCTGCGCGATGATCCGCCGCAGCGACTGGATCTGGCGCCCCACGATCTCGCGCGCGTCCGCGATCGCGGCCGTTTGCGCTGTCGCGTTGGCCGCGCCCGCTGTTGCCGCCGCGGCCAGCAGGACCTGGACGGCGGCGAGGTCCTGCAGCGCGTCGTCGTGCAGCTCGCGGGCCCAGCGGCGGCGTTCGGCCTCGGCGCCGTCCAGGCGCGACCGGGCCCGGTCGAGCCGGGCGCGGCGGCGCTCGACGGCGGCCTCGCGCAGGGCCAGGCCCGCGGTCGCGAACAGCAGGGCGACGGGGATGAGCAGCAGCAGTACCGAGGGATCCGGCCGGACGCTGCCCTGCCAGAGCGCGGCGACGGCGATGAGCGCCGAGAAGCCCGTCGCGGCCAGCAGCCCCGCCCGCCCCGCGAAGCGCCGCGCAGCCGGCGCCGGCGGCCCCGCGAGGGCGAGCAGGAACGCGGCGCCGGCCCCGGCGGCGCTCCACAGCTCGGCCCGCGAGCTGATACCGCCGAGCTCGAGCACGATCGCGGCGGTGAGCAGCGCGGCCCCGGCGACGGTCGACCCCGCCGCGACGACCCCGGCGAACCGCTCGACCCGGGTCATGCCAGCAGTCCGAGGCGGTGTGCGGCGGCGACGAGCTCGGCGCGGCTCGCCGTGCCCAAGCGGGTCCGCAGGCCGGCGCGGTGGGTCTCGACGGTGCGCAGGCTGATCGAGAGCCGCCGGGCGATCTCGGCGTTGGTGTGGCCCGCGGCCAGCAGCGCCAGCACGTCGCGCTCCCGCGGGCTCAGCGCGTCCGCCGGTGCCGGGCGGCTGCGGGCCAGGCGGGCGCCGAGCTCGGCGTCGACGTACACCGAGCCGGCCATCACGGTCTCCACCGCGCGCAGCAGATCGTCGGCGGCGGCCTCCTTGAGGACGTAGGCGTGTACCCCGGCCGCGAACGCCTCCCGCGCGAACGACAGGTCGTCGTGCATCGTGAGCACCACGATCCGCGGCGGCGGATCGGCGGCCAGCAGGCCGGGCAGGGCCGGCAGCGCACTGTCCGGGCCGAAGCTCAGGTCCAGCACGATGAGGTCGGGCCGCAGGCGGTGCGCCACCGTGCGCAGCTCGTCGAGGCCGGCCGCCTCGCCCTCCACGCGGCAGCGCGGGTCGGCGGCGAGCAGCGCGCGCAGGCCGGCGCGCACCACGAGATGGTCATCGGCCAGCAGGATGCGCCAGGCCCGGTTGTCGCCCATGGTGCCGTTCTATCTCGCGTTCCTGTGAATGTGATAGGTCGGGCCGGTGCGCTTAGTCCCAGTTCCGCATGAGGCCCTGCCCGGCCAGGATCTGGGTCGTGTTGCGCGGCTCGGACACCGTCAGCTCGGCCACCGTGCGGCCCTGCGCGTCGACCGCCCGGATGATCACCTTCGCGGGGACCGGCACGTGGAGGACGCCGACGCCGTCGGCCAGGGTCACCTTGGTCTCCGCGCCCGGGCCCGAACCGGCGCGCAGCTCGACGGCGCCCGGCGGGGCGAGCACCAGCAGGCGGTCGGACAGGGAGCGGTGGTCCTCGGCGGGGAGCCGGACGGCGACGAAGTCGGACCGGGGCGAGACCGCGGTGGTGACTTGGGCCGACGGCATCGCACCCTGCTCCAGGTCGGTGTCGGGTTTGACGGACGTGACGAGGTACCCGTCGCCCTTGCCGGTGGCCGCGACCACGACGGCCGAACCGTCGCCGAGCTCGCCGACGCCGACGGCGACGGACCGGCTCTCGCCCTCCACGGTGCCGCCCCACACGATCCTTCGGTCGCGCACGTCGAGGCCGGGCAGCGGCGGCCAGTACCGCAGCAGCTGCGCGACCACCTCGGGGTCGGCGTGGCCGCGTTCGGCCGGCGGAGGGGTCCCGGGCCCGTGCGGCCCGTCGAGCGAGCCCGCGACGAGGACCTCGCGGACCACGCCGTCGCAGCTGATCTTCCACCAGCGCTGCAGGGCCGGCCTGTCCTCGACGACGAACGCGGCGCCCTGGGCCCAGGTCTGCTGCAGCGACGAGTCGGGCCCGACCTTGGTCGCGGCCGACGGCGCGGCGAGGCACCCCGGCGGCACCATGGCGATGGTGTACTTCCCCGCGTCCCCGCCCAGCGTGAACGGCTCGAGCGCGCCGGTCTGCATCCCGTGGTCGGTGGACACGAGCGCGTCGGCGCCGCTGCCGGCGGGTGCGGCCGCGGCGACGAACTGAACCCGCTCGTTGTTGTAGTAGGCGGCGGCGTACGCGCGGGACCCGCCGACGTCGACGATGTACAAGACCTTGATCCGGTCCAGGGCGGGGTTGATGGCCCACGAGCGGCGGACCCGGTCCAGGGCCTGGCGCAGGGCCTCGACCAGCGCCGGGTCCGCCTGTGCGGCGTTGCCGCGGGTCGACGCCGCGATGATGTCGCGGCCCCAGTGGTCCAGCGCCACGTCGTTGGACTCTCGGAAGTATGGCGGCGGCTCCGGCGTCGGGTTGGGCGACGGGTTTGACGGCGCGACGAGCGCCTGCGCGCCCAGCACCGCGGCGACGACCGCCGCGGCCAGCGCCGTGCTGCCCCACCGCCAGCCCCGCCGGCGGCGACGGCGCAGCAGCCGGGCGTACGGGTCGGGCTCGGGCCGGACCGGGGCGACCGCGCGCGCCATCTCCTCGCGGAGCCGCTCCTCCAGCGTGCTCATCGTCCGCTCCTCTGCGTGTCGCCCGACTCCAGCACCGTGCGCAGCCGCGCCAGCCCGCGCGACGCCTGGCTCTTGACCGTGCCGACCGAGCACCCCAGGATCTCGGCGGTGTCGGCCTCGGAGAGGTCCTCCCAGTACCGCAGCACGAGCACGGCCCGCATCCGCTCCGGCAGCCGGGACAGCTCGGTGACGAGCATCGAGCGCTCCGCGAAGCCCCACGACGGGTCGTCGGGGTCGTCCGGCTCCGGCGGGGAGGCGCTGAGCAGCTCCCGCCGCACCGCCCGCCACCAGCTGGTGCGCTGGTTCACCATCGCCCGCCGCAGGTAGGGCATCGGCTCGGCGATCCGCTCGAACCGCGGCATGATCTTCAACAGGCAGCTCTGCACCAGATCCTCGGCCGTCGCGACCGAGCCGGTCAGCAGGTACGCGGTTTGCAGCAGCTCGGTGTACCGAAGCCGCACGAACTGCTCGAAGCCCTCACCCGCCACGCTGTCGCCTTCCGTTCGAGGCCGTCACAGCATGCACGCCGCCGGCCCGCGAAAGGTTGCGAGCCTATTGCGCGCCCTCGATGCCATCGCGCAGCCGCCGCGCCGCGGGCGACGTCGGCCAGCACCGTTGCGGTTCGCCCCGGCGGTGCCGAGTGGCTAGGGCGTGGTGTCGAGAGGGTCGGACAGGAGCCGTTCGAAGGCGAGTTCGGCGGCGCCGACCAGCGGGGCGTCGTTGCCGAGCAGCGGGGTGCGCAGGCCGACGTGGTCGCGGCAGGCCGGTAGGGCCATGGCTGTCAGGCGCGTGCGGACGTGGTCGGCGCCGGCGAGGTACAACTCCCGCAGCGTGCCGCCGAAGACCACCACGGTGGGGTTGAAGATGTTCACCAGGTTGGCCACGCCGAAGCCGAGCCAGCCGGCGGCGTGCTCGACCGCGGCCACGGCGTCGGGGTCGCCGGAGCGTGCGGCGCGGACGGCGGCGGCCACGGCGGCGCCGGGGGTGGGCACGGCACGGCCGGCGAGGTGGAGCAGGGCGCGCTCGCCGATTTCCGTTTCCCAGCAGCCGCGGGAGCCGCAGCCGCACAGGCGGCCGGAGGGGTTGACGACCATGTGGCCGACCTCGCCGCCGTGGCCGCCGTAGCCGGTGATGCGGCGGCCGCCGGCGATGATGCCGGCGCTGATGCCGGCGTCGCCGTGCAGGTAGATGACGTTGTCGACGCCTACTGCGGCGCCGCGGGTGTGCTCGGCCAGTGCTGCCAGGTCGGCGGAGCCGCCGATGATGGGGCGATGCGGCAGGTGCAGGGCGTCCAGGGCCGCGGTCAGGGCGGGCTCGATCGCGTCGTCGGTCCAGCCGAGGTGGTGGCGGACGGAGCCGGAGACGGCGAGGCCAGAGCCGACGAAGACGGCGCCGGCGGGGGCGGTGCGCTGCATGTCGGCGACGAGCGCGGCGAGGCCGGCGACGGCCGGTGCGGCGTCGGTGCCGGGCGGGCGGGCGGCGGCGCGGTCGTCGAGGACCTTGCCGCCGAGGCCGATCCGCGCGGCCCGGATGGCGTCGAGCTCCAGGCTCAGGGCGTACCCGTAGACGCGCGACGAGCGAGGGCTGACGACGATCGAGGGCCGGCCGGCGCGACCGGTCTCGTGCGGTACACCTTCGTCGATGAGACCGGCGGTGGCCAGGTCGGCGGTGAGTGCGCCGATGGTGCTGCGGTTGAGGCCGAGCCGGCTGGTCAGCTCGGCGCGGGACGTCGCGCCGCGGACGTGGACGTAGCGGAGCAGGGCCCCGAGGTTCTGCCTGCGCACCGACTCCTGCGGGCTGGTGGACACGCGCGTCCCTTCCGCCTGGAGAAAGACCGTGGGTCCCCGGAAAAACCGCTCCGGGGACCCACGATGCTGTGTTACCGGTTGGCTCAGCCCTTGGTGAGCGGCGAGAGCTTCGGGTCGTTGGCGTAGGCCTCGGCCGCGTTGGCCTTGGTGACGATCACCGGGGCGAGCAGGTACGCCGGGACAACCTTGACGCCGTTGTCGTACGACTTGGTGTCGTTGATCTCCGGCTCGCCGCCGCCCTGCAGGGCCTGGACCATCTTGATGGTCTGGGCAACCAGCTTGCGGGTGTCCTTGTTGATGGTCGAGTACTGCTCGCCGGCCATGATCGACTTGACCGACTCAACCTCGGAGTCCTGGCCGGTGACGACCGGGACGGGCTTGCCGGCGGCCTTCACCGAGGTGATGATCGCGCGGGCCAGGGTGTCGTTCGGGGAGAGCACGCCGTCGAGGGTCTTGTCACCCTTGGCGTAGGTCGAGTTCATGATGGCGTCCATGCGGGCCTGCGCACCCTCGGCCTTCCAGCCCTGGATCGCGGTCTGCTTGACGTCCTTCTGGCCGGAGCCGACGATGACGTCGCCCTTGTCGATGGCCGGCTTGAGCACGTCCATCGCGCCGTTGAAGAAGACACCGGCGTTGTTGTCGTCCGGCGAGCCGGAGAACAGCTCGATGGTCCACGGGCCGGTCGGCTTCTTGGCCTTCATGCCGTCCAGCAGGGCCTGACCCTGCAGCTGGCCGACCTTGAAGTTGTCGAACGCGACGTAGTAGTCGAGGTCCTTGGTGCCGGTGATGAGGCGGTCGTAGGCGATAACCACGGCGCCGGCGTCCTTGGCCTGCTTGACCTGGGTGCCGAGCTGCGCGGCGTCGGTCGCGCCGATGACGATGACCTTCGCGCCCTTGGTGATCATGGACGAGATCTGCGACTGCTGGTCGGCGACCGTGGTCGACGCACCGGCGTACTGCACGTCGGACTTGAAGCCGGCGTCCTTGAGGCCGTTGGTGAAGAGGTCACCGGCCAGGACCCAGTTCTCCGAGGTCTTCGACGGCAGGGCCACGCCGATCAGCGCGTCCTTGGCGAAGCCCTTGGCGGCCGCGCCGCCCGACGGGTTGCTGGAGGTGGTGCGGTCGCTGTTGCCGCACGCGGCGGTGCTCAGCGCCACCAGCGCCACGGCGCTGACCGCGAGGCTCCGGGTGAGGAACTTGCGCATGGCTAGGAAAGCCTTTCTTTCGGGATGTTACTGGGGATGGGGGCGTCTGCCGCGGTAGCGGCGGGGTGGGTCAGCCGGCGACCGGGGTCTTGATCGATTCCTGTCCGGCTTGGTTGGGCGCATCCGGCGGGGTGGGTTCCTGCCGGCGGAAGGGCTTCGTAATCGATCCGATGATCGAGAATCGGCCCTGGCTCTTGTTGTAGACATCCAGCGCGACGGCCGCGAGGAGGAACAGACCCTTGATGATCTGCACGCGGTCGGTTGCGACGCCGAGCAGCAGCAGGCCGTTGTTCAGCACGGCCATGACCAGACCACCGACGATGGAGCCCATGACGGTACCGATACCGCCGGACACCGCGGCGCCACCGACGAAGACGGCGGCGATCGCGTCGAGCTCCCAGCCGTTGCCGTCCTGCGGCCCGGAGGCGCCGGAGCGGGCCACGAAGATCATGCCGGCCAGGGCGGCCAGGATCGACATGTTCATCATGACGAAGAAGTTGACCTGGCGCAGCTTCACACCGGACAGCTCCGCGGCGCGGGCGTTGCCGCCGACCGCGTAGATGTGCCGACCGCCCGCGGTGTTGCGGGTGTAGAAGGAGTACGCGATGACCAGCCCGGCGAGGATGCAGCCCGAGATCGGGAAGCTCGTGCCGGGGCGGCCGCTGCCGTAGAGCAGCGTCGCGTAGACGATGACGCCGATCATGATGGCCAGTCGCAGGATCGAGATCCACATCGGGGCCGGCTCGGTGCCCATCTCGCGGCGCGTCTTGCGGGACCGCAGCTCGCGCCAGACGATCGCGAGGCAGGCGACGAGGCCGAGTAGCAGCGTGGAGTTGTTGTAGTTGGTGTTCGGTCCCCACTCGGGCAGGTAGCCGGCGCCGATCTGCTTGAAGCCCTCGGGCACCTGGATCGTCTCGGCGCTGCCGATGAACTGGTTGCCGCCGCGGAACAGCAGCATGCCGGCCAAGGTGACGATGAATGCCGGCACCCCGATATAGGCGACCCAGAAGCCCTGCCAGGCGCCGATGACCGCGCCGACGACGAGGCCCAGCACGATGCCGAGCTCCCACGGCAGGCCGGCCTTGATCGCCTTGGCCACGATGATGCCGACGAACGCCGCGATTGAGCCCACCGACAGGTCGATGTGGCCGGCGACGATGACCATCAGCATGCCGATGGAGAGCACGGAGATGTACGCGTACTGCTGGGTGAGGGCGATCAGGTTGCCCGGCTGGAGCGTCAGCCCGTCGGTCAGCCACTGGAACAGCACGACGATCGCCACGAGCGTGAAGATCATCGAGAACTGGCGGGCGTTCGAGGTGGTGCCTCCGAAGAGGTTCTTCTGCAGGTCCTTGAATCGGCTCATCGCGTCGGCATCTTCTTCGTAGAGGTCATCTGCTTCATGAGGATTTCCGGGTTGGCCTCGGCGCGCGGGAGCACGCCCGTGATGGTGCCTTCGAACACCGTGTAGATCCGGTCGCAAATTCCGAGCAGCTCGGGCAGCTCGGACGAGATCACGATGACGCCCTTACCCTGGTCGGCGAGGCGCTGGATGATGCCGTAGATCTCGTACTTCGCGCCGACGTCGATGCCCCGGGTGGGCTCGTCCAGGATCAGCAGGTCGGGGTCGGTGAACATCCACTTCGCCAGGACGACCTTCTGCTGGTTGCCGCCGGAGAGCTTGCTGACGCCCTCGTCGACGGTCGGCGCCTTGACGCGCAGCGCCTGGCGATACTCCTCGGCGACCTTGTGCTCGGCGACCGGGTCCAGCACGCCGTGCCGCGAGATCTTCGACAGCTTCGCGGCGACCGTGGAGGTCTTGATGTCGTCCAGCAGGTTGAGGCCGATCGACTTGCGGTCCTCGCTCACATACGCCAGGCCGTGCTTGATGGCCTCGGCGACCGACTTGAGCTGGATCTCCTCGCCGTCCTTGTAGATGTGGCCGGACAGGTACACCCCGTAGGAGCGGCCGAACAGGCTCATCGCCAGCTCGGTGCGCCCGGCGCCCATCAGGCCGGCGAAGCCGACGATCTCGCCGCGGCGGACGTTGAAGCTCGAGTTCTTGCAGACCAGCCGGTCCGCCGCGATCGGGTGGCGGACGGTCCAGTCGCGGACCTCGAAGAACACCTCGCCGATGTTCGGGGTGTGCTCGGGGTAGCGGCTGTCGAGGTCGCGGCCGACCATGCCGCGCACGATGCGGTCCTCGTCGACGCCGTCGGGGCCGACCTCGAGGGTCTCCACCGTCTTGCCGTCGCGCAGGATCGTGATCGAGTCGGCGATCGCCCCGATCTCGTTGAGCTTGTGCGAGATCATGATCGAGGTGATGCCCTGCCGCTTGAACTCACGCAGCAGGTCGAGCAGGTGCCGCGAGTCGTTCTCGTTGAGCGCGGCGGTCGGCTCGTCGAGGATCAGCAGCTTGACGTCCTTGGCGAACGCCTTGGCGATCTCGACCAGCTGCTGCTTGCCGACGCCGATGTCCTTGATGAGCGTGTCCGGGTCATCCTGCAGGCCGACCTGGGCCAGCAGCTCGATGGCCTTGCGGTTGGCGCCCTTCCAGTCGTACGAGCCGTTGCGGCGCGGCTCGTTGCCCAGGAACAGGTTCTCCGTGATCGACATGTGCGGCACCAGGGCGAGCTCCTGGTGGATGATCACGATGCCGGCCTTCTCGCTGGCCCGGATGTCGCCGAAGCGGCTCTCCGAACCCTGGTAGAAGATCTGGCCTTCATATGAGCCATACGGGTAGACGCCGCTGAGCACCTTCATCAGCGTCGACTTGCCCGCACCGTTCTCGCCGCAGATCGCATGGATCTCGCCCTGCCGCACCACAAGGTTGACGTCGCTGAGCGCCTTGACGCCCGGGAACTCCTTTGTGATCGACCGCATCTCGAGCAGGATCGGTGCGCTGCTCATCATGCGAGCCGCCTTGTCACCGACATCATGTTGCCTCCGAGGGGCGTTGCCGCCAGCCAGTTTTGTTGTGACGACCAACTTATTCCAGTGTGGCGATCCTGCCCAGACCCGTCCGCTGTTTCTCGGTAACAATCTGGCAATGATCTAGCGCCTGGAAGGTCACCGCGGCTACCGGGGAAGCGCTCTCACATGTCCGGGGTGTTAGCCGCGCGTGTCGGACTCTAAATCCAATTGCTTTACTAAGTCAACGGCGCAGGGCATCATGTAGGTAACGGTACGTAGGCGGGAGGCTGGGTGCGGCAGGTCGGGACAAATCTCCCAAAAGTCGGGCAATACAACCGGGCCGTCGTCCTGGATCAGATCCAGCTGGCCGACGGCACGAGCCGCGTGGAGATCGCTGAGCAGACCGGCCTGACCCCGCAGACGGTCTCCGGCATCGTGCGCCGGCTCATCGACGAGGGGATCGTGCGCGAGGACGGCGCGCGCTCCTCCAGCGGCGGCAAGCCGCGCACCGTGCTGCGCATCAACCCCGAGGCCGGGCGGGCCGTCGGCCTGCACTTCGACCCGGTGGAGCTCGCCTGCGTGGTGGTCGACCTGCTGGGCCGGCCGCTGGTCACGGCGCGCCGCCCGACCCCCGCCGACGTGGACCCGGCCAAGGTCACGGCGGCGATGGCCGGCCTGGTCGACGAGGTGCTCGCCGCGGCCGGGGTGGGCCGCGACCGGGTGCTGGGCGTAGGGCTGGCCACGCCCGGGCCGATCGACCAGTCGCTCGGCGAGGTCATCTCGCCGCCGCAGCTGTCGGACTGGACGCGGGTGCCGCTCAAGCAGATGGTGGCCGACGCCACCGGCCTGCCGGTCACGCTGGACAACGACGCCACGGCGGCGGCGATCGGCGAGCGGTGGGCGGGCGCGGGACGGGGCATCGCCAACTTCGCGTACTTCTTCCTCGGCACCGGCGTCGGCGGCGGGCTCGTCCTCGGTCACCAGGTGCACCGGGGCGGTTCGATGAACGCCGCGGAGTTCGGGCACACGTCGATTACGGAGAGTGGTCCCGCCTGCTACTGCGGCAACCGGGGCTGCCTCGAAAGCCTGATAAATCCGGCGGCGCTCGTCGCCGACGCGCACCGACTTTTGGCCGCCGGCGGTGAGAGCGCTCTCACGGCGGCCTTCCGCAGGCGACCGTCCACTGTGGACCACGGGGCCCTGTGCCGGGCCGCTGCGGCGGGCGACGCGCTCGCCGCCGGGGTGATCGGCCGGGCCGCCGAACGCCTCGCGGCCGTGGTCGTGAACGTCGTCAACATCGTCGACGTGGAGCTGGTCATCCTCGGCGGGCACGGCATTCGGCACGTCGAGGAACATTTCCGGCGGGCGGTGGTGTCGGCGCTGGAGGAGCGGGCCATCGCGCGGCGCATCCGGCGGGTGGAGGTGGCGCTCTCGCCGCTGGGCGACGACGCCGCCGTGGTGGGTGGCGCGGCCCTGGTGCTGCATTCCACGTTTTCACCGCAAGTCTCGGCGCTGCTGGCCGGCTGACGGCGCTTCGACATTCGCCACGAGAAATCGGATATATCCGTTATGTCCAAGAGAAGCGGGTTTGTGTCGCCGAAGGCGCCCTTTGGCGGGCGGCAATCGGCATGATCGCGCAGACATAGTGCCGCCCGCAATCCACCCGCGGCGCTGAATAGGGCATATACGAAATGTCGGATATGTCGTGGCGCGCCAGCGCCCGACATATCCGGAAAACGCCGGCAAAGGGTCAGAGAAAGCGGCGGGCGCTCGCTGCCTTTTCCACCGCCGCCGACAGCGCCGCCGCCACCTCGTCGATCGTGGACGGGCCGACGCGGGTGCGGGGAATGGACAGGCTGATCGCGTCGGCGGCCGGGTCGCGGGCCGGTACCGTGCGGGCCACACACACGATGCCCTCCGTGTTCTCCTCGCGATCCACCGCGTAGCCGCGCTCCCGGATCGCCGCCAGCTCGGCGTGCAGCGCCGCCCGGTCGACGATCGTGTGCGGGGTCAGCGCGGGGAGCGGGTCGGGGAGCAGGGCGTCCACTTCGGACGGTGGGCGCGCGGCCAGCAGGGCCTTACCCAGGGCCGTGGCGTGCGCGGGCAGGCGGCGGCCGATCGCGGAGTACAGGCGCAGGGGGTGCACCGACTCGCGCTTGGCGACGTAGGTGATGTCGGGGCCGTCCAGGCGGCCCAGGTGCGTGGTCTCGCCGAAGCGCGCGGCCAGCTCGTCCAGGATGCCCGACAGCAGGCCGACGGTGTCGTCGGCGTCGAGGTACGCCGCGCCGACCTGCAACGCGCGCAGGCCCAGGCGGAAGCGAGTCTCCTCGGCCTCGATCCACCCGCGCGCGGCCATCGTGCGCAGGATGCCGTGCAGGCTGCTCTTCGGGATGTCCAGCAGGCGCGTGAGCTCGGCCAGCGTCGACGGGCCCGCGGCGGCCAGGGTCTCGAGGATGTCGAGCGTCCGGTCGGCGGACTTCACAGGGTTGGTCACGCGACTCCCATGCACTATGGTCACGTACGTGACCGACGTTCAGCATACTGAACACACCCCAGTTCTCGAAACCATTGCCGCCGGGAAGATCGTGCCGGTGGTCGTCCTCGAGGAGGCCGCCTTCGCCGGGCGGCTGGCCGACGCCCTCGTCGAGGGCGGGCTGCACTGCGCCGAGGTGACGTTCCGGACCGCCGCCGCGGCCGACGCCATCCGGCGCATGGCCGACCGGCCGGGCATGCTCGTGGGCGCGGGCACCGTACTCACCGCCGCGCAGGTCGACCAGGCCGTCGACGCGGGCGCCCGGTTCGTCGTCAGCCCGGGCTTCAGCGCCGCCGTCGTCGCGCGCTGCGGTGAGCACGGCGTGCCGGTGTTCCCCGGCGTCGCCTCGCCGACCGAGATCATGCAGGCCCTCGACGCCGGCCTGGACACCGTGAAGTTCTTCCCCGCTGAGCAGCTGGGTGGGGTACCGATGGTGAAGGCGCTTGCGGCCCCCTTCCGCTCGGTGCGGTTCATACCCACCGGCGGCGTCAGCGCCGGCAACATCGCCGACTACCTGGCGCTGCCGTCCGTGCTCGCCGTGGGCGGCACCTGGATGGTCGCGCCCGATCTGCTCGCCGCCCGCGACTGGGACGCCGTGACCAGCCGCACGAAGACCGCATTGGAGAAGATCTCGTGATCCAGCTGCGCCCGGCGGCCGAGTGCCGCTACGACCTCGTCTCGCTCGGGGAGGTCATGCTCCGGCTCGACCCGGGCGAGGGGCGGATCCGCACCGCGCGGCAGTTCCGGGCGTGGGAGGGCGGCGGGGAGTACAACGTGGCCCGCGGGCTGCGCCGCTGCTTCGGGCTGCGCACCGGGCTCGTCAGCGCCTTCGCGGACAACGACGTCGGCCGGCTGCTGGAGGACCTGATCCTGCAGGGCGGGGTCGACACCACGTTCGTCAAGTGGGTCAAGTACGACGGGATCGGCCGCACCGTGCGCAACGGCCTCAACTTCACCGAGCGCGGCTTCGGGGTGCGCGGCGCCGTCGGGGTCTCCGACCGCGGGCACACCGCCGCGGGGCAGCTGCGCCCCGAGGACGTGGACTGGGAGCACCTCTTCGGCGAGCTCGGCGTGCGCTGGCTGCACACCGGCGGCATCTACGCGGCCCTGTCCGAGACCACGCCGGAGACCATCGAGGCCTGCCTGAGCGCCGCCCGCCGGCACGGCACCGTCATCTCCTACGACCTCAACTACCGGCCCAGCCTGTGGAAGGCGATCGGTGGGCAGGAGCGGGCCCGGGAGGTCAACCGGCGCCTGGCCGGGTTCGTCGACGTGATGATCGGCAACGAGGAGGACTTCACCGCCTGCCTCGGGCTCGAGGTGCCCGGCACCGACATCCACGCCGGCGCGCTGGAGGCCGAGAACTTCCGCACGATGATCTCGGCGGCCGTCGCGGCGTACCCCAACTTCGCAGTCGTCGCGACCACCCTGCGCGGCGTGCATACGGCGACCGTCAACGACTGGGGCGCCATCGCCTGGGCCGACGGAGACTTCGCCGAGGCGACGCACCGCCCGGGCCTGGAGATCCTCGACCGGGTCGGCGGCGGCGACAGCTTCGCCTCCGGCCTCATCTACGGGCTCATGACCTTCGGCGACCTCAAGACCGCCGTCGAGTACGGCGCGGCGCACGGCGCGCTGGCGATGACCACGCCCGGCGACACGTCGATGGCGAGCCTCAAGGAGGTCGAGGCGCTGGTGGCCGGCGCCGGCGCTCGCGTACAACGGTGAGATGCAGGCGACCTGGGGAACTGTCCGCATCGATCTGGACGCGACACCACACGTACTGATCGGCGGCACCGACGGGGCCGGGCTCGAGGGGGCCGTGCGGGGCTTCATCGCCGCGCTGCGCCGCGAGCACCCGCCGCAGGAGCTGCGGCTCCTGCTCGCCGACCCGCACGGGCACCAGTTCGGGCGGCTCGGCGACACCGTCGTGGCGAGCACGCCGTACCTCGTCGGCCGCCTCAACGAGGTCCTGCTCGGCGAGCTCGCGCGCCGCACCCGCGACCCGCTGGCCCGGCGTCCCCGGCTGCTCGTCGCGCTGTGGACGCTGGCCGGCGACACCGGGCTCGCGCCCGCCCTCGCGCGGATCGCCCGCGACGGCGCCGCGCTCGGCGTGCACCTGCTGGTGAGCGACAACCGCTACGTGCCGATCCCGATCGACCCCTACCTGACCTTGCGCGCGTCGATGCGCTCCATCAGCGAGCGCCAGTCGCGCGACCTCGTCGGCGTGCCCGACGCCTACCGGCTCGGGCTCGTCGGCGAGGCGCTGCTGCGCGCCGGCGACGGCCCGCCCGTGTGGCTGCGGCCCGAGCGCGCGGACGAGCCGATCCCGGTCGAGGCCGCCGGCACGCCGCCGCTGTGGACACCGCCGCCCGGCGCGCCGCCGATCCCGGACGCCGGGTCCGAGGGCAGGCGGCGGGTCCGGCTCGGCGTCGTCGACCGGCCCTTCGAGCACCGCCGCGACCCCCTCGTCTGCGACCTGGCCGAAAGCCTCGCCATCGTCGGCGGCCCGCAGTCGGGCAAGACGACCGCGGTGCGCAACCTGGTGACCGCGCTCGCGCCGGCCCGGGTGCGGGTCGCCGTGCTCGACCTGACCGGCCGGCTCGCCGACCTCGCCGGGCTGCCGCACGTCGCGGCCGTCGCCGGTGGCCGGGACCGGGATGCGGTACGCCGCACCGCACAGCTCGCCGCCGGCGACCCCGGCGGCATGCTCCTGGTCGTCGACGACGCCTCGCGGCTGCGCGACCACGACGACGCGTACGACATCGTGCGCCTCATGGCGCGGCGCGAACTGCCGTTCGTGGTCACCGCGCACCGCTGGAGCGAGCCCGGCCGGCGCATCGAGCTGCGCCTCGACCCCCGCGACTCCGCGATCTCGCCGTCCGCCGCGGCGCTCGTGCCCCACGAGCCCGGCCACGGCATCGTCGCCGGCGACGGGCCTGGCAGCGCGCTGCACGTGTACCTCGCACCCGCGCCCTGAACGCCGTAGGATACGCACCCGACAACCGCATACGCCGTTCGAACCGCGACGGGAGAGCCCCCGCACCTCGGGGCGCCGAAGGAGCAACTCCTCCCCGGGAATCTCTCAGGCCCACGTACCGCCGCGGCCAGGCGACTCTGAAAAGCCGGGACGCCGCGTCCCGCGCCCACGGTGCAACCCGCCCGCGTCCCGGGCGGCGAAGCTCTCAGGCATTCGATGACAGAGCGGGGAGGCCCACCCTCCGTCCTCGACCAGGGAGCCTCTCGTGACGGCGCTCAGCGCGTTCGACCTGTACTCGATCGGCATCGGCCCCTCCTCCTCACACACCGTGGGCCCGATGCGCGCCGCCCGCCGCTTCGTCGCCGGCCTCGCCGACGACGGGCTCCTGCCGCAGGTCGGGCGCATCCGGGCCGAGCTGTTCGGCTCCCTCGGCGCCACCGGGCACGGCCACGGCTCGGCGCCCGCCGTGGTCCTGGGCCTGCAGGGCGAGGACCCCGCCACCGTGGACACCGACACGACCGGCGCCCGGTTCGCCGCGGTCCGCGACTCGGGACGGATCGGCCTGCTGTCCGGCACCCGGACGATCCCGTTCGACCTGGATGCCGATCTGGTACTCCACCGTCGCCGCAGCCTCCCCGAGCACCCGAACGGCATGCGCTTCCACGCCTGGACGCCCGCGGGGGAGCCCGTCGCCGAGCGCACGTACTTCTCCGTCGGCGGCGGCTTCGTCGTCGGCCCCGGCGGCGCCGTCGTGCCCGGCGACGCTCCCGTCAAGTTCCCGTTCGGCACCGGCGCCGAGCTGCTCGCGCACTGCGACGGCCGGTCAATCAGCGACGTGATGCTCGCCAACGAGCAGGCCTGGCGCTCCGAGGCCGACGTCCGCGCCGGCCTGCTGCACATCTGGTCGGTCATGCAGGAGTGCGTGCAGCGCGGCTGCACCCGCCCCGAGGGCGTCCTGCCCGGCGGCCTGAAGGTCCGCCGCCGCGCACCCGCCCTGCACGCCGACCTGTCCGCAGAGCCCGGCACGCACGACCCGCTGCACGTCCTTGACTGGGTCAACCTCTACGCCCTGGCCGTCAACGAGGAGAACGCCTCCGGCGGCCGGGTCGTCACCGCGCCCACCAACGGCGCCGCCGGCATCATCCCCGCCGTCCTGCACTACTACACCCGGTTCGTCCCGGGCGCCGACGACGACGGCGTCGTGCGCTTCCTGCTCGCCGCGGCCGCCGTCGCCATCATCATCAAGGGCGGCGCCTCGATCTCCGGCGCCGAGGTCGGCTGCCAGGGCGAGGTCGGCTCGGCGTGCGCCATGGCCGCGGCCGGGCTGTGCGAGGTCCTCGGCGGCGACCCGCGCCAGGTCGAGAACGCCGCCGAGATCGGCCTCGAGCACAACCTCGGCCTGACCTGCGACCCGGTCGGCGGCCTGGTGCAGATCCCCTGCATCGAACGCAACGCCATCGCCAGCGTCAAGGCCATCAACGCCGCCCGCCTGGCCCTCAACGGCGACGGCGCGCACCACGTCACCCTGGACAAGGCCGTGCGCACCATGCGCGAGACCGGCCGCGACATGTCGATCAAGTACAAGGAAACCGCCCGCGGCGGGCTTGCGGTGACTGTCATCGAGTGCTGAGCCCGCCGTGAGAAGCTGTGCCTCATGGCGCAGGGCGTGGTGGCGAGGATCGGGCGGTTCTGCTTCCGGCACCGCTGGTCGGTGATCGGCCTCTGGCTGGTCGTGGTCGTGCTCGGCGGCCTCGCCTTCGGGCCGGTCTTCGGCGCGATCGCGGACCCGAGCAACCCCAAGCACGTCGAGGCGATCGACGGCCTCGATGCGGTCGCGACCGGCAATGACTCCAGCGGTACCGTCATCGGCCTCGTGAATGGCGTCGACCCCGGCGCCGATGCGGTGCGCGCCACCATCACCTCGGCGGCGCAGGACCTCCAGCAGGCCCCCGGCGTGCGCTCGGTCGCCACGCCCTACTCGGTGCCGCAGGCGCAGGCGCCGGCCTTCCGCGCGACCGACGGGCGCGGGCTGCTCGTCGTAGTCACGCTCGCCAAGCTCGAGCCGGCCGACAGCGACACGATCGTCGCCGACCTGCGCACCCGGCTGCACCGGCTCGACGACGAGCTTTCCGCCGCGGGTGTACCGCAGGCCACGGTCGAGGTCGGCGGCAACCCGGTGCTCAACGCCGAGGTGCGCGGGGTGCAGAAGGCGGACCTCGGGCGGGCCGAGGTGATCTCGCTGCCGCTCACGCTCGTCGTGCTCGTGTTCGTCTTCGGCGGGCTGGTCGCGGCCGGGCTGCCGGTGCTCGCCGCGTTCGTGTCCGTCGCCGCCGCCATGCCGCTGCTGTGGCTGTTCTCCCGCGTCACCGACCTGGACCAGAACGTCGTCACCGTGTGCACGCTGCTCGGCCTCGGGCTGTCGGTCGACTACGGGCTGCTGCTCGTCGCGCGGTACCGCGAGGAGGTCGCCGCCGGATTCGAACCGCAGGAGGCGGTCGGTCGGGCGTGGGCGACGGCCGGGCGCACGATCTTCTTCAGCGCGCTCACCGTCGCCGCCGCGCTGTCCGGGCTCATGATGTTCTCGATCCACCAGCTCAGCGCGCTCGGCGCCGGCGGCGTGTCGATCGCCGTCGTGGCCATGCTCGCCGCGCTCACGTTCACCAGCGCGCTCATCGGCCTGCTGCACCGGCGCATCCGGCCCTCGAAGCACGCGACGGCCCGGGCCGCCGCGCCCGGCGACGACCGCGGGTTCTTCGCCGCCCTGTCCCGCGGCGTGCAGCGCCGGCCGGTGCTCATCGTCGTCGGCACCGCCGCGCTGCTGCTGGCCGCCGGCTCGCCGCTGGTGGGCGCCACGATCAAACTGCCGCGGCTGGAGGGCGTGCCGCGCAGCGTCGAGTCGGCCCGGGTCTCCGACGAGCTCGCCGCGCGGTTCGGCCGGGCCTACCTGCCCGTCGTCACCGTCGTGGCGCGCACCGACGCGGCGAGCCTCGACGCCTACGCCGCGAAGTGGGCCCACGACCCGGCCGTCGCCGGGCTGCAGCCGGCCGCGGCGACCGCCAACGGCGTGGCCACCGTCGACCTGGTGCTGCGCGGCGGCGCGCAGGACGAGGCCGCGCAGGGCCTCGTACACCGGCTGCGCGCCGACCGGCCCGCCGGCGTGCAGTCCTGGGTCGTCGGGGACGCCGCGACGCTCGTCGACGTCGTCGGGCTGATCACCGACGACCTGCCCGCCGCGGTGACCGTGACCCTCGTCGCGATGATGGTGCTGCTGTTCGCGATGACGGGCTCGCTGGTCGTACCCGTGAAGGCCATCCTCGCCAACGTCGTCTCGCTCGGCGCCACGATGGGGGTGATGGTCGCCGTCTTCGAGCACGGCTGGGGCTCCGGAGTGCTGCACACGCTCACCGTCGGCGGCCTGGCCCCGTTCGTCGTCGTGATCGTGTTCGCCTTCGCCTTCGGCCTGTCGATGGACTACGAGGTGTTCCTGCTCGGCCGGATCAAGGAGTACGTCGAGCGCGGCGACGACACCGACACCGCCGTGCGCCGCGGCCTGCAGCACACCGGCCGGATCATCACCTCCGCCGCCCTGCTCATGGTCGTCGTCTTCGGCTGCTTCGCCGCCGCCGACCTCGGCACGATCGAGCAGATCGGCGTCGGCCTGCTCACCGCCGTGGTCATCGACGCCACCGTGGTGCGCTGCCTGCTCGTACCGGCGACGATGACGCTGCTCGGGCGCTTCAACTGGTGGGCGCCGGCCCCGCTGCGCCGCCTGCACGAGCGCATCGGCCTGCGCGAGCACACCCTTCCCGGCCCATCCTCGGCACGCGAGTCGGAGCCGGCCGCCGCATCGCGTTAGATTGGCGATCATGGCTACGCCCGCCGCCGAGGAGCGCCACGCGACCTGGCTGGAGCTGTTCTTCGGCCTCGTCATCGTCGCCGCCGTCGCGCAGCTGGCACACCTGCTGCACGACGGCGTGACGTTCGAGAAGGTGCTGATCTTCGCGTTCGCGTACTACGCGATGTGGAGCATCTGGACCGCGTTCACGCTCTACGCCAACGTCACCGGCACGCGCACCCGCCAGCGGGCCATGCTCGCCGCGATGTTCGGCATCGCCGTGATGGCCTCGTCGAGCGCGGCACGCCGGACCGCCGACACCAGAGCCGCACCGCGTTGCGGTCGCCGGCGTTCCCGCCGGCGACGCGCTCTCGCTACTCCTTGACGTGATCGGCTCGGTCGCCGGCCGTGATGGGCTCGATGACCGGCGCCGGACCCATGCCTTTACGCACCGCTTCCAACAGCGCCATTCCCTGCGCGGCAAGCGACGCGACGACGCTGTTGAGCCCCTCGGCACCGTCCAGCACCGTGAGGTTGGCGCCCTGCAGGCCCTGCGCGGCGGCTCGGATCAGCTCTGGCAGTTGCTGGATGACGAGCTGATCCAGCGCGATCCGGTCCTGCGCAGCGGCGGCCTCGGCGGACAGCTTGGTGGCATCGGCCTGCGCGCGGGCCAGCGTGGTGATGCGTTCGGCCTCGGCCTGCGCGGGTCGGACGACCTCCGCGACCAGCTCGGCCTGGCGCAGCTCGGCGTTCTTTTGCGCGACGAGGGATCGTTCGACCAGAACGCTCTGCTGGGCCTTGGCGGCGGCCAGCGGACCGGACTGGGCGGCCGTTTGCTGGGCCTGATCGATCTCGGCCTGGTACTGCGCCTGGGCGATGGCGGTCTGGCGGGCGTACTCGGCCTGGTTGCGCATGCTCTCCTGCTGCGCCATTGCGCTCGCCTGGTCGGCGATCGCCTGCGCCACCTTGGCTTCCTGGTTGACCCGGGCCTGGTGGGGCGCAGCCAGTGCCCGGATGTACCCCGCGCCCTTGTCGTCGATGCTGCTGATCTGGAGCGAGTCGATGTCCAGGCCGATGCGGGCCATCTCAATCTTGCTCGCATCCACGATAGCGTCCGCCAGGGTCTGCTGCTCGCGGATGATCGCCTCGACCGTCATGCTGCCGATGATGCTTCGCAGGTGACCGCTGAAGATCCGGCCGACGAGGATGGACATTTGTGACTGGTCGCCCTGAAACCGGCGAGCCGCGGCGGCGATCGACTCGTGGTCGTCGCCGACCTTGAAGGCGATGACGGCCCGCACCGCCAGCGTCAGGCCCTGCTTGGTGTAACAGTCCTCCTCGACCTCCGCCTCTTGCATCGCCAGGGTCAGTCGAGAAGCCTTGGAGAACACCGGGATCACGAAGGCGCCGTGTCCGGTCACGATCTTGAACGGGAGTGCGTCCGTGCCTCGCTGCTTGCGCCCACTGATCAGAAGAGCCTCGTTGGGAGCGGGCACGCGGTAACCGAACATTGCGGTGGCCTCTCTAGCCGGTGATGGGGTGGTCCCCGGGCATCGGCGACCACGGTTCGACGTCAACCTGGCGCGCGCCGCGGTAATGGACGACGAGTACGTGGGCCCCGATGGGTATCGGCTCGGCGGCATAGGCGAGGTAGTGATGGGGAATGCCCTGCGCCACGACCCGGATCTCCCCGGCCCGATCGCCTCCGCGTACCGCAGTGACCACCACACCGAGCTTGCCCACCAGTGCCTGACCGTGCACCGCTGCTCCCTACCAGTCGTCCACTCCGTGCGGGACCGCGCGTCGTGACGTGTGCGTTCCAGATTGTGCACCCGCGCCGCCAGCGCGCGTGTCCCGGTAGGGCTCAGGAACGGGTACGGCCCGGCCGCAGCGCCAAGGCCCGACGGGCCCATCCCGAGCGGCGGGGCACTCGTCGGGCGCGGTAGCAGCGAGGATCCTGTGCCAGGTCTCGGAATTCGATCTTTTTGATCAGCGACGTGAACTCGTCAAACGCTTGGCCAGCGTGGCGCCGACGATCATGATCGTGCGGTCCGCATGGTGCATCGTCCGGTCCACCATCTCGAGCGGTCTGTCCGGTTCGCTGAGCGTCGGCACAGGTGCGCACAGGGCGGCCACAGCGATCGTTGTCGATGATGGCGGCGTGAGGGCAGCCGTCGATGTCGTACGAACGGGGCGGGCTCGTCGTGGTGCCGCCTGGGCGGGGTGCGCCGCGGCCTGCTGGTCACTGGGGTACGCGATCCTTGGCCTGTACTGGTGGTCGGGCGGAGCGGGGTTCCCGTTTGCGCGAATCGACGACAACCACCGGTCCGGGTCGATTCTCGAGGGCAGTGACGTCGCTGTGGTGGCGCCGCTCATGGCCCTACTCGGACTGGGCGGCGCGGCAGTCGCGGTGTACATGGCGCTTGCGCGGCGAGCCGTGCGGGGCTCGTGGGCGGTCATCGGCTTCGGCTGGGCGATGGCGGCCGGGCTCGCACTGGTGTTGCCCGACTACTCGCTGCTGGCGTTCGTGGCGTTCGCGCCGCTGTTGCTGGTCTTCGTCTTCACCGGCGTGCCGGGCCCGCAGGACGGCATCGGCGACATCATGTACTGGCACCGCACCAACCTGATGATCCTGTTCGCCGGCGGGCTGCTGTGGGCTTGGGCGGCGGTGACGTACCGGCGCCGGATACGCGGCGCCTGCGTGCGCTGCGGCCGCGTCGAGGGCCACGCCAGCGGGCCGGAGCGCGTGGACCTGCTGCGCTGGGGCCGAAGAGCGGTACTCGTGGCGGTACTCGCCCCGGTGCCGTACGAGATTACTCGGATCGCCTGGTTCTTCGGTCTGCCGCTGGGCATCCCGCACGACTTCCTGACGATGATGCAGGACACGCCCGGAATGCTGGAGGTCGGCCTCGGCTGCGCGCTCGCCTCCATCGGCGGCGGAATCCTCACCCGTGGACTGGTGAGCCGATGGGGCGAGTTCTACCCACGCTGGATGTTCTGGCGGGCGGGACGCCGGGTGCCGCCCATGCTCGCGGTGGTCCCGGCGGCGGTGGTCGCCGTCGCACTCGTCCCAGCAGGGTTGATGAACCTGCGCCTGCCGACCACCGCCGACACCTGGGCGGTCAGCGCGCCAGGCGTCCTGTGGACCGTATGGGGCGTGGCGCTCGGCGCCGCCACACTCGCCTACCATCTGCGCCGTCGGCCCCCGTGCCGCCGCTGTGGCCGCGGCCGGCTCGACCCCGGCGAGCACAAGACCTGAGCAAACTCGCCCGTACCGCAAGCAAGGCCGGCCGGGTCAGCGCTGCGCGGCGGTTCGTCAGAGATCGTCGAGGCTGACCTCGACCATGCGGCCGTCGCGGTACTGGAAGAACCGCGGTTGTCCCATGGTTTCGCGGGCGGCCTGCAGCGAGGCCTCGCGTTGGGCCTGTTCGGCGCCGGTGGGGTCGGTGACGCGGAAGCCCGGTAGCCCGATCTGATGCGCCGGCACGTCGTTGGGCTCGGGCCGGCCTTCGAGGACGAAGCCGAAAAGGTGACGCAGTGCTTCCTCACCCAGATCCAGGGGATGGAACGGCAGCGGGTACGGACCTTCCGCGGGCCAGCCCGGCATGGGTTCCACCGGGTGGGCTCCGGCCCAATAGGACTCCTCGAACGGCAGCGGCGCTCCGATGTTCTCCATGATCCCTTCCCCCGGGGAAAGGCTCAGGGACCGGACGAGTACACCGTCGTCCCAGATCGCGAAGGCCAGCCAGTCGACGACGGAGTGCATTGCGTGGAGCAACATGCGGCGCCCAGCGCCCAGCTGCAGTAGGTGTGCCGGTAACTCTGACGGACGGTCCACCATGAAACGCCGGTCACAGGCGAGGTCCAGGCCGGGAACGCTCAATGCGTACACCATGTCGTCCGGCGGATAGACGGCTTCCCACAAGTCGCGTTGGCCGTCCGGCTCGATCCGATAACCGGGATACAGGCGCTCGATCAGCGCGGGCGTCAACTCTGCGCTGGCCACTGGACGTTGCCTGAGGAGTGGACCAGCATCACCGTCGACAAACGCCAGGACACCCGTCTTTGCGCCCATGCCTGCCCCCGCTCGCACCGTTGCTTGCGCAGCACCCTACCGACTGTCCTGTCGGCGCTTGCGCAGCAGATCTCCTTCGGACTCCAGGCCACGCGGAGCGTCCGCTGGTCGGTGACTCGCAGTGGAGTGCAGCATGAATGTCCGGGAGTGGGTGGCGTATCGACGGTGGTCTTTACGTTCGGGGCGTGACACATCAGATGGGCCACGCGATCGACCAGTACACGGGCGCGGGCACCGCGGCGGAGAACGGGCTCGGGGAGGGCACCGGCGACATCTTCGGTGCGCTCACCGAGTGGTACGCCAACAACCCGAACGACCCGCCGGACTACACCGTCGGCGAGGAGGTCAACCTCGTCGGCAGCGGTCCGATCCGGTACATGTACCGGCCCTCGACCAACGGCGACCCCGACTGCTACTCCTCGGCGATCCCGCGCACCGAGGTGCACAGCGCCGCCGGACCGCTCAACCACTGGTTCTACCTCGTCGCCGAGGGCACCAACCCGGGCGACGGGCAGCCGACCAGCCCCACCTGCAACGGCACGACCGTTCCCGGCGTGGGCATCCAGAAGGCCGGGCAGATCTTCCTGGGCGCGATGAACATGAAGACCTCCGGCTGGTCCTACGCCAAGTACCGCGGCGCGACCCTGCGCGCCGCCGTCAACCTCTTCGGCGCGAACTCCCAGGAGTGCAACACGGTCAAGGCGGCCTGGAGCGCCGTCAGCGTTCCCGCCCAGTCGGGGGAGCCGGCCTGCGGTACCGCGCAGCAGAACGACTTCTCGCTGAACCTCTCGCCGTCGTCGGGCTCCGTCGCGCAGGGCGGCACCGTGAGCGCGACGGTCGCCACGCAGGTCACGTCGGGCACCGCGCAGACGGTCGGCCTGAGCGCGTCCGGGCTGGGCACCGGCGTCACCGGCACGTTCAGCCCGGCCTCGGTCACGGCGGGCGGCTCGTCGACGCTGACGTTCACGGCGAGCTCGAACGCCACCGCCGGCACCCGCACGGTGACGGTGACCGGCACCGGCGCGTCCGGCAGCCACACCGCCACGTACGCGCTGACGGTCACCACCACCCAGCCGGGCAACAGCTTCTCGCTGTCGCTGTCGCCGTCCTCGGCGACCGTGGCGCCCGGCGCCTCCACCACCTCGACGGTCGCGACCGCGACCACGCAGGGCAGCCCGCAGCCGGTGACGCTGTCGGTGAGCGGGGCCCCGGCCGGCGTCACGGCGACGGTCAGCCCGTCGTCGGTCACGTCCGGCGGCTCGGCGACGCTGACGGTCTCGGCCGCCTCGACGGCCGCCGCCGGCACCTACACGCTCACCGTCACCGGCGCCGGCACCTCGTCGACGCAGGCGGCGACGTTCACGCTCACCGTGTCCGGCGGCACCCCGCCCGGCTGCGGCGGCGTGGCGGCCTGGAGCGCCACGAAGCCGTACGTGCCCGGTGACCGGGTGTCGTACAACGGCCACCTGTGGAACTCCACCTGGTACTCCACCGGCGCCGAGCCCGGCGCGCCCGGATCCTGGGCGGTCTGGACCGACGCCGGTAGCTGCTGACTCCGGGGAGTCAGCGGTGCGGTGCGGGCGCAGTACCGGTGGTGGCCGGTGCCCGCGCCGCGGAGATCTGCTCCACGTCGCGTAGCCCGGCGTGGAGCAGGTCCGCGGCCTCCTCGGCGCGCCCACCCGCGTCGAGGAGGTCCGCGAGCGCCAGCACGACGGTCGCGAGCTCCCGCCCGTCCGCGGCGGCCCGGTAGCCGTCCACGGCGGCGCGCAGGTGCCGCTCGGCACCCGTCGCGTCGCCGTCGTCGAGCGCGAGCCGCGCCCGCGCGTGCGCGACGGCCGGGCCGTCCACTGTGGACTCAGCCAGCAGGAGGGCCGCCTCCGGGCCGCGCCGCAGCGCCCGTCGGACGAGCGCGAGGTCGGCCACGACCGCGCCGTCGCCGGGCAGCGCCCGGTGCGCGGCCGCCAGATCCGCCTCCGCCGCCCCCGGGTCGTCCTGCGCCCGTCCGCGCAGCCACCGGCACCGGGCCAGGGCCGGGGCCAGCCGGGCCGCCCCGATCGCGTCGAAGGCGCGTGCGAGCGCCGTTTCGGCGCCGGGCTCGTCGCCGCCGGCCAGCAGCGTCCCGGCCACGGCCAGGTGTCCGCGGGCCGCCGCGACGGGGTCCTCCGGGCCGGCGAATGCCAGTGCGGCCTGCGCCGAGCGTGCCGCCGCCGCCCACTCGCCGGCCTCCGCGTTGCACACCGCGAGGTCCGCGTGCAGCGCCAGCAGCGCCGCCGGGTCGGGCAGCCCGGACGCGTGCAGCTCCTCGACGGCCCGCGACAGCAGGTAGGCGGCGTAGCGAACGTCGCCCTGCGCCCGCACGCACGCCGCCCGGCCGGCGACCGCCCCGATCCGCAGGTGGGCCGGGCGGCCGGCGCCCGCCTCCTCGGCCGCCGCGAAGTGCGCCAGCGCCGCGCCGACGTCGCCCGCGCCGAGGTTGAGCCGGCCGAGGCCCTCGTGTGCGCCGGCCGCGACCGCCGGCTCCGATGCCAGGGCGGCATAGGCCGACCGGGCACCCTCCACATCGGACAGGGCGGCGAGGTCGGCCTCGGCGAGGGCGCGCACCAGCAGTACTGCCGCGGCATCCTCCTGACCGGTCACGAGGCGCTGGCGGCTGACGCCCAGGCGCTGGGCGAAGTGGATGAGGGCGTCGGTGCTCGGGGTGCGGCGGCCGGCCTCGACGGAGGAGACGTAGGCCGCCGTGTAGCGCGGCTCGGCCAGCTGGCGCTGCGTGAGGCCCCGCGCGGTCCGCAACTCGAAGACGCGCCGGCCGATGTCCGTCATCGCAGCACCCGGGCGGCCTCGAGGCCGCGGCGGAAGCTGGCCGCCGCATCCGACGTGGCGCCGCGGGACAGCTGCAGCTCGCCGAGGGCGCGGCAGGTCGCCATCACCTCGGCCATCAGGCCGATGCGGGCGTAGCGGTCCGCGGCGCGGGTGAGCAGGGCCTCGGCGCCGTCCTCGGACCGGGCGGCGGCGACGAGGCCGAGCAGGCGGTCGGCCTCGGCCATGCACTCCAGGTGCTGCGAGCGGGCGCAGACCTCGGCGGCCTCCCGCGCCAGGCGCGCGGCCTCGGCGAGGTCGCCCTGGCGGCGGCGCACCTCGGCGAGCTCGAGCGCGGCGCCGGCGAGGTCCTGTGCGGCGCCGACCCGGTCGAGCACCGAGCAGGCGGCGCCGAACGCCTCCGCGGCGCCGTCGAGGCGGCCGACCCGGCGCAGCACGTAGCCGTGCGCCCAGCGGCACAGGCCGACCTCGCGGGTCAGGCCGAGCTCCTCGTAGAGGCGGCCGGCCTCGGTGAACATCCGCTCCGCCTCGGCCAGCTCGTCCTCGCCGCGGCGCAGCTGGCCGGCGATGGTGAGGAACTGGGCCAGCCACTCGCGGTTGGTGTGCCGGGCGAGCAGCGGCTGGGCTTGCGCCTCGACCTGGCGGGCGCGGTCGCGCCAGTCGAGCTCCAGGTAGGCGTACATCAGGGCGCTGGACAGCCGCAGCTGCGCATCCGGGTCGCCGTCGGCGCGGCGGCGCTCGGCGGTCAGCGCCGCCTCGATGCTCGCGACCGCGCCGGCCGCGTCGCCGCCGGCGAACTGGCAGTAGGCGCGGCGGGCGAGCACCGCGGCGCGCGGTGCCGGGCCGGCCGCGGGGAGCAGGCCGGCGAGGTCGTCGAAGGCGGCCATCGCGGCCGTCAGCTCGCCGCGCTGCAGGCGGGCCTCGCCGACGAGGTAGCCGGCCCAGGTCGCGAGGTCGGGCAGGGCGTAGCGGGTGGCGTCGCGGCGGACGCGCTCGAACACGGCCTCGGCGGCGTCGGCCTCGCCCCGGCCCAGCGCCTGGCGGGCCTCGCGCAGCGCCGCGTCCAGCTCGGCGGCGGCGCCCGGCGGGCGGGCGAAGCGCAGGTCGTCCAGCTCCACGTCGAGGCGGCGGGCCACGTGCCGGAGCAGGTCGTCGGTCGGCGAGCGGATGCCGGCCTCGACGGCCGCGAGCAGCGCACGGCTGTACTCCGGCTGCGCGAGGTCGCGCTGCGTGAGCCCGCGGGCGGTCCGCAGCCGGCGGATGCCCGCCCCGACGGACTCCACTGCCTCGGCACTCACGCAGACCACTGTAGCTTCGGCCTCGGTTGACCCCGGTTGGTACGTTGCGCCGCATGCCCGGCCGCCGCATCGCCCTCGTCGTCGCCGCGATCGTCTTCGCGGTGCCCGCGGTTCTGGTGCTCGGCGCGCCGGCCCTGGCCCTGCGGATCGCGCTGCGCGACTCGCCGGGCCTGCGCGAGTTCCTCGCACCGTGGCTGTGGGCGTCGGCCGCCGCGCTGCCGCTGGCGGTGCTGGTCGTCCGCCTGGGCTCGGCCGGCGCCGGTCGCTGGCCGGCGTATGCGCTGCGCGCCGTGCTGCTGCTGGCGGTGCTCAACGGCATCGCGTACGTGCAGCTGGTGCGCCACGAACTGCCGGGCGTCGTGCTGCCGCACGTGCAGTTCGTCTACGGGCCGGCCGCGCTCGCCGCGATCGCGGTGCTGGTCGGAGCGCGGCTGTGGGACCGGCGGCGAGCGGATCAGGCCGCGCGGAAGCTCGCCCGGTAGGTCTGCGGCGGCACGCCGACGACCCGGCGGAAGTGCGGGCGCAGGGCCACGCCGTCGGCGAAGCCGCTGGCCCGCGCGACCGCGTCGACGGCGGCGTCGGTGGTGCTGAGCAGGTGCTGGGCGCGCAGGACGCGCTGGGTGAGCAGCCACTGCAACGGCGAGCAGCCCGTGGCCTGCCGGAAGCGGCGGTCGAACGTGCGGCGGCTCAGGTGTACCGCGCCGGCCAGGGCAGCGACGTCCAGCTCCGCGCTGTCGAGGCGGTCCAGCGCGAACCGCATCGCGTCGGCGACCGCGTCGCCGGCCGGCAGCCGCGGGACCGGGTGCTCGACGAACTGCGCCTGCCCGCCGGCACGCTGCGGCGCGACGACGAGCGCCCGGGCGGCCGCATTGGCGACCTCAGGCCCGTGGTCGCGGCGCAGCAGGTGCAGGCACGCGTCCAGGCCGGCGGCGCTGCCCGCGCTGGTGACGATCGGGCCCTCGTCGACGTAGAGCACGTCGCCGACCACCGACACGTCCGGGAACCGGGCGGCGAAGCGGTCCAGGTGCCGCCAGTGCGTCGTGGCCCGCCGCCCGTCGAGCAGTCCCGCCTCGGCCAGCACGAATGCGCCCAGGCACAGCCCGACGACCGTCGCGCCGTCGTCGTGTGCGCGGCGCACCGCGTCGAGGACCCCGGCGCCGACCGGCGGGCCGCCGGGCGCCCGCCAGCCGGGGACGATCACGACGCCGGCCTCGTCGAGCGCGTCGAGGGGGTGGGGCGCGGTGATCGCGATGCCGGCCGTGGTGGTCAGCGGGCCGGGGCGCTCGCCGGCGGTGCGCACCTCGAAGCCCGCGACGCCGAACACCCGGGGCGCGACGGCGATCTCCAGCATCGGGGCGCCGTCGCCGATGAGGACGCCGATCACGGTACCGCTGCGGCTCATGGCTTGAATGTATCGGACGACGGCTTTCCAGCCACTGTCGGTCCCGTCGCGAGGCGGGGAGGCTTGAAGCATGAAATTCGAGCGCTTCGGCGGGCCCACCGTCTCGTTCACCTACGGCGGCCTGCGCTTCGTGACCGACCCGACCTTCGACGAGCCCGGCGAGTACCCGATCGGCGAACGGAAGCTGGTCAAGACCGCCGCGCCGCTCGCGCCGGCGCCGTCGAGGTCCGACGTCGTGCTGCTCTCGCACGACCAGCACCCCGACAACCTGGACCACTCCGGTCGCACCTTCCTGTCGTCGGTACCCGTGGTGCTCACCACCCCCACGGCCGCCGGACGCCTGGGAGGCACCGCGCGCGGCCTCGAACCGTGGGCGGACGCGACGGTCGGCGCCGTCACGGTCACCGCCGTGCCCGCGCAGCACGGCCCCGACGGCACCGAGCACCTGACCGGCCCCGTCACCGGCTTCGTGCTGGCCGCCGCGGGGGAGCCTACGGTGTACGTCAGCGGCGACAACGCCTCCCTGCGCGTCGTGCGCGAGGTAGCGGACCGCTTCCCCGGCGTCGACGTGGCCGTGCTCTTCGGCGGGGCGGCCCGCACCGCGCTGCTGGGCGAGGCGAACCTCACCCTCGACGCGGCCGGGATGGTCGAGGCGGCACGCATCCTCGGCGTGCGCGAGGTCGTGGCCGCGCACGTCGACTCGTGGGGCCACTTCACCGAGGGCCCCGACGACGTCCGCGCGGCCTTCGACCGGGCAGACCTCGGCGGGCTGCTGCTCTAGCCGCCCAGGTGTAGTACATCCGTGTCCAGGTCCGCTCGGGCCGCGTTTCGCGCCCGGCCTCGCGGCGTTGCGTTGCGGCGACCCGGCAACCCGACACCATCTGTTCGGACAGTGCCACTCCGCGACAGAGATCCATAAGGTGTGCGCGTGACTGCGGGCGGGGATCGGCTGGGCATCGACTTCGGTACCTCGTCGACCGTCGCCGTGCTCCGGGGGCCGGACGGGCGGGTGCGGCCATTGCTGTTCGACGCCTCGCCGCTGCTGTCCTCCGCCGTATCCATCGTCGCCGGCACGCAGCTGCTCACCGGGGCCGACGCCGAGCGGGCCGCGACCGCGTTCCCGGCGGGGCACGAGGCGAACCCGAAGCGGCGCATCGACGACGGGACCGTGTGGCTCGGAGAACGCGAGTACCCGGTCGTCGACCTCATGGCCGCAGTCCTCGCCCGGGCCGCTGCCGAGGCGAGCCGGGTCGCCGGCGGGCCGACCGAGCGAACCGTGCTCACCCACCCGGCGGCGTGGAGCCGGCCCCGGCTGAGTGCGCTCGTCGAGGCGGCGGGCCGGGCCGGGCTTGGGGCTGTCGACCTGGTGGCCGAGCCGGTCGCGGCCGCCGCGTACTTCGTCGAAGTGCTGGGTGGCGCGCTGCCGGCCGGGCGGGCGCTGATCGTGTACGACCTCGGCGCTGGCACGTTCGACGTGAGTATCGTGCGGCGGGCCGGCAAAGACCTCGAGGTCGTGGCGGCCGCCGGGCTCCCCGACGTCGGTGGGCTGGACCTCGACGCCGTGGTGGTCGCACACGCGCGCAGCCTCACAGCGGGCGCGGCCGAGGCGTGGGGGCGGCTCAGCTGGCCGCAGACACCGATCGACCGGCAAGCCCGGTACACACTGTGGCGGGCCGCCCGGGCGGTCAAGGAGCAGCTGTCGCGGCATTCGGCGGCGCAACTGTACGTGCCGATCGTCGACGTCGAGCTACACCTGACCCGGGAGGAGTTCGAGAAGGCGGCCCGGCCGCATGTCGAGCGGACGATCGAGCTGACGCTGCGGACGGTTCGCGAAGCGGGGCTGGCACCGGAGTTGGTCGCGGGCCTGTTCCTCGTGGGCGGGGCGTCGCGGCTGCCGCTGGTGGCGACCCTGCTGCACCGGACGCTGGGGATCGCACCGACCGTGACCGATCAGCCGGAGCTCGTGGTCGCCGAGGGCAGCCTTTCCGCCGGCCTCGCGGTGACGACGGCCCCGATGGTCGTCGCGCCGCCGCCTCCCGAAATTCTCGAAATGTCACCACCGCTTCGCGAACCGGCATCGCTGACAGCGCCGCAACCGGCCCCGCCGGCCACCGCGCAACCGGCCCCGCCGATCCCGGTGCAACCGTTCCAATCGGCGGCACAACCGGCGCCGGAGCCGCGGACGGAGCCGGTGGCGGCTGGGCCGCGGACGGAGCCGGTGGCAGCTGGGCCTGGGACGGAGCCGGTGGCGGCTGGGCCTGAGACAGCGCCGGAGCCCGCGATGCGGCGCGTGTCGCGCCGTGGCCTGCTGCTCGCGGCGGCGGCCGTTCCGGTGGCCGGCGCGGCGGCCGGTCTCGCCGTCTGGCGGCCGTGGCAAGCGAGGCCGGTGCGCAGCGCCAGCGCCGGCGGTGTGCTCACCGGCCACATCGGCACCGTGTCGGGCGTGGCGTTCCACCCGCGCGACAGCAGTACGCTCATCTCGGTGAGCCGGGACAACAGCGCCCGGATCTGGAACGCTGCCACCGGACTGCCGCTCGGCGACCCGATGGTGGGCCACAGCGCCTCGATCGTCGGGTTTGCGCTCAGCGCCGACGGCAAGACGCTCATTACCGGCGGCGTCGACGGTGCTGTCAACGCCTGGGACACCGCGACGCGCAAGCCGAGCAGCGCCGTCCCGCGCTCCTCCACGACGATCAGCGCCGTCGCGCTGAGCCGGGACGGCAAGACCCTCGCCGTTGTCGACAGCAATCGGCTGCGCCTGTGGCGGCTGACCGACCACACCCCGCTCGGCGAGCCGCTCAACGACGCCGACCACAAGGTCGACGCGGTGCGGTTCCACCCGAGCGACAACGGGGTGCTCGCCAGCGACTGGGCCGACGGCGTACGGCTGTGGGACCGCGGCACCCGCCGCGCGATCGGCGCCGACCTGACCGGCGCCGCACCCGACGGCAACGTCTTCGAGTTCAGCCCCGACGGCGACACGCTCGCCGTCGCCGGGCCCGACTACAGCATCATGCTCTGGGACACCGCCAACCACCGGCAGATCGGCAGCCTCGAGTACGGGCACGCCGGCGGCGTGGCCGGCCTGGCCTTCTCACCCGACGGCGCGACCCTGGCCACCTGCGCCACCGACCGGGCCATCCGGCTCTGGGACGTCGCCGGCCGCAAGGTCATCGGGCCCGCGCTCACAGGCCACATCGACAGCGTCACCAGCGTGGCGTTCTCACCGGACGGCAAGACCCTCGCCAGCGGCAGCGTCGACCGGACGATCCGGCTGTGGAACCTCCAGCACTGACCCGGGGTACCAGGTCGCGGCGGCCGGCGGCGAACGGCCGGACGCGAAGGTTTCCCGCTGGTTAGCCGCCGCGGCGGATGTCCATCAGGTGGTGCTCGCCCTCGTGGACGGTGTGCCGGCCGAGCCACAGCAGGGTGCGCTCGACCGGATCCGGCCACGGGTAGAGCCCGACCCGGTCGAGCTCGGCCGGGCCGAGGGCGCCGAACGCCGCCGCGAGCGCGGACGCGTTCGCACCGAGCGCGGCGACGACGTCCGCTGGGTCCTGCGCGTTGTACGCCCGCGTCACGACGAGGTCGTCGCGGCCCATCGGCACGAACTCGGGCGCCTCGGTGCGCAGCGCGAGCTCCAGGCGCTCGCGCTGCACGGCGAGGACGTCGCGGACGTGGCAGGCGTACTCCAGCGCCGACCACACCTCGGGCGCGGGCCGGCGCCGCAGGTCGGTCACGGCGCCCAGGGCCTGCGCGTAGCGCCCGGTGAAGCCCTCGAGCCGGGCGGGCACCTCGGCGGCGGCGACGCCGTCGTAGGCGAAGCCGCATTCGTCGCAGCGATCCACGCGATCACGGTACCGCCCCGAAGACCAGCCGGCCGACGAGGCGGACCGGCAGGCGGCCGGTGCGCACCGGCTCGCGGCGCGACGGGATGCCGGGCACCTCGCCGCGGCGCAGCGCCATCCGGGCGTCGTAGATCCACATCCGCCCGCCCGGACGCAGGACCCGGCGCAGCTCGCGCACGCCCGCGGCCGGCTCCGACCAGTGATGCAGGCTCATCGACGACACGATGAGGTCGAACTCGCCGTCCATGAACGGCAGCGCCGCCACGTCGGCGACGGTGAACGTCACCCGGTCGCCCACCCGGGCCGCCTCCGCGGCGTGCCGGGCCTCCTCGATCATCTCGGCCGACAGGTCCACGCCGTGGATCCGCACGCCCGGCACGGCCTTGGCCAGGGCCAGGGGCACCGTGCCCGGGCCGGTGCCGGCGTCGAGGATCCGGGCGCCCGCCGGCAGCCCGGCGTTCGCGACGTCGGCGGCGATCCGGCGGTACATCGGGGAGAAGAACGGCCGGACCAGCCCGTGGTAGATCCGGGCGTGCCCGGCCAGGCCGAACATGCGCTCGTGCAGCTTCATCAGGATCTCCTCTCGCCTGTTTCCGAACACCATGTTCGGTTACGCTGCGGAGGGCGGCGTCCGGTACCGAACGGATGCCGCAAACCGTCCGGAAACGGAGGGGTCACGTGGACCGCAGGGTGCGCCGCACGCGCCGGATCCTGGGCGAGGCGCTGGTCGAGCTGGTCATCGAGCAGGGGTACGAGGCCACGACCGTCCAGGACGTCCTCGACCGCGCCGACGTGGGCCGCTCCACCTTCTACGCGCACTTCCGCGACAAGGACGCGCTGCTCATGGCCGGCTTCGACGACCTCGCCGAGCGGCTGCGGGCCGACCTCGACGCGCTGGCACCCGGCGTGGCGCCCGAGCCGGGGCAGCCCGTCGTCGGGCTCTTCGCGCACGCGTACCGCAACCGCACCCTCTACGCCGCCCTGTTCGGCCGCCGGGGTGGCCCAGCCTTCCGCCGGCGCTTGCACGAGCTGCTCGCCGGGCTGCTGCGCCCGCACCTCGCGCCGCACCTGGCCGCCGCCGGGTCGGACCTGCCGGTCGACGGGGTTGTCGAGTTCGCAACGAGCGCCGCGATCGGGCTGCTCGTGTGGTGGATCGACGACGGGTTCCGGCACCCGCCGCGGCGGATGGCGCTGATGTACCAGCGGCTGGCCGCGCCCGGCATCTCCGCCGCGCTCGGCGGTCCGGCGGTTCCCAGCGAAATCTCAGGGACCGCACAGCACGCTGGCATTCGTGCCCCCGATCGTTGAGCGCATGACTACAGCAGCGGTGCTCGCACGGCGCCACGACACGCCGTGGTGGTGGGCGGACGCCGTCGGGATCGCGGCCGGGGTGAGCCTGCTCGTCGTCATCGCGCTGTGGATCAACGGCGGCGGCGCGGGCGAGGTCGCCGGCGGCGGCTGGGCGGCCGTCACCGCGATCGGGCGGCTGCCGGGGCTGCTCGCCGCCGACCTCATGCTCCTGCAGGTGCTGCTGCTGGCCCGGATCCCCGCCGTGGAGCGCGCCTTCGGCCAGGACCGCCTGGCCCGCTGGCACCGCTGGACCGGGTTCACCTCGTTCCACCTCATGGCCGCGCACGTCGTGCTCATCGTCCTGGGCTACGCCGGGCAGGCGCACGCCAACGCGTTCGCCGAGCTGTGGGACCTCGTCACGCAGTACCCGGGCATGCTGCTCGCCGCCGCCGGCACCGCCGCGCTCGTCATGGTCACCGTGACGTCCGTGCGGGCCGCGCGGCGCCGGCTGCGGTACGAGTCGTGGCACCTGCTGCACCTGTACGCGTACCTCGGCGTCGGGCTGGCCCTGCCGCACCAGCTGTGGACGGGCGCGGACTTCATCGGCTCGCCGGCCGCGCGCGCCTACTGGTGGACGCTCTACGCCGCCGCGGCCGGCGCGGTGCTGGTCTTCCGCGTCGGGATGCCGCTGTGGCGCAGCCGCTTGCACGCGCTGCGGGTCGGCGAGGTGCGCGCCGAGGGGCCGGGGCTGGTCTCGGTGTACCTGCGCGGGCGGCGCCTCGACCGGCTGCCGGTGCGGGCCGGGCAGTTCTTCCTGTGGCGCTTCCTCGACGGGCCCGGCTGGTCGCGCGCGCACCCGTACTCGCTGTCCGGCCCGCCGCGCGACGACCTGCTGCGCATCACCGTCAAGGACCTCGGCGACGGCAGCGCGCGGGTGGCGGGGCTGCGCCCGGGCACCCGGGTGCTCATCGAGGGCCCGTACGGCCGGCTCACCGGCGAGACGTACCGCGGCGGCCCGGTCACGATGCTGGCCTGCGGCGTCGGCGTCACGCCCCTGCTCGCGCTGCTGTGGGACCTGCCCTACGCGCCCGGCGAGGCGACGCTGGTCTACCGCGCCCGCACCGAGGCCGACCTCGCCTTCCGCGACGAGCTGGCCTGGCTGGCCCGCCACCGCGGGGTGCGCGTGGTGACCCTGCTCGGCCGCCGCGCCGGGGACTCGTGGCTGCCCCGCGACCTGGCCGGAGTCACCCTGGCGGCGGTCGTGCCGGGCGTGGCCGGGCATCACGTCTACGCCTGCGGTCCCGAGGGGTGGACGGATGCGGTACTGCGGGAGGCCCGCGCCGCCGGCGTCGCCCCCGGTCGCCTGCACACCGAACGCTTCGCCTGGTGACCCGGAGGACTCCCTGATGCGACGGATCGTGCTCTGGCTGGCCTCGACGACGGCGGCGCTGGTGCTGCTGTTCGGGTACCGCACCAGCACCATGGGCCCGGGCGGCGGCGCGTCGACGACGACCGCGGCAACGGCGCCGCCGGCCGCCGGGTCGGGCTCCGGCTCCGGTTCCGGTTCCGGCAAGACCTACGACGGCTCGGTCGCGCAGACCCGCTGGGGACCGGTGCAGGTGCGGATCACCGTCGACGGCGGGAAGATCACCGATGTGACCGCGGTCACCTACCCGAAGAGCAACCGGCGCGACCAGGAGATCAACGCCTACGCGCTGCCGCAGCTGCGCACCGAGGTGCTGCAGGCACAGAGCGCGGACATCGACAGCGTCTCCGGCGCGACCGTGACCAGCGACGGCTACCGCCAGTCCCTGCAGGCCGCCCTGGATGCGGCAAATATACGCTGATCCGTTATCGGGCATTTGTGGGATCAGGCGACCCGGACCGGGAGAAGGGCGCACAATCGGCCGGTCCGTGTCCGCCCGTCCCAGGAGCGTTGCGCAGCATGACCGCCCGTCCACCGTTGGCAGCGACCATCGACCATCGGGACGCCGAGCCGGGCGGGCTGCGGCGTCCCCTGCACGTGCGCCAGCGCTGCCGGCTGCTGTTCCTCAACATGCAGGAGCAGGACCCGATCCGGGACATGGGGCTGACGCCGTACCGGGACTGGATCGCCGAGGTCACCCGCCTCGACCCGGACCAGATCCAGGTCGTGCACGTCGCCGACGGCGAGCCGCTGCCGGCCACGATCGAGGCGCACGGGATCATCGGCGGCGGGTCCGGCCACTCCTCCTACGAGGAGCTGCCGTGGATCCGGCGGGTGAAGGAGTACCTCAGCGAGGCGCAGCGCCTCGGCGTGCCCGAGCTGCACATCTGCTGGTCGCACCAGGCGAAGGCGGAGACCGCCAGCGCGGTGTGCAAGGTCGGGCACCGGGGGCGGCGCTTCGGCATCGAGCAGCTGACGCTCACCCCGGCCGGGCGGCGCGACCCGCTCTTCCACGGCCTGCCCGACAGCTTCGACGTCTTCACCTCGCACGTCGACGCGGTGTACGACGTGCCGGCGTCCTCGCCGCTGGGGCCGGTGACGGAGCTGGCCTACGGCGAGGTGTACCGCAACGAGTCCCTCGCCATCGGCCCGACCGCCCGCACGCTGCAGGTCCACCCGGAGCTGACCTCGGGCATCGCCGCCGCCCTGGCCCGGGTCCGCCGCCCGCAGCTCGTCGCCGAGGGGCACCTCGGCCCGTCCGAGGCCGACTACGCGGCGTTCCTCGAGGAGCTGGACTGGGCCGACCTCGAGATCCGGGCAAGGATGCGGATGCTGCTGGACAACTGGCTGCGCTACTACGTCGCCTCCGCGATGAGCCCGGCGGTCGCGGCCTCGGCCCATCGCTGAGGGGCCGCCGCGGTCAGCTCGTGAACATGCCGGTGACGTTGAACCAGGTGCCGGTGATGCCGCGGGCGGCCGGCGAGGCCAGGAACGCGATCGTCTCGGCGATCTCGGCCAGGCTCGGGGAGCGGCGCAGCATCCGGGCCGCGTCGAGGCCGGCGTGGATGCCGGCGAGCGTGCCCTCGTCGATGGCCGCGTTGACCGCCTGCAGCTTCGGCAGCGTCAGGGTCTCCAGGATGCCGGCCACCCAGATGCCCATGACCCGCACGCCGCGCGGCCCGATCTCCATGGCGAGGTTGCGCACGAGCGTGTCGATGGCCGCGTCCGCCGGGCCGGTGCTGCCCATCATCGGGCTGCCGTGCGCCGAGCCGCTGTCCAGCGCGAGGATGACCCCCTCGCCCTGGGTGACCATGCGCTGCGCGGCGGCCCGGGCGGTGATGAAGTTGGTGGTGATCCCGTTGGTGACCGCGCGGGACAGCTCGGCGACGCTCATGTCGATCAGCGGGATGCCCTGCACGTCGCCGCGCGGCACCAGGTTGAGCGACACATCGATGCGCCCGACGCTCTCGGCGTGCTCCTCGACCGCCGCCTCGTCGTAGGCGTCGACGACCGCGGCCTCGGCCTTGCCGCCCTGCTCGCGGATGCGCGCGGCCAGCGCCTCGAGCGTCGCCGCGGTGCGGCCGGTCAGGTGCACGGTCGCGCCCCGCCGGGCGAACTCCTCCGCAACCGCCGTGCCGATGTCGCCCGCCGCGCCGTAGATGATGACGTTCACTGCTGTGGCTCCTCGTGTCGTTCCCGGCCGTGTGCCGTGGACGCGAGGTGTAACGCCGCCCTCCCGCGGGACTCATCGGTCCCGGTTGCAGAATTTTCTATTCGAGTTGGAGGGCCTGGGTGACGACGAGGTCCTCGATGCCGAGCAGGAAGCGCTCCATGTCGGGGCGGGGCAGGACGGCGGCGTCGGCGGTCATCGCGAGCTCGAGGCTGCCGGGGGCGTCCTGCGCGTCGAGGGCGAACGTGGTGTTGCGCCGCGGCGCGTGCTCCAGCGGCCAGGTCAGCGTGGTGCGGGACCGGGCGTGGTCCAGCGGCTCCGGCTCCGGGCCGGCGTAGCCGAGGATCGGCATCAGCCCGCGGGTGTCGTTGACGAAGCACGAGTGGTCGCAGGCGGCCTGCAGGGCGGCGATGTCGCGGTCCAGGGCGAGCTTGTCGTAGTACGCGTGGCGCTGGGCGGACAGGGCGGCGCCGAAGCTGCGCCGGACCAGCCCGGCGAAGTCGCCGCCGGTGCCGGGCAGGTGCAGCAGGCCCTCCTGGGCGATGGTGTTGACCGCGCCCGCCATGCCGGGCCGGAAGCGGTTGTTCACCACGATCTGGAAGACGGCGTCGGGCGCGCCGCCGAGCCGGGCCGCGGCGGCCGCCGCCGCGGCGAGCAGCACCGCGTGCTGGTTGACCGCGAGGCCCGCGGCGACCCGGTCGAGCGCCAGGGCGAGGGCGGGCGAGTTGAGCACGGCGTTGGGGAAGGCGTCGGCGGCCGGCCGGCCGGCCCGGTCCGGGAACTGGCTGGCGGGGCCGCGCTCGAGCTTCTCGCGCCAGGACCGGCGGGCGGCGGCGTCGGCGCGGCGGCCCCGCTCCGAGACCTGGTACGCCGCCTCCTCGAGCGGCTGCTGCCGCTGCTCGTCGCCCGGCTCCCGGCCCGCGCACAGCGCGGCGCAGTCAGCGAGCAGGTTGCGCAGCCCCCAGCCGTCGGAGGCGGTGTGCGACACCGACAGGATCACGTAGGCCGCGCGGCCGCCGGCGAGCACCGCACCGACCCGCAGCGGCAGCTGCCGTTCGGCGTCGAACGGGATCGCCGCCAGCTCGTGGTAGAAGGCGTACGCGGTCTCGACGACGTCGCCGGGCTCGGACGCCCGGGTGTGCACGTCGATCGCGCCGGCCGTGTGCGCGACCTGCTCGAGCCGGTCGCCGTCGAAGCGCAGCGTGGTGTGCAGCGAGTCGTGGTGGCGCAGCAGCGCCCGGATCGCGTCGCCGAGGCGGTCCATCGGCAGCGGCGGGTCCAGCGGCAGGCCGCCGGCGACGTTGTACCGCGCAGCATCGTCCCCGAGCCGGCGCACCACGTCCCAGATCGCGCTCTGTCCCCAGGTGGCCGGGCCGGTGCCGGAGCGGGCGCCGGCGAAGGCGATCTGCGACTCCACGCGAGGAAGTCTCACGGATCGATGGACGGTTGTCGACGCCAGGCCCGGGCCTATATACCGGGCGCCGCTGCATTGTCCTGGCCGTGCGCCGCGATCATGGGAGGCGGCCGGCGACGGCGGCGAGGGGGTCGGCGTAGCAGGCGTCGAGCACGGGGGCCGCCGCGCCGCGGACCAGCGACACCGGCCCGGCGAGGGCGGCCGGCAGCACCGGGGTCCCGTCGTGCGGCAGCGCGGTGCGCTCGCGCGCGGCGGCGACGAGGCCGTCGAAGTGCTCCGGCGCGAGCAGCACGCTGCCGCCGACGACGACCACGTCCGGGTCGAAAAGGTCGAGCAGGACGCCGATCGCGGCGCCGATGCCGCGGGCCCGCTCGGCCAGTAGCCGGTCGGCCGCGCCGGCGTGCGGCGTGTCGCCGCGGGCCACGGCGACGAGGTCCTCGATGTGCGCGCCGCCGGGCACGAGGTGGTGTTCCTGAGCGGCGGCGATGACCGCGGCGTCGCCGGCCACCGACCTCAGGCGATCGGGCCGGGCTGTCCCGATGAGGTGGTCGATGGTGCCGGCGGCGGACCGGCGTCCGCGGGCGATCCGGCCGTGCAGCACGTGTGCACAGCCGATGGCGTCGCCGACGAGGACGTACAGGACGTCGTCGACGCCCTGCGCCGCGCCGCCGCGGGCCTCGGCGAGGGCGAGGGAGCGCACGGTCGAGTCGACGGCCGGTTCCGGCAGTCCGTCGACCCGCAGCCCGTCGCGCAGGGCCACGTCGCGCCAGCCCAGGCCGGGGAACTCGCGGACCACGCCGGTCTCGGGCACCACCCAGCCGCCGACGCAGGCGCCGTAGCCGAGAATCCGGCCGGGGCCGGCGCCGTCGTGGGCCAGCACCTCGTCGACGAGGCGGCGGGCGCGGGCGGCCACCGGACCGGGGCGGGTCGCGGCGCCGTGCGCGCGGGCGCGCAGCGCGACGACCTCGCCGGCGAGGTCGACCAGGCCGGCGGTGATGCGCCGCGGGCCGATGTGCACGCCGACGAAGCGGTGCCGGGTGCGGTCCAGCTCGACCGGCACGCGCGGGCGGCCGGGCTCGCGGGCGGCGGGCGCGGGCTCGTGTACCTCGGCGATGAACCCGGCCCGGAGCAGCTCGGCGGTGATCTTCGTGACCGCCGTGGGGCTCAGGCCGACGGCGAGCGCGATCTCGGAACGCGCCAGGGGCCCGCGGGTGCGGACGGCGCGCAGGACGGCGCCGGCGTTGCGCCGGCGCAGCCCCTCGAGCTGCAGGCCGTCGCCGTCGTTCACGCCGCCGCGCATCCTTTCGGCGTACCGCAACGTGCCGGTCGGTGCTTCCACTGCACGGACACGCTTTCCCGCACGATCGGGGGCGAATCCGCTCCGGCGGAGGATGCCGTCTTATGCGGATAAAGGCGATAAGTCCGGCCTCCGGAGGAGGCCGGACTTATCGGACACGCGGGGGATCGGGCGCTGTGCGTGGTCAGCGCAGGGGCATCGGGGCTCGTGACGGGGCGGCGCCCGGGGTCGTCGGCTCGGACATGCAGGGGTTCGGGCGCTGTGTGGTCAGCGCAGGGGCATCGGGGTTCGCGACGGGGCGGCGCCCGGGGGCGTCAGCGAGCGGCGGCCGGAGGTCCGCGGTGGTGGGGCGGAGGCGAGGAGGAGTTCGGCGATCCGGTGGCTGCGCCAGCTGCCCACCGCGGTCGCGCCCGCCGCGGCGGCCTCGTCCGCCTCCGCGCGCAGGCGGAGCGCCTCGGGGGTGCGGGAGCGGGCCTCCAGCAGCGCCGCCCGGTGGTACAGGATGACCGCCAGCTGCGCCTTCACGCTCGCGAAGTCCTGCCGGCGGGCGGCGTGCACGTACTCGTCGGTCACGGACAGGGCGGCGTCGCTACGGCCGGCGGCCGCCAGCGCGATGGACGCGGCCAGCAGGGGCCAGGGGCGCAGGGCGTACGGGTTGATGCGGAGATCGGACCGCAGCTCGGCGGGGGAGAAGGCGCCCCGGGCCACCCGCAGCGCGGCCCAGTCGCGCAGCGCCGTCGCGGCCTCGGTCAGCAGGCGCTCGCAGGCCTCGGGGGGTGCGGCGGGGGAGAAGTCGTCCACGAAGCGGGCCAGCGCCTCGGCCAGCCGCGGCCCATACGCCCAGGGGTTCTCGGCGGCCAGGATCCGGTACGCCTGGACGCGCTCGTAAGGGCGAGGGTAGTGCTGCAGCAGGACCACGCGGGCCCACGTCACCATGCCGGGATCGACCAACGGATACCTCCGACTCGTCGTGAGCCGCGAGCTTATGCCGAAGAAACCGCAGGTCAACAGGCCTTTTCGACCGATCGATCAGAGCCGCTCGGTGCGGTATGCTGATCTCACCTCCAACCACCGCACGCCCTCGCGATGCGCACGTCATGCACAGGCGCGCCCAGCAGGGCCGACGATGCGAAGGCCGATGCCGCTCATGGAAGGGGCCGCCGAAGCCACGGCGATGGGCGCGTCGAGCCGATCGCGCGGGCGCGCTCGTAGTGCACCTGCCATCGGATGGCTGCGGCGCCGCAGGTCTTGAGGGGGTGCGGGTGGAGCGGAGCTCCCCCGCCGCGAGCGCAGCGAGCCAATGACACAGCACCGAAATTGCAGATGCTGCGAAACGGCGTGCTGTGCTTGCGTCAAGATACGCAATAACATCGATGCGTCCTATTGCGAAGGACCGATGCTGGACGCATCGGCCCTCCGCTACGCGCGATCAAGCGTCATCGGTTTGAGCACGTGGCACGATGAGGTGCCGTTGCGGGTTGCAATGACGGTGTCGGCAGCACCGCCGTTGCTTCGTCACATCGTTTCGTGGGCGGGCTCGAAGCGGCCCCGCTTCGCGCCGTCCACAAACGATTCCCAATCCATGGGCGTAAATTGCAGAATTGGCCCGTGAGGATCCTTGCTGTCGCGCACGCCGATTCCTGTGTCGACGGTCGCGACCTCTACGCAATTCGCGCCGCCATTGCCGTTGCTCCGGCTGCTCTTACGCCAGGCTGCATGTTGAAAATTCGTGGTCATGCATAGCACACCTCCCTTCCTGGCGGACTCCCCAGCGGTCAGAGGGCGTCGAGCAGGCTCTGGATCATGCCGGTCGACTCCTCCGGCGTGAGTGCTCTCGTGCTGAGGCGTTCGAACTCGAGCCGGTAACGCTTGACCTCTGCAGGCTGCTCCTCGTAGTAGTCCCCGGCAAGCCCTTCGAGATACACGACATCCAGGTGGGCGACGTCCGGGAACTCCAGCAGTGCGACGGAACCGCCGAGGAACGCATGCTCGCCCGCGTCGAACGGCAGCACCTGCAGCGTGACGTTGGGCAGCTGGGCGACCTCGATGAGCCGGCGCCACTGGCCGGCCATGACCTGCGGGCCGCCGACGTGGCGGCGGACGACCGACTCGTCGACGATAGCCCACAGCTCGAGCGGCGACGGGCCCGACAGGCGTTTCTGCCTGGTCTTTCGCAGCTCGACGCGGCGGTCGTTGGCCGCCTGCGGGTCGTGGCTGCGGCCGCTGCCGATGAGCGCGCGCATGTAGTCCTCGCTCTGCAGCAGGCCGGGTAGCACGATGGGCTCCCAGACCTTGGCCGAGGACGCGTCGGCCTCCATGCCGACGAAGTTCCCCGGGCGCATGACGTCCTTGTAGTCGGTCCACCAGCCGCGCTGGCGGGCCAGCCGGGCCAGGGTCATCAGGGCGTCGCGGTAGTCGCTGTCGCCTACGCGGTACAGCGTGAGCAGGTCGTTGACGTCCCGCGGGGTCACCGGGACCCGCGCGTTCTCGATGCGGGTGACCTTTGCCGAGTGCCATTCGAAGTGCCGGGAGACCTGCTCCTGGGTGTAGCCCGCGTCCTCGCGGCACTTCTTCAGCTCGGCGGCCAGCCGACGGCGGCGCAATGTTGGCCCCTCGTCGACAGCCACCGTTACCTCCTCGGGCGTTCTGGTGGTGTCCATCTGCACGTCGATGACCCTAGTCGCTATCCAACTTCGACGTTGTCCGATACTCCGAGTCTAGTACTCGTTGCACTACGCGCAGTGCTTGGTACATGATGCTTGGGACGTCGAGGATGAACCCCCATTCATTCATGATCTCCTTTTGCCCAGTGCCGAGGAGCGTGATTGCGGTGCTTGCCAACAGCTACTACCTCATTGCGCACGACGACCGGACGGGCCGTTCCCGGCTGCACCCGAGAGCGACCGGCCTCGGTCTCGCGGCGGGCCTGCTGGGCGAGCTCATGCTCTTCGGCCGGCTGCGTGCGATGACCGGCGATCTCTACGTTGTCAGCCACGAACCGCCCGGCGACTCCCTCGCCCATACCCTGCTCGACCTGCTCGTCGCACAGCCCCAGCACAAGGAGATCCGCACCTGGCTCGCCTATCTGTCGCAGGACGCGGCGGACCAGGTCGGCGAGCGGCTGCTGCGGGCCGGCGTGGTGGAGCCGGTGACGCGGCGCAAGCTGCTCAGCGCGCAGACCCTCTACATGCCCGTCAGCCCCGACCAGCGCAACGCCGCCGCCTGGGAGTCGATCCGGCTCGCCGAGGCGCTCGGACGGCGCCGGTCGATGAACCTCTCCGACCGCGTGCTCGTGGCACTGGTCGTGGCCACCGGCCTGACCCGCTACGTCTTCTTCAGCCCGCAGCAGCAGCGCGACTGCATGCAGAACATGCCCGGGATCATGAGCTCCCTCCCCGACGACCTCGTCCAGCTCGTGCAGTACACCGAGGCCGCCGTGGGCTCCGCCCTGGCCGCCGGCCGCCGCTGAGCCCCGCCTCAAGGAGAGACGAGAACATGGCGCGTACCACCCTGACCGGGCCCGACATCGTCACGCGGGGGCTGGCCAGCAACCGCCTCGGCGTGCCGTCCGTGGTGTTCTTCGGCGTCGCCGGGGCCGCACCGCTGACGGTGATCCTGGGCGCGATATCGACGATCTACGCCGTCGTCGGCAACACCGCTGTTCCCCTGGTGTACTTCGTGGCCGCCCTCATCCTGTCCCTGTTCACCGTCGGCTTCGTGGCCATGAGCCGGCACATCGTCAACTCCGGCGCGTTCTACAGCTACATCAGCCACGGGCTGGGCCGCATGATCGGCGTGGCGGCGGCGTTCATCGCGCTGCCCGCCTACGCCGCGATGCAGATCGGCCTGCTCGGGCTGTTCGGGGTCGTGGCGAAGGGCATCCTCGCGGCCAGCGGGGTGAAGGTCAGCTGGTTCGTGTGCGCGCTCGTCGGCTGGTTCCTCGTGGCGATCCTCGGCGTGCTGTGGGTGGACCTCAGCGGCAAGGTGCTCGCGGTCCTGCTCACCGTCGAGATCGCGATCGTGCTCGTCTACGACTTCGTCATGCTCGCCCACCCGCACGGCGGCCGGGTCGACTTCGGCCCGCTCAACCCGCAGCAGCTGGCCACGCCTGAGGTGGTGGCGATGCTGGTGCTGGCGATCGCGGGGTTCGTCGGCTTCGAGGCCACCGTCGTGCTCTCCGAGGAGGCGAAGGACCCGAAGAAGACCATCGGCCGCGCCACGCACTGGGCCGTGTTCCTGCCCGGCCTGCTGTGCGGGGTCTCGGCGTGGGCGATGTCGGTCAACGCCGGCGACATCGTCGGGCGGGCCAAGGCCGACCAGACCGACCTGGTGTTCAACCTCGTGGCGGCGTACGTGCCCGAGGCGCTGGTCAACATCGGGTACATCCTCTTCCTGACCAGCGTGTTCGCCGCGATGCTGGCGTTTCACACGTCGGTGACCCGCTACCAGTTCGCGCTCGGCCGCGAGCGTGTGCTGCCGCGGATCTTCGGCGTCGCGCACCCGCGCACCGGTGCACCGATCGCGGGCTCGCTCACCCAGAGCGTCCTCGCGCTGGGCGTGCTCATCCTGTACTTCGTGACGGGCACCGACCCGCTCGTGCACCTGTTCGCGTGGATGACGGTGGTCGGCGGCCTCGGCGTGCTCATCCTGATGTGGGCCACGTCGGCGGCGGTGGTCGGCTTCTTCCTGCGCAACCGCCGGCGGGAGAACGTCTGGCGCGCCCGCATCGCCCCGATGCTGGCGTTCCTGCTGCTCAGCGTCGTGCTCGCGGCGACCGTCATCGGCCTGGGCCAGCTGCTGCAGGTCAAGGCGGACTCGCCGTTCAACTGGGTCTTCCCGACCGCCTACGCGGTCTGCGCGACCTTCGGCGTCGGCTGGGCCGCGATCATGCGCGGCGCCCGGCCCGACGCCTACGCCGGCATCGGCCGCGGCACGGAGGGGTTCGTGGTGCCGGAGGGCGTCTTCGGCCGTCCCGCGCGCCCGCACCGGGTCACCGCCGACGTCGCGCACCACGCGGCCTAGCCGCATCCGTTCTCGGGAGAGGATGCTCATGACGCACGCCATTCAGGACGTGGTCGTCCGCGACATCGATCCGGTCGGCACCGAGGAGATCACCGAGGTGCTGGTCGCGGCGATGAGCGACGGCGCCGTCGCGCGCTGGCTGATGCCCGACGCGGCGCTGCGCCGCGAGTCGAGCCCGGCGTACTTCGAGATCTTCGCCGAGCACGCGGTGCGCTGCGGCGAGGTGTACGCCAGCGTCGACCCGATCGACGGCAAGCTCTCCGGGGTGGCGCTGTGGTTCCCGCTCACCCGGGCGCTGCCGCCGCCGGTGGACTACGACGCCCGGCTCAAGGAGGTCACCGGCCCGGCCTTCGACCGCATCTGCGTGCTCGACGCGGCTCTGGAGGCCGAGCACCCGCTCGTGCCGCACCACTACCTGGCGTTCGTCGCGGTGCGGCCCGACCGGCAGAACCTCGGCATCGGCAGCTCGCTGCTGGCCCGGCACCACGCAAGGCTGGACCGTGCGGCCCTCCCGGCGTACCTGGAGGCCAACGACCCGCGCAACCGCGAGCTGTACCTGCGCCACGGGTACACGAGCCGGGCGCCGGTGCTGCTGCCCGACGGCCCGCCGGTGTGGCCGATGTGGCGGGATCCGCTGCTGTAGGAGGGAAACGCTGCTACAGGAGGGGAACTAGGCAGCGGTTGGGAACTCGTAGAGCCAGTACTGCTGCTCGTCGATGCGCTGGGCCTTCACGTCGCCGGAGAGGCGGTGCAGCATCAGGCGCACGACGCGGGCCATGTGCCGCACCTCGTCGGTGCGGTTGCAGAAGTCCAGCGCGATCAGGCCGTTCTGCGCCGCCGCGGTGAGGTACATCTGCGTCACGAGCTCGCCGAACGCCGTGGCGGCCCGGGAGTCCGCCTGGGTCGCCACGAAGCCGCAGTACCAGATCCGGCCCTCGGCGTAGTGCGCGGGCCAGCGCCGCTCGAAGTACGCCGGTGAGATGAGCGGCACCGCGTCGAGCTCGTTGGTGTAGATCGAGAGCCCCCGGACCGTGTCGTCGGTGTCGAGGCAGAGGTACTTCGCGATCCGCGCGTCGCCCATGACGTCGTCGAACTCGTGGCGGTACATGAGATGGCGCTGGACGGCCAGCGCGTTGAGATCGGCGAATGCCTCCGAGTAGAGCGTCCACGCCGCTTCGCGTAGTTCGCCCTGCACTTGATCGACAATCTTGACGTTCATGTCCAGCACTCCGATCGCCGTCGGCCAGGCACGTGTTCCGGGGGTGGCAGTCGATCAACTGTCTTCGATCGATTGTGTATTGAGAGTAGTCCAAGTGTCACCGAGTGCAATATGGTGACTTCATTCCGTCGCCATTTGCGATCTCCGGAGGGTCCATGGACCGCCACGACGGCCCACCGCCAGCCCCCGAACTCGTCATTGACCTCGACCGGGTCGCCGCCGCATTCCGGACGCTCACCGCCGGTTTGCCAGGTGTCAATGTGCACTTCGCCATGAAATCGAATCCGCACCCGGAGATCCTGGCGCTGCTGCACGCGCTCGGGTGCCGCTTCGAGATCGCATCGGCGACCGAGCTCGACGCGCTGCTGGCGATCGGCGCCGATCCGGCGCAGGTGCTGTCGAGCAACCCGGTCAAGCCGATCGCGCACATCGCCCGCCAGCACGCGGCCGGGGTGTGGCGCTTCGCGTTCGACTCCGAGGACGAGCTGGACAAGCTCGCCGCGGCGGCGCCCGGCGCGGCGGTGCTCGTGCGGCTGGCCGCGCACCAGATCCGCAGCGGCGTGCCGAGCGAGGGCAAGTTCGGCGTCGACGTCGACGCCGCGGTGACGCTCATGCTCGCCGCCCGCGAGCGCGGCCTGCGCCCCTACGGCGCGGCCTTCCACGTCGGCTCGCAGATGCTCCTGCCGCATGCCTGGCGGGCACCGCTGCGCGCCGTCGCGTACGTCATGAACAAATTGGCCGCCGAAAATGTCTTCTTGCACATGGTGAACCTCGGCGGCGGATTTCCGGCACGGTACGCCGGCAGGACGCCGCCGATGACCGACTATTGGGCGACGATCGGCGCCGGCCTTGCGCAGCTGCCCTATCCCGTCGCCGCCGTCTGCGAGCCCGGCCGCGCCCTCGTAGCGGAGGCCGGCCGGCTCCGCGCGAACGTGATCGGCACCGCCGTGCGGGGCGGGCGGCGCTGGGCGCACCTGGACGTGGGCGCCTTCAACGGGCTCATGGAGAGCCTCGAAACCGGCAACCAGCTGCGGTTTCCCGCCTCCGACTCGCGGGGCAGCGCGCGGCGCGACCGGTTCCACCTCACCGGGCCGACGTGCGACAGCCAGGACACGATCATGTTCGACGTCGAGCTGTCGGCGGACCTGCGCACCGGCGACCAGGTATACCTCGACGGCACCGGTGCGTATACCACAGTATATGCCTCAAGATTCAACGGCTTCGATGTGCCTGCTGTGCGTTGTGTGACTGGTGTGGCCATTGAAACCAGTGATAACGCTGCGTACTGTGGTTGATGCGTTCAGTTTCCGCGAAGCTCCCGTGTACTTTGTCGGAGGAACCGTGTCCCGAACCCGCCGGGTCGTCAACGCGCTCGCCGCCGCCGCGCTCTTAGCCCCCGCCGTCGTCGTCGCCACGGCCGATCCGGCCGCCGCGGCCGCCGATGCGGTCGCCTCCGGCGGGTACGCCGCCGTCATCAAACGCACCTCCTACGGCGTGCCGCACATCAGCGCCAACAGCATCGGCAGCGTCGCCTTCGGCCAGGCATGGGCCTACGCCGAGGACCGCTTCTGCGACCTCGCCGACCAGATCGTCAAGGTGCGCGGCGAGCGCTCCCGCTGGTTCGGCCCCGGACCGGACGGCGCCAACCTCGCCACCGACTTCGCCTACGGCTCCCTCGGCCTCTACGACCGCGCCCGCACCCAGCTCGCGCAGCTGCAGCCCGAGGAGCTGCAGATCGTCAACGGCTACGTGCGCGGCTACAACGCCTTCCTGGCCACCCGGGGCGCCGCGCGCGTGCCCGGCTGGTGCGCCGGGCAGCCGTGGATCGCGCCGATCACCAATGTGGACCTGCTGGCCTACGAGCGCGACATCGCCCTACTCGCCAGCGGCGGCGCGCTGCTCGCCCCGATCGCCGCGGCCACGCCGCCGAGCGCGGCCGCGGCGCTGCCGATCTCGCCGGCGCTCACCCGCGACGGCGTGGAGCAGCTGACCGGCCAGAGCAAGTCGCTGTCCAGCAACGGCTGGGCCCTGGGCGCCGACAAGTCGCAGAGCGGCAAGGGCATGCTCATCGGCAACCCGCACTTCCCGTGGGAGGGCGAGCTGCGCTTCTGGGAGTCGCAGCTGACGGTCGCCGGCAACGTCAACGTCTACGGCGCGAGCCTGGGCGGCCTGCCCGGCGTGCAGATCGGCTTCACCGACAAGGTCGCGTGGACGCACACGATCGCCGCCGGCTCGCGCTACACGTTCTACCTGATGACGCTCGACCCGTCGTCGCCGACGAAGTACATCGTCGACGGACAGTCCGAGGCGATGACCGGCAAGTCGGTCACCGTCAAGGTCAAGCAGCCCAACGGCTCGCTGCAGAGCCTCACCCGCACCATGTGGTCGACGCGCTACGGCCCGGTCCTGGACCTCTCGGCCATCGACCCGTCGCTGGGCTGGAACGGGCAGACCGCGATCAGCTACCGCGACGCCAACATCGACAACGACCGGCTGACCCGGGTCTGGTGGAACATGGCCCGCGCCACCGACGTCAACGGGCTGCGCGCCTCGATCTCGCGCGACCAGGGCATCCCGTGGGTCAACACGATCGCGACCGACTCCTCCGGCAACGCCTTCTACGTCGACTCCTCGCCGACGCCCAACCTCTCGCCGGCCTCGCTCGCCGAGTGGTCGAGCAACCCCCTCGGCCTGCTCGACGGCAGCAACAGCGCCAACGCCTGGGTCGTCGCGCCCGGCGCCCGCTCGCCCGGCCTCGTGCCGTTCGCGCAACAGCCGCAGCTGCAGCGCCGCGACTACGTGTTCAACTCCAACGACAGCCACTGGGTGCCCAACGCCAACCAGTTCCTGACCGGCTTCACGCCGCTGCAGGGCCCGGAGGGCACGCCGCTGACGGTGCGCACCCGGCAGAACGTGAAGCTCATCAACAGCGCCGCGAAGTTCGACCTCGCCGGCCTGGGCACCACGATTCTGTCCGGCGACACGTACACCGCCGCGCAGCTGGCCGCCTACACCGTCACCGCCTGCCGGGCCCGCGGCAGCAGGCCCGTGGTCGTGGACGGCGCGAGCGTCGACGTCAGCCCCGGCTGCACCGTGCTTGCCAACTGGGACAAGCAGTTCGAGCTCGCCAGCCGCGGCGCGGTGCTGTGGCGGGAGACCGTCGGCGCCGTCGTGGCGAACAACCCGGGCGCGCTGGACGACGCCGGTGCCCTGTTCGGCACGCCGTTCAACCCCGCCGACCCGACCCGCACCCCGCGCGGCGGGCCCTCGTCGCCGGACGAGCTGCTGGCCGGGCTGGCCCGGGCCATCCTGCGGATGCGGGCCGTCGGCCTCGCGCTCAACGTGCCGATGTCCCAGGTGCAGTACACCGTGAAGAACGGCCAGAAGATCCCGGTGCCCGGCTCGACGGAGAACATCGGCATCGCGAACATGGCGCAGTACCAGCCCCTGCCGGGCTCGTCCCTGGAGCCGTTCATGGACCCGGGCACCTTCGTCGCCGGCAGCGACCTCACCGACAAGGGCTACGTCGTGAACTACGGGACCAGCTTCCTGCTGACCCTGGCGTACACGTCGAGCGGGCCGTCGGCCAAGTGCATCCTCACCTTCAGCGAGTCCGGCGACAGCGCCTCGTCGCACTACACCGACCAGACGCAGCTGTACTCCCAGAAGAAGCTGCGCGACTGCCGGTACTCGGACTCGGCGATCAGCGCCGACACCCAGTCGGTCGAGGTGATCGCGGCCACCGCCTGATCCACCGCCCCCGATCTCCGGATACAGGGCCCTGACCTGCTCGGCTGGTTTGCCGGGCGGGTCAGGGTCTAGGGTCTCGGTGAGCGGGGCACACGGCGGTGTCGAGCCGGGAGGTTGGCATGCAGGCCCAGGACCGGCCCAACATTCCGCTCCCAGCCACCGCGATGTCACCCTCCGTGTCCGTGCCGGTACCGGCGCCGCTGCGGCCCTCGTCGTTCCGCTCCCGCGTCTCCTGGGTCGGCCGCACCCTGGCGCCACGATCGCGCCGCGCCGCCACGATCGCCCCGGCCGCCTTCGACGACGAGACCACCGAGGACATCACGGCCCACACGGCCGGGGGAGCCTGGGCCATCGAACGGGTGCTCGCCGAGCGGGCCGTCGAGCCGCTGTTCCAGCCGATCGTCGAGCTGCACTCGCTGCGGCCCGTCGGCGTGGAGGCGCTCGCGCGCGGGCCCGCCGGCAGCGCCGTGCAGCGCCCGCGGGCGCTGTTCGCGGCCGCCGTCGCGGCCGGGCGCCTCGCGGAGCTCGACACGCTGTGCGCCGAACGGGCCCTCGAAGTGGCGCGGGGCGCGCCGGTGCCGCCGCCGCTCGTGTTCGTCAACGCGGAGCCGGCCGTCGTCGACCAGCCGCTGTCGGCGCGGCTGCTGGAGCTCATGACCGACGGGCCGCCGTTCCGGATGGTCCTGGAGTACACCGAACGCGCCCTGTCGTCCCGGCCGGCGGCGCTGCTGCAGCTCGCCGCGGCGATTCAGGCGCACGGGCACGGGCTCGCCCTCGACGACGTCGGCGCCGACCCGATGTCGCTGGCCTTCCTGCCGCTGCTCGAGCCCGAGGTCGTGAAGCTCGACCTGCAGCTGCTGCGGGCGCCGCACGCGCCGCGGACCGTGGAGGTGGCCGCGGCGGTCAGCGCCGTCGCGGAGCAGACCGGCGCGCTCATCGTCGCCGAGGGCATCGAGACCGCCGAGGACCTCGCCAACGCCAGGGCGCTCGGCGCCCACTGGGGGCAGGGGCTGCTGTTCGGCGGCCCGGCCCCGATCGAGCGAATGGCGCCGGGCGAGGCCGGTGCCGCCGCGGTCCTGCGCCCGTCGCGGCCCGGCCTGCACCTGCCGGCCGGCACGCCGTTCGAGGCGGCCGCGGCGCGGGGCAAGGCGCGCACCGGCACCGCCGAGGCGTTCGCCGCGCACCTCGAGCACGTGCTGCGCCGGGCCGGCTCGGGCGCGGTGGTCCTCGCCTCGTGCACCGACGCGGACACGGCGCGCTCGTGGCTGCCGTCGCTGCACGGCCTGTCGGAGCTGGCCGCGTTCGTCGGCCTGGTCGCGCCCGTGCACCCGGCGTCCGTCGGCCCGAACGTCCACTTCGCCCCCGGCCCGTCCACTGTGGACTCCGCGACGGAGGAGTGCGCGGTGGTCGTCGTCGCGCCCCGCTACACGGCGGCGCTGTGCGGCCGGGGAACCCGCGACGCGCCGGCCTTCGCGCACACCGAGGATCGCGCGCTCGTCGCCTCGATCGCGCGCATCATCCTGCAGCAGCTGCCCCGCTGAGGTTTGTTCCTGGCACCACGGACGTGGCAGCGAAGCGGTGTCTGGTGGGAACAACGGTCGTGCGTTGCACGGACCCGAGTCCATAAAGGACAACACAACGAAAACCGCTGGCTCCACCGATTTTCTGGTCCCTAACGTCATCGGGGTGACCAACACCTTCGTGCACCACCTCCAGCACCATGACGGGGTGCTGCGGGTGCCGCGCGCCGGCGCCGTCGTCTGGGACGACGAGGAGCTGCACGTCGCGGCGCACCGCGCCGACCCCGAGGGCTACGCGCTGTCCGCGCTCGCGCCGGGCGCGCTGGCCGGGCAGCGCGCCCGGATCCTGCTGCGCCTGCTCACCGCCTCCTGGGCGGGGATCGAGCCGGGCACGCGGGACACCCTGAACCGGGTGACCCGGGTCCTCGCGCTCGGGCTGCCGCCCGCCGACGTGCTCACCGTGCTGCTCGCGGCGCGCCGGCGGCGGGCCAACCACAAGCACGTCACGCGCACCACGCTGGCCGTGCTGTTCGAGCACCCGCACGCCGCGGAGCTGATCCGGGCTCGGCGCGGCATGGCCGTGGACTGTTTCGAGCACGCGCTGGGCAAGGCGACCGCGCGCGGGCGGTACGCCGCCGGTGGCGTCGCCGCGCTCTACGAGCCCGCGGGGACGGCCGTGCTCGCGCCGCCGCCGGCCACGCTCGACCTGGACCTCGCGGGGGAGCGGCCCGGCACGGTGACCGCCACCAACCGGGGCGACCTCGCCGCGACGCTCGTGCACGCCCTGCGCGGCGGGCCGAGCGCCGAGCTCGAGGCGGCCGCCGACGGCTACGCGCGCGCACTCACCGACGGCATGCCGCGCTACGGCGGGCGGATCGCGCTCGTCGTGGACGCCTCCGCGTCGATGCGCGGCTACGGCAACCGCGAGTGGGCCGTGATGTCGCAGGTCGCCGCGCTGCGGATGGTCCTGGACCGGCTGTGCGAGCGGCTGGTCGTGGTCCAGGCCGGCGGGCTGCCGGACGGGCGGCCGGGCGGGCACACCGACCTCGCCGGCGCGGTGCTCGACGCCGTCGCGCACGAGCCCGACGTCGTGGCCGTCGCCTCCGACGGCTACGAGAACGTGTACCCGGGCGACCTGGCCCGGGTGGCCGCCGCGCTGCCGGGCGCCGGGGTGCGCGCGCCGGTCGTGTTCTGCCAGGCCGCGTTCGGCCGGGCCGACGACCTGTCGCTGCGCCGCGCCGCCGACGGGCTGCCGCTGCGCACCTTCTGGCACTCGGCGGACCTCGCCGCGCTCGTGCTGTGGATGCTGTCCCATGTGGACGGTGCCGAGGCCGGCCGGTGGATCGGCCGGGAGCTGCGGCGCCGACTCGACGTATTGGAGGTTCAGCTGCGATGAACCAGCTCGCCATGCTCCCGCGCGCGGTCGACGCGTCGGGCTTCCGCCTCGGCACGCCGCAGCGGGCCGGCACGCTCACCATGGTGCCGGTCTTCGGCCCGGCCTACCCGGGGATCGTGCCGCCGCGCAGCGGGCTGAAGCTCAGCCGGGTCGTGCACTACGGCCAGGTGGAGCTGACCAACCCGGCCTCGTCCGGTGTCGCCATCGTGCCGCTGCACGTCGGCTACATCCAGGACGCGGCGCAGAACCACGCCCTGTGCCGTTCGGCGTTCATCGCCGCCGGGCAGACGCTGCGCTTCGACGACGCCTGCTGCGTGCAGGAATCGCAGGGCGGCTACCTCGCCGGCCGGGACGACCAGTGGTTCTTCGTCCTGCCGGTGGAGCTGCGGGCGGCGGCGCTGCGCCAGCGGGGCGTCGCGCAGTACAGCAAGCTGTGGTCGGCGATCGGCTCGTTCAACGGCCGCTACGGCCTGCCGGCGCGCGGGCACCTCGAGCAGGTGCTCACGCGGCAGCGGGCCGGGCTCACCCAGTTCCAGAGCCGCCTCGAGCCGCTCGACGGGCAGCTGGGCGCGCTGTTCTTCGTCGGCGGCGCGCTCGCCGGGGTGGAGATCGCGCCCGACCCGGCGTACTTCGCCGAGGTCTGGACGGCCCTGGCCTGCTTCGCCTACGGCCCGGCCGCCTGGTTCTCGGCGGGCGAGCCCGGCGAGGGCGCCGCCCTGAGCGCGACCAGCGTCGACGGGCTGCGGGCCGAGCTCGCGGCGCGCCGCCGCGGGGTGGCCGACGAGGTCGCCGAGTGGCTGGCGCGCGCCGCGTGGCAGCCGGGGGAGCCGGTCGAGGAGGAGCGCTACCTCGGCCTGCGCCTGTCCACCGTGGACAGCGGCCCGGTCGCCGGGCAGTACGTGACCGACGGCGACCGGCTCGTCTACGCGTCGTTGTTCGCGACCGCGGCGTAAATGCTTTGACCGCAACGGTTCGCCGGCGGTTGAATAGAGGACATGCGGGACTGAGTCAGGCCCGGCGACAGCCCCTCCGATTCCACATCGGGGTAACCGAGGGATTGCCTGAGAAGCAATAAACCTAGTCAATGCCGCACCGGCGCTGGCCGCCTGCCCGCACCAACCTGAGCCCCGGCTCCCCGGCAACGGGGGGCCGGGGCTTGATCGTTATCATCCGGCGCATGGGATTCTGGGGATACGTTGCCGCGGCCCGCACGCCGGACCCGGCCGCCCTTGGCGTCGCGATCGGCGCCGTGCTCAGCGACGACGACCTCGGCGGGGGCTGGCGGCTGTTCCAGGCCGAGGGCAAGGGCGACCCGGGGCGGCTCGCCCGGTCGATCGCCGAGCGGACCGGCGCACCGGCGCTGGCCGCGTTTGTGCTGGACAGCGACTGCGCCATCCTCGCCGCCGCCACCGGCCCCGGCGAGGCCCGGCAGGTCGCCGTCAACCCGCAGCTGCTGGAGGACTACGGCCCCCCGGAGGACGAGGAGCTGCTCGACGGTGCCGAGGCCGTCGCCGCGCTCGTCGCGTGGGCCGAGGCCGCCGGCTTCGAGCCGGACCCCGACGCGGTCGCCGCCGCGCTGGACGCCGACGAGACCTTCGTCGAGGAGAAGCTCACCGCGCTCGCCGAGGTTATTTCAGGCGCTCGTTGAGGCCCTCGAGAAACTCGAGCACGCCAGGCGGCCCGTCGACGATGAGATCGGCGCGGGCCGCCAGCTGCGGCACCTCGTCCGACCCGCTGCACACCTTCAGCCCGGCCACGCCCGCCTCCCGCAGCCGCTCGACGGCGTCGAAGGCGGCCAGGTCGCCGAGGTCGTCGCCGAAGTAGGCCACCGAACGGGCGCGGTGCCGCCCGACGATCGCCTCCAGCGCGTGGCCCTTGTCCACGCCGGGCGGGCGCAGCTCCAGCACCATCCGGCCCGGCTCCAGCGCGAGCCCGTGCCGGCCGGCCAGCTCCCGCAGCGGCTCGCGCAGCGCCTCGAGCGCCGCCTGCGGCTCGTCGGCCCGGCGGGTGTGCACCGCCACCGACATCGCCTTGTCCTCGACGGCCACGCCGCGCAGGTGCGGCCGGTCCAGCAGCGCCGGCAGCTCGGCGCGGGCCGCCGCCACCCCGGGCGGCACCGGCTCGGACACCACCGAGCGGCTCTCCCAGTCCCAGCGCTGCATCCCGTAGAGCCCGAAGATCGCGAAGTGCTCCAGCGCGGCCAGGTCGCCGAGGTCCCCGAGGCGCAGGACCGCCTCCACCGGGCGCCCGGTGATGATCGAGACCGAGCCGATCAGCTCGGCGAGGCGCCCCAGCGCGGCCACCATGCCGGGAAACGGCCGCGACTGCCCCGGGTCGGCGACGATCGGCGACAGCACGCCGTCGAAGTCGAAGGCCAGCGACGCCTCCCGCGGGCGGTCCAGGATCGCGGCCAACCCGGCGGCCCCGGCCGCCGAGTCCGGGGTCCTCAGCACCATGTACCGAAGGCTACCGGACGCCACCCCGGGGTGACCCGACGGTGACGCGGCGCACAGCCGCGTAGCTTTTTCGTCAAGAACATGGCCCCCGCGCCCGGCCGGCGCTGTGATGCCGCCATGAGCTCGGTGAGCGCGGGGGATCGACACCGCTTGACGGTGCTGGGCGGGCTGGCGGCGCTGTCGCTCGATGCGATGGCGTCCGTCGCGTACGGGCCGGAGGCGGTGGTGCTCGTCCTCGCCGCAGCCGGGAGCGCCGGGCTCGGGTACGCGCTGCCGGTCACCGCCGCCATCGCGCTGCTGCTGGCCGTGCTCACCCTGTCGTACCGGCAGGTGATCGCCGCCTTCCCCGACGGCGGCGGCGCGTACGCCGTCGCGAAGGCCCGCCTCGGCCGCCGCGCGAGCCTCGTCGCCGCCGCCTCCCTCGTCGTGGACTACGTGCTCAACGTCGCCGTCTCCGTCGCCGCCGGCGTCGCCGCGCTCACCGCCGCCTTCCCGGCGCTGCTGCCGTACACCGTCGAGCTGTGCCTCGGCGTGCTGGCCGCGATCACCGCGGTCAACCTGCGCGGCGTCGCGCACAGCGCCCGCGCGTTCATGCTGCCCACCGCGGTGTTCGTCGGCTCGGTCGGCGTCGTGGTCGTGCTCGGCCTGCTGCGGAGCGCGCCGCCGTCGCCGCCGTCGCTCTCGGGCTCCGTCGGGCCGCTGCTGCTGCTCAAGGCGTTCGCCAACGGCTGCGCGGCGCTCACCGGCGTGGAGGCGATCGCCAACGCCGTGCCGTCCTTCCGGGCGCCCGCCGTGCGCCGCGCCCAGCGCACCGAGGTCGCGCTCGGCGCGCTGCTGGCCGCGATGCTGCTGGGGATCGCGGCGCTGATCGCGAGGTACCACATCCATCCGCAACCCGGCACCACCGTCCTCGCGCAGATCACCGAGCGCGCCCTCGGCCACGGCGCCGGGTTCTACGTGGTGCAGGTGGCCACCACGGTCCTGCTCGCCCTCGCCGCGAACACCTCCTTCGGCGGCCTGCCGGTCCTCGCCCGCCTGCTGGCCACCGACCACTTCCTGCCGCACGTGTTCGCGTTGCGCGCCGATCGCCAGGTGTACCGCTACGGCGTCCTCGTCCTGGCCGGCGCCTCGGCCCTGTTGCTCGTGGCCGCCGGCGGCAGCATGAACGCGCTCGTGCCGCTCTTCGCCATCGGCGTCTTCATCGGCTTCACCATCGCCCAGGTCGGCATGGTCCGGCACTGGCGCGGTCGCGGCCACCGCGCGCGTCTCGTGCTCAACGCCACCGGCGCGGTGCTCACCGCGACCGTGCCCCTCGCCCTCGTTGACGCGCCGCACCGCGACCTGGGCCGCCCGATCGCCACCTTCGTCAACGCGCACTGCGCCGGCCGCCGCACGTTCGCGCTCATCGCCGAGATCGAGCCGGCGCACCCCTGGGAGCGCCTGCTGCGCAACCACCGCGGCGCCGTGATCGACCGCGCGCTGCGCCGCCACACCACCGCCATCGTGTGCCGCATGCGTTTCCGCCTCTCCTCGTGATGGAACGGCCTGGCACGCCGCAGTGGTCAGGACGCCCGATCGCTCGCCGAACAAGTAGCCCTGCGTTCGTCGCCCCGGCGCGGTCCGCCCTTGTGCGGACCGCGCCGCTCATGAGTCGGGCACGGCCAGCGTGATGGCGGCGGGTACGGCCTCGGCCTCCAGGCGCTTCACGCGCTTGCGGGCGCCGCCGTCGAGCTCCAGCAGGACGGGTTCGGCGAACTCGGCGTACACCTTCCTGGCGCTGGCGATTCGCACGAACGGTGACTTGTCGGTGCGGCCCGTTGCCATGCGGCCGATCGTGCGGGCCCACTGCAGGACGCCGTGCGCGGTGGCCACGCCGACCTCGAGGCGGCCGTCGAAAGGGCTTGCGTCGTCGAAGGCCTTGATGCCGCCGGCGATCGTGCCGATGTTGCCCAGCAGCAGGCAGGTCGACGGGCCCTCGAACCACGGCTGGTCGTCCACGTGCACGATGGTGTGGACCGGGGCGTCGCGGACGTGCCGCAGGGCCGTGCGGACGTAGGCGAAGCGGCCGGCGCGGCGCTTCAGGCGGCGGTCGGCGTCCTCGATCAGGGCCGCGTCGAAGCCGGCGCCCGCCATCACGGCGAAGTGCTCGCCCTCGATGCTGCCCAGGTCGTACCGGCGGCGCCGGCCCGTCAGGCCGATGCGCACGGCGGCGCGGATATCGCGCGGGATGCCCAGCGACGCCGCGAACAGGTTCGCCGTGCCGGCCGGCACGATCGCGACGGTGACGTCCGTGCCGGCCAGGGCGTCGACGCAGCGCTGCACCATGCCGTCGCCGCCCCAGACGAAGACGACGTCGGCGCCCGACTCGGCCGCCTTCCGGGCGTGCTTGGGTGCCTTTTTGCTCTTCGGTACCTCATGCCAGCCGAACTCGCCGACCCCGGCGCGCTGCAGCTCGCGGCGCAGCTCGGCCAGGCCGCCGCCGAGCGTCTTCTTGCGGTGTGCCACGACCGTGACGTTCACGAATGCCGCGTACCCAACGGCGGCGTCTGCCAATCGTGGCGGCCGATGACTACGATATGGCACTGATGGACACCACCGACGACGCGCTCGCCCGCATCGACACGACCGTCGCCCACCCGGCCCGGCGGTACAACTACTGGCTCGGCGGTAAGGACCATTTCGCCGCCGATCGTGCGTCCGGCGACGCCATCGCCGCCGCGATGCCGGGCGTCAAGCTCATGGCGCTGGAGAACCGCGCGTTCATGGGCCGGGCCGTGCGCTATCTGGCCGAGCAGGGCATCCGGCAGTTCCTGGACATCGGCACCGGCATCCCGGCGCCGAACAACACCCACGAGGTGGCCCAGGACGTCGATCCCTCCACGCGCGTGGTGTACGTCGACAACGACCCGATCGTGCTCACCCACGCGCGGGCGCTGCTCACGAGCGCGCCGGGCGGGACGAACGCGTACATCGACGCCGACGTCCGCGAACCCGCCTCCATCCTGTCGCACCCCGACCTGACCGCGACCCTCGACCTGTCCGAGCCGGTCGGGCTGCTGCTGGTCGCGGTGCTGCACTTCGTGCGCGAGGACGAGCACCCGCAGGAGATCATCGACGCCCTGACGGACGCCCTCGCGCCCGGCAGCTTCGTCGTCGCCTCCCACGCCACCTGGGAGTACCTGCCCGAGGAAACGATCGCCAAGCTGACCGCCAACAACCCGGACGGGCGCTTCCAGCCGCGGACCGGGACCAGGTTCGCCGAGCTGCTGTCGAAGTTCGACCTGGTCGAGCCGGGCATCACGTCGGTCGCGTACTGGCACGCCGATGACGTGCCGGGGCCGCGCCCGTCCGCCGAGGACGTCGCCTGCTACGGCGCGGTGGCCCGCATCTCCTGATGCCTCCGGGCGCCGGAGCGCGCCCCTGGCGGTGTGCCGCGCGCCCCTGGCGGTGTGCCGCGCGCCCCTGGCGGTGTGCCGCGCGCCCTTGGCGGTGTGCCGCGCGCCCTTGGTGGTGTGCCGCGCGCCCTTGGCGGTGCGCCGCGCGCCCTTGGCGGTGCGCCGCGGCGCGGGAGCGCCCGAGCGGTGTGCCCGCCGCGTGCCGTAGATGCCTGGACTCCACGATCGCGGGAGCAGGACCGCCGGCAACCGGCCGCCGTGATGACTTTCGTACCGTTTTGACGCCCGTCAGGGTATAAATCCGATAAGTTGTGGCGCGCCAGCGCCCGACTTGTCGTAAAAGTCCGAGCCGAGGTACCGCCGGGTCAAGAAATGCCGCAGATCGATGGGCTATTCCTCGGGGGTATATACCGGGTGTATATCCGTGGTGTATGGTCATCCGCATGAGCGTTCCCCTCACCCTGCTCGGGCTGCTCGAGCGCGAGCCCAGCCACGGCTACGACCTCAAACGCGACTACGACACATTCTTCGGGCGCGGGCGGCCGTTGCCGTTCGGGCAGGTGTACTCGACGCTCGGGCGGCTCGCCCGTGACGGGAAGGTCGTCATCAGCGAGGTGGCGGCGGGTGAGGGGCCGGACCGGAAGCGTTACGTCATCACCGAGCTCGGGGCGACCGAGGTCGACCAGTGGCTCACGCTGCCGGTCGAGCCGGAGCCGCACCTGCAGACGGTGCTGTTCTCGAAGGTGATGCTGTCGCTGATGCTGAACCGGCCCGCGGAGGAGTACCTCGACACGCAGCGCGCGGCGCACCTGCAGCGGATGCGCGAGCTGCACGAGATCAAGAAGGGCGACGACCTCATCGAGGCGATGCTGGCCGATCACGGGCTGTTCCACCTCGAGGCGGACCTGCGCTGGATCGAGCTGACCACGGCGCGGCTGGACCACCTCGCCGGGCTGGTGCGGCGATGAGCCCGATCATCGAGGCGCGTGACGCCGTGCTGTCGTTCGGGGAGACGCCGGCGTTGCGCGGGGCGTCGTTCGACGCCGACGCGGGGGAGATCGTCGCGATCATGGGGCCCAGCGGATCGGGGAAGACCACGCTGCTGCACTGCCTGGCGGGGATCCTCTCGCCGACGGCCGGCGAGATCCGGTTCGAGGGGCGGCGCATCGACTCGCTCGGCGAGCAGGCGCGCAGCACGCTGCGGCGGGAGCGGTTCGGGTTCGTGTTCCAGTTCGGGCAGCTGGTGCCGGAGCTGACCGTCGAGGAGAACGTCGCGCTGCCGTTGCTGCTCGGCGGGGTCAGGCGCGGTGAGGCGCTGCGGCAGGCGCGGGAGTGGCTGGAGCGGCTCGGGATCGGTGGGATGGAGCGGCGGCGCTCCGGTGAGCTGTCCGGCGGGCAGGCGCAGCGGGTGGCGCTGGCGCGCGGGATGATCAACAGGCCGCGGGTGCTGTTCGCCGACGAGCCGACCGGGTCGCTGGACTCGCTCACCGGTGAGCAGGTCATGGACCTCATGGTCGGTGCGGCGCGGGAGCACGGCACGACCGTCGTGCTCGTGACGCATGAGCCGCGGGTCGCCGTGTACGCCGACCGGGAGGTCGTCGTGCGCGACGGACGTGTGCACGCCCTCGCCGCCGGGCGGAGCGGGTCGTGATCCGCTTCGGGCTGCGCCTCGCCCTGGCCAGCGGGCGCGAGGCGTTCGTACGGTTCGTCGTCATCGCCGCCGCGGTCGCGCTCGGCGTCGGGCTGCTGCTGGCCACGGTCGGCGGGGTCCGGGGCCTCAACGCGCAGTTCAGCCGGATCGGCTGGATGGCCGCGCAGCCGTCCGCGACGGCGGCGCCGGCCGACCCGGTCGTGTGGGTGCACCGCAACGACTACTTCGGCGCGAGCGCGATCGAGCGCATCGAGGTCGGGCTGAAGGGCCCCAATCCGCCGGCCGTGCCGGGCATTCCGCGGCTGCCGGCGCCGGGGGAGTACTACGTCTCGCCCGCCCTGCACCGGCTCATCGAGGACAACCCCGTCGACCAGCTCGGCGCCCGCTTCCCGGGCCACGAGGCCGGCATCATCGCCGACTCCGGGCTCTCCTCGCCCGACGCGCTCGTCGCCGTCGTCGGGCGCACGCCCGGCGAGGTGGGCGGGATCCCCCGCGCGCGCGAGGTCACGTCGATCTCGAACGAAGGGATGGAGATCCCGACCGCCGCGCTGGACCTGGTGCTGTCCGTGATCGCCGGTGGCCTGCTCTTCCCCGTGCTCATCTTCATCGGTACCGCGACCAGGCTCAGCGCGGCCCGTCGCGAACAGCGCTTCGCCGCGATGCGCCTGGTCGGCGCGACCCCTCGGCAGGTCACGGGCCTGGCCGCCGTGGAGTCCGCGGCCGCGGCCGTGATCGGCGCCGCCGCCGGCTTCGCGCTGTTCCCGGCGCTACGGATGGCGATGGCGCAGTACCCCATCACCGGGCTGCGGCCCTATCCGGACGACCTGTCGCCGGGCTGGCTCGCGATGGTGATCGTCGCGCTCGGTGTGCCCCTCGCGGCCGCGGGCGTGTCGTGGATCGCGATGCGCCGGGTGCGCATCTCGCCGCTCGGCGTCGCCCGCCGCACCACCCCCAAGCCGCCGGGGGCGTGGCGGCTGATCCCCGTCGTCGCGGGCCTGGCGGAGCTGGCGTACTTCATCGGCCGCACCCCGCACAACTCCAACGCACAGGTCGCCGCCTTCCTGCCGGGCTTCCTGGTGATCATGAGCGGCCTCGTGCTCGCCGGCCCGTGGATCACCATGGTCGGCGCCCGGCTGATGGCGCGCCGCGCCCGGCGGCTGCCTTCCCTGGTCGCCGCCCGCCGCCTCGCCGACAACCCGCAGGCCGCGTTCCGGGCGGTCAGCGGCGTCATGCTCGGCCTGTTCGTGGTCAGCGTCGCCACCGGCGTCATCACCACGATGGTCGAGCGCCGCACGGTGCACAACGACCCGCTGTCGACCGTCACGATGTTGCAGCAGTTCCCCAACGAGGGCGGGACCGTCCCCGACGGCGTGCCGGACCGCCTGCGCGCCACCCCTGGCATCACGTTCGCCGTCACGCTGCACCGCAACCCGCACAGCGACCGCCCCGACGTGCCCTCCAACCTGATCGCGTGCTCGGAGCTGGCGAAGATTCCGCAGTACGGCAGCTGCGCACCCGGCGCCGAGACGGCCGCGATCTGGTGGGACCTGGTCGGCACCCGCCACGACTGGCCCTCCACCGGCTCGTCGACCGTCTGGCCGGCGTCGCCGATCACCGCCGCGGAGGCCGCCGCCACCCCCGTCGATATCCTGGTCGTCGGCCTGGACGGCACCGCCGCCGCGCACGAGCGGGCCCGCACGGTGCTGGAGCAGCAGTTCCCCGACTTCGAGGTCGGCCCGGCCACCGAGGTCGACTTCTCCGGCGACCAGCGCAGCCAGCTCCACCTGTACCAGCAGCTGGCCAACGCCATCATGCTCTTCAGCCTGCCGATCGCGGGCTGCAGCCTGGCGGTGAGCGTCGCGGCGGGCATCAGCGACCGCAGGAGGCCGTTCAGCCTGTTGCGGCTGACCGGGGTACCGCTGCGGATGTTGCGTCGTGTCGTGGCCCTGGAGAGCGCCGTGCCGCTGCTCGCGGTCGCGGTCCTCGCCTCGGTCACCGGCTTCGGCGCCGCGCAGCTGTTCCTGCGGGCGCAGATGGACTACACCCTGTCCCCACCGGGCTGGAGCTTCTACGCCCTGGCCGCGACCGGCCTGGCCGTGTCGCTGGCCATCATCGCCTCGACGCTACCGCTGCTGGAGCGCGTCACCGGCCCGGAGACCGCCCGCAACGAGTAGCCGCTGCCGGAATGCATCGGTCATCAGGATCGCAACGGCGCGCGAGCGGGGCCGGTAACGCCCGCTCGCGCGCCGTTGCGACCCTGACGCCGGCTCGGGAAGGTGTGGTCGCCGGGCGATCGGACCTTCCACGTCGAGACCCTGCGCGAGGGCACCACGGCCCGGCCGAACGCCTGCGCCGAGCCGGAGCGGCTCCTCGTCGTCGGGCGCGCCGCTGCAGGTGTTGAGGGGGTTCGGGTGGAGCGAAGCTCCCCCGGGCGAGCGCAGCGAGCTTGAAACAGTGTCCGGACGGCGACGGCCCGCAGCCGGAATGTCGATGCATTCCGGGTGCGGGCCGTGGCGGCTGGGTCAGGCGTGCTCGGGCTCCTCGCGGCGCACGGCGGCGACGCGAGGGTCGGCGTCGGCGGCGCTGGTGCTGTCGGGCTGGGTCGGCAGGGACTCGGGGATCTGGCGGACCGGGGCCGGGACCTTCGGGTACTCGCCGGTGTCGGCGCCGCCCGCGGCGGCCGCCATGACGGCCGCGGCGGCCAGGTCGGCGACGCGCTTGGCCTCGCGCTGGACGCGGGCGCGGACCTCCTTGGCGTGCCGCTCGGCCGAGTCGGCGGCCTGGCGGGCGTGCTCGAGGCGGGTCAGCTCGCTCGTCAGGCTCTGCTTGGTGTCGGCCAGGCGCTGCTGGAGCTGGTTGACCTCGCGGCCCAGCGTCGTGGACTCGCGGCGGGCCTCGCCGAGCTGCGTCTGGGTCGCCTCCAGCTCGGTCTGCAGCTGGGCCAGGGCCTTCTGCCGGGCCTGGATGTCCTGCTGTACCACGGTCAGCTGCTGCTGGTGGCGCGCGTTCTCGTCCTCGGCCCGCTTGCGCACGTCCGAGGCGAACTTCTGCGCGTCGGCGTGCAGCGCGGCGTTCTTCTGGTCGGCGGCCTGGCGCTGCGTGGTCAGCTCGCGCTCCGTGGCGGCGCGCTGCTCGTTGAGGTCGCGGTCGCAGGCGGCCTTGAGCTCCTCGATCTCGCGCTGCGCGTTGGCCTTCCACTGGGCCAGTTCCTGCTGCGCCTGCGCGCGGCCGGCCTTGACCTCCTGCAGCACCTGCTGGCGGGCCGCCTCGGCGAGCGCGTCGGCCTCGGCGCGGGTCTTCTCGAGGTGCTCCGCGCTCTGTTCGTTGATGCGCTTGGCCTCCTGCTCGGCGCGCTCGTGCGCGGCCTCGCCGTCGGCGATGAGCTTCTCGGCCCGTTCCTTGGCCTCGGCGAGCACCTTCTCGGCGTTGGCCTGGTGCTCGGCCGCCTTCTGCTCGGTGTTGTCGATGATGACGCCGGCCTGCTTCTCGGCCAGGGCCAGGATCTGGTCGACCATCGGGCCGAGGTGGCGGAACGAGGCCCGGTCGACGCGGGCGGGGCGCTGGCGCACCTCGGCGACCTCGGCCTGCAGCTGCTTGAGCTGCGAGGTGAGGTCCTGGACCTGGTTGGCCAGATCCTGTGCCTGACCGGCGGCGCGCTTGCGCTCGGCGGTGAGGTTGTTGATCTGCCGGTCCAGCTGGTTGAGGTACTGGTCGACCTGGCGCTTGTCGTACCCGCGAACCTGCTGCGTGAAATTCGGCCGCGTGCCGGAGTCGTCGCGCTGTGTCAACAGATCCCCGCCGTGGGTCATGGTGGATCCTCCATACGATCGGGAAGCTTGTGACGCCGACGCTCACGGACGGTGGCATACGGGTCCGCCAGCACATCCAAAACGCTACCGAGCCCCTTGCGCAAGTCTTCGGTTTGGCAAGTGGTTGTTTCGGGCAGGATAAGCCCTGGGCCCGTTATGTTTGCATGTTTCAGGAAGTGTCCAGCCGAAAGCGGGCGATTCGCCGCTCTTCCCGGTGCGCCGGCGGGCGGGCGGTGGTCCTACGCTGGTCGCCATGGCCGACCTGCCCGAGCGTCTCGACCCCCGCCAGATGCGAGCCTCGGACGCCGATCGCGAGCGCGTCGCCGAGGTGCTGCGCACCGCAGCCGCCGAAGGCCGCCTCGACCTCGACGAGGTCGACGAGCGGCTGCACGCCGTCTATGCGGCCCGCACCTACGCCGAGCTCGAGCCCATCACCCGCGACCTGCCCAGCGCGCGCACGGCACCCGTGCCGATGGACGGCGTGCCGCCGCGGCCGGGCGAGGTGCCCTCGACCGGCACGGCCGTCGCCGTCATGAGCGGCTTCACGCGCCGCGGCCCGTGGGTCCCGCCGCGGCTGTTCACCTGCTTCGCGTTCTGGGGCGGCGGCACCGTCGACCTGCGCGAGGCGCGCATGCTGCACGGCGAGATCAAGATTCGCGCGTTCGCGGTCATGGGCGGCGTCTCGGTCATCGTCCCTGAGGACGCCGAGGTGCACGTGACGGGCGCCGGCCTCATGGGCGGCTTCGGTCACGATGCCGCGGGACCGGGCCGCCACGGCGCGCCGCGCATCGTGGTCACCGGCTTCGCCTTCTGGGGCGGCGTCGCCGTGGAGCGGCGCCGCCGCAAGCGCCGCGCGGTCGAGGGGCGTGACGGCGACTCCTAAGAGTTGAGTCGAAACTCGTGGTCTGGCCCCGGGCGGGGCCTGTCCGGGCTGGTGGCGTGGTCCGCGCGTGGTCCCGGCAGCAGGCTGCCGTCGCTCATCGGGGGTTGCGCCACCAGTGGTGTGACCGTTTCGCCGGCAGAGGCCACACCGCTGGTGGGTGTGGCTGCCGCCCCTACCACCGCCCCAGCGGACGCTGGATTGGGAGCGGGTGCGGTTGACCGGCGCAGGGCCTCTTGCTGCCCTGTAAGACGTTGCCGCAGCGCGGCTCGCAAGGTTGCATCGATGAACGCTGACCCGGGCACGTTCGGGTCGGTGAGGCGGACGCAGGCAGCCATCGCCGCCGCGACGAGGTCGCGGTCGCCGACCAGCCCGCACTGTGGGCAGTGGTGGGTGCGTTGGGCGAGTGGCTTCTTCGCACGGTGCCCGCACGGGCACTGCTGTGACAGGGCCGTCTGCTGGGTGCCGGCCCGCTGGAGACGTCCGCCGGCGGCAACGCATTCGCGGGCGAGCGCAGCGACGAGCATGCCGGGCGAGAACAGGGCGATACCGCGTCCCCACATCCGCGCCCACGCCCGCATGTCCAGGTGTTCGACGGTCAGGTGCGGGCCGTGGGCCTGGATGACCCGGACGGCGACGTCGCGGGCGCGGGCCTGTTTCGCCTGCGTCGCGGATCGTCCCGCGGTCGCGTGCTCGGCCCGGGTCCGCCGGTACGACGGGGTCAGCACGTCGTACCGGTAGGCGCGTTGCGGGCGTCCAGCCGCGTCCGCGACCCGCGGGCCGGTCGGCGTGTCTACCCGGCGTTCCGGCAGGCCGGCGGCGTCGCGCCGGTCGGCGCGGGCCTGCTCACGGGTCGAGAGCCGGTACTGGTCCCGGTTCGCATTGCGCCGGGACCGGTCCAGGGCCTTCTGCCGACGGCGGGCGGTCAGACGATCCTGCTCCGCGGCGGCCCGCTGCTCGGGGGTCACCAGCACCTGATCCACCGCCAGGCCGCCGGCGATGCTGGGATCGGCGGGCATGGAGACGATCGCGAGGTTGGACACGTTCCCGTCCACTCCGCCGGTGCGACCTTGGGCAGCGAGGAGCCGCTGGGCGTGCACGGCCGGGCTGGTCCAGCCCTCGCCGAGGATCATCAGATGCGCGGAGTACCGCCACCCGCCGGGGGCTTTCGAGTCTTCGACCCGGACCAGGTCGATCTTGTGCCACCGGCTTGGGCCGGCGAGGAAATGCTCCAACCGCGGCCACTGCCCGGCGCCCTGCGGCAGGCGGACGGGTAGGACCACGTCGTCGCCGGCCCCGGTGAGCACAACCGTGAGCGGACCGTGGTAGGCCCACCATCCGGACTGGCCCTCGGGACGGGCCGCAGTGGGCAGGGTCTTCGGCTGCGACAAGGCCGACCCGGGCCGGGTTGCCGCGTACGCGGCCTGATGCTCGGCCAGGGAGCCGACGAGGCGGAAGGTTTCCCAGGTGCGGGGCTTGGTGTGGCTGCGGGCACGGCCGGGGATGCGGGTCGAGTCCCACCATGCGCCGACGCTCGGCGGCCCGTGGCGCTGGCCCGTCCGGTCCGGGAACAGGTGCCGGTCGCAGGTTGCCCAGACCTCGTCCGCGAGGTGCATCGCGAGGGCCTTGGTCAGATGATGCCGAAGCCAGCCCGACCGCTCGACGTGCTCGGCAGCGGCCCCTTCCAGGGCTTTGCGGGACAGCCCGAACCGCTGACGGGCCCGGGCCGGCCCAACCTGCTCCCGCAACCGGTGCGCAGCCCAGTACGCGGCCACCCGATCGCGAGCCTGCCGCTGCACGGCCCGGCGCAATGCATGGACCGCGGTGAACAACCCCTCCACCCGGTTGCGGGTAGCCGGGGCACTAGCGTCAACCTCCAGGCGGATCACGGCGACAGGGGCGTGTTCCTCACGGCGCCAGTTCCTGACCTTGGACTTGCCCCGGGTCCGGCGAACCGGCGCGGACACCAGCACAACGTCGGGCATGCTGGCCACCTCCCGCTCGCGTCCGGAACCCTACGGTTGATCCATCGGCAGGACTCATCATAGAACTCACGTACGACAGGTTCCGTCGCCGACAACCTACGACCCAAGTCCTAGGCTGCACGTCATGACGACGGTGGCAGTGCGAGGCGAGTCGGTACGCGAGGTCGAGCCCGAGCTCGCCGAGTTCACGGTGGTGACGGGCGCGCGGGACAAGGATCGGCAGGCCACGCTCGAACGGCTGCGGGAGCGCGCCGACGCCCTGCGCCAGTACCTCGACCGCTTCGGCGAGGGGATCGAGAAGCGGGAGACGGGCGGGCTGCACGTCTATCCGGAGGCGGGCCGGCGGGGGGAGCGCGTCACGGCGTACAACGGCAGCGTTTCGACGACGGTCACCGTCACGGACTTCGCGGCGCTGGGCGAGATGATGCTCGCCGTGGCCGGGCGGGACCAGACGCAGGTCCACGGCCCGAACTGGTCGCTGCGCCCGGACAGCCCGGTGCACAAGGAGGCGCGGGCGGCCGCGGTCACCGACGCCATCGCGCGGGCCCGCGAGTACGCCACCGCTCTCGGCGCCGAGGTCCTCGAGCTGATGGAGCTGGCCGACCCGGGCCTGAGCGGCGGGCGCTACGAGGCGCAGTCGGCCTACCCGGCCTACCGGGGGTTGAGCAGCAAATCAGCGGCGGCGGAGCTGCAGCTCGATCCGCAGCGCCAGCGGGTGTACGCCGCCGTCGAGGCGCGGTTCACCATCACGAGCCCGACCCTCTAGGCCGACAGCGCGGGCTCCTGCTCGGCCTCGATCTGGGCGTTCCAGGCGCGCTTGGAGGCCTGCCAGCCGTCCTCGTCGTGCCCGAGCCGCCAGTAGCCGGAGACCGACATCCGCTCGCGCGGCATGCCGCGCTCGATGCGCAGGTAGCGGCGCAGCTCCTTGACGAACGCGGCCTCGCCGTGGACGAAGGCGTGCACGTCCGATGGGTTGGCGCCGGCCGGGAAGGGGTGGGCCAGGACCGCCGGCACCAGCAGCGAGCCGATGGGCCGGCCGCCGCGGTACAGCCACGTCACGCCCGGCACGTCCTGCCGGTCGTCCGGGTCGCCGATCTCGACGAACGCCGCGCACGCGGCCCCGGCCGGCACGCGGGGCAGCGCGGCGGCGATGGCGGGCAGGGCGCTCTCGTCGCCGGCGAGCAGGTGCCAGCCGGCGGCGGGGTCGGGCGAGTATGCCCCGCCGGGCCCGCCGAAGTGCAGCGGGTCGCCGGGCCGGGCGCGCACGGCCCAGCGGGCGGCGAGCCCGGTGTCGCCGTGCAGCACGAAGTCGAGGGTGAGCTCGCCCGCGGCCGGGTCCCACTCGCGCACCGTGTAGGTCCGGGTGACCGGCCACTGCTCCCGCGGCATCGTGGCGCGGGCGGCGGCGGGGTCGAACGGCTCGTCGTAGCGCACCCCGTCCCGCGGGAACATCAGCTTGACGTAGTGGTCCGTGTACTCGCCGACGGCGAACCGCGACAGCCCGTCGCCGCCGAGGACGACGCGGTGCATGTTGGGCGTCAGGCGCTCGGTGCGTACGACGCGGCCGGTGTGAATCTGCGGGGCGGACACAGTGATCAGGGTAGTCCGCCGCGCGCCCGTCGCCCCGGGTCAGGTTGGTCACGGTGCCCAGGTCAACCGGATACCAATCAAAGTCACACCGACGAACCACCCAGATCAAAGCGCGGTCAGGGCGCCGGAGTCCGATTGCAGAGTGCGCTGAAACGCCGATAAGTCATGATGCCTGGCGGCATCATGACTTATCAGATTTATCTCCTGCCAGGGTATAAGTCCGAAAAGTCGTGGCGCGGAGCGCCCGACTTTTCGAGAAGCAGAGGTCAGAGAGCGGCGTCGAGTTGCTCGCGGAGCTTGGCCTTCGGGCGGGCGCCGACGTGCTGGGAGACGACCTCGCCGGCGCGGAACACCGCCAGGGTCGGCATGGCCATCACGCCGTAGGTGCGGGCCGTCAGGGGGTTGTCGTCGGCGTTGAGCTTCACGATGCGCGCCCGGCCCTCGTACTCCGCGGCCAGCTCGTCCAGCATCGGGGCGATGCGGTGGCACGGCGGGCACCACTCGGCCCAGAAGTCGACGAGCACCGGTACGTCGCTCTTGAGCACCTCCGCGGCAAAGGTCGCGTCGGTCACCTCGGTCGTCATGAAGGGGTCTCCAGTTCCTGTTCGATGGCGTGCGCCAGTTCCCGCTCGACCAAGGCCCGCGCGGCCTGCAGGCGGGCGATGCACCCGTCCAGGTCGGCGAGCTTGCGGCCGAGCACCTCGATCGAGCCGGGGCACTCGGCCCCGCTCGCCCGGCCCGAGCGCAGGCACTCCACGAACGGGCGGGTGTCCTCGAGGTTGAAGCCGATCTCCAGCAGCGAGCGGATCTCGCGGACCAGGCGCAGGTCGGTCTCGTCGTACTCGCGGTAGCCGTTGGACGTGCGACGGGCCGCGAGCAGGCCGTGCTGCTCGTAGTAGCGCAGCGCCCTCGTGCTCGTGCCGGTACGCTCCGCCAGCTCGCCGATCCGCATGTCATCGACGGTAAACCTTGACGCTGATGTCAAGGCCAGTGTGAACAGGGCTACTCGGACAGGCCCTCGATGCGCCGGGCGTGCTCGATCATGCCGTGGATCGCCTCCAGGCTCGGCGCCGACAGGCCCGCGGCCCGCAGTGCGACCGCCCGCACGGCGCTGTCGCGCAGCGCGGCGAGCAGGTCCAGCTGCTCCTCGATGCGCTGCACCGTCGCCGGGTCGTCGTCGAGGAAGTACGCGGCGTTGACCCCGAAGAACTCGGCCAGGGCCTCCAGGTGCCGCTTCGTCGGGTTGTCGCGCAGGCCCTTACGCAGCTGCCAGACGTACGTGTGCGAGATCATCACGCCGCGCTCGCGGATGGCCGCGGCGACCTCCTCGTACGTGTACTCGCCGCGGTCCGCGGGGTGCATGGTGCGAAACAGCCGGTCAAGCTTGCCCGCCAGTGACGGTTCACTCATCGCATCAACCCTTGACAATCCCACCTGCTCGGTGGAAATCTCCATCATAAGCTCAGATTTATGGGGCTACGGCGCGCTATCAACTCAGGTTGAGGGCGGGGGGACCGCCGGGTGGATCGTTGTGGCCAAGATGCTCGGCGTCGAGGTTGTCGACGGGGGTGGCCACAACGCTTCCTTCCCGCAGCAGGGCGCGCGCCTGCTCGTCCAGCGTCGCCTCCGTCGACGGGGCGTGCGCGACCAGGCCGAGCTCCCACTGCGCGTCGCGAATCTCGATGATCCGCCGGTACAGGCGCAGGTCCACGCTGCGCAGCGCCAGCACGTCCGTCAGGCGGCCCGGCGGGTCGCCCAGCACGACGTGCGGTACCGACGACACCAACGACGCCCACAGTGGACGCAGCCGCTGCAGCGCCGCATAACGGCCCGCCCACCGCCGCAACCCGCCCAGCGCCGGCAGCGCCGCCCCCGCCGCGAACAACAGCAGCATCGCCGCCAGCAGGCTGCGCGACGCGCTCTCGGCGGCCTGGCCGTTCAGCGCGTCGCTGCCCAGCGCGTTGCTGACCTGGAACGCCACCCGGTTCGCCATGAACAGCAGGCCGACGACCGCGCCCGCGGTGAGTAGGCGCAGGCCCAGCCGCAGCGACCCGCGCCCGGCCCGGCCGGCCGCCGGATGGAACAGCACCAGGCAGCACGCCAGGCCGACGAACAGGCCGAACTGCGTCAGCACCGAGTACGCGGTCACCAGCGGCGTGCCGGCCCGCTCCGCCACGAAGTCGCCGCGCGCCGGGTCCCGCGGCACCAGCACGAACAGGACCACCATCGCCGAGCCGGCCGCCGCCAGCAGCGCATACGCCAGCCGGCGCAGCCGGGGACGGTCGGCCGCGGGCCCCGGCAGCAGGCCGGTGAGGTGCACCATGGCCGCGGATGCCGCCACGGTCGCCAGATTCTTCAGCGGTACCGAAACATCGGCCACCTGCAGCAGCCGGTCCGTGGCGAACGAGATCTCGCGGCGGTTGACCGTGAACGAGAGCGTGACCAGCAGCGCGACGAGGCGCACCGCCCGGCCGCGCGGCGTCTGCGGCGTCGCGAACCGCCAGATCGTGAACGCCCAGAACGCGGCCAGGACCAGGAACTCGAGCGTGTCAGCGAAGGCCATGCGCCGGCCTCGGGATCAGCGCCTCGTGCAGGCCCTGCAGCAGCGGGTCGGCGGAGCGCGGCTCGGGCGCGCGCAACGCCCGGCCGCTGATCATCGTCGCGATCATCTCGGCGACCTGCTCCTGGGGCGCCGAGTAGGTGGAGCGGCGCAGCACGCGGGCGACGGTCGACGGGTCGAGGTCGGGCAGGACGAGGCCGGGCGCGCGGTGGTCGCACAGGATGTGCCCGACCTCGTGCAGGATGATGTGCCGGCGGTGCATCGGGTCGGTGCCCGCGGCGAAGAAGACGTGGTCGGCCGTGTCGGTGGCCAGCCACAGCCCGCACGGCGCGCCGGCCGGTGCGGGCTGTGGATGCAGGTGCAGGTCGCGGCCGCGGCGGGCGGCGACGTAGGACAGGAACGCGGACAGCTCGAACGGCTCCGGCACCTCGACGTCCGCGATCAGGCGCCGGCACTGCCGCTCCAGCCGTCGCAGTCGCACGCCGCCAGACTAACGGCCCGGCGGCGCATCGACGTCAGGCGGTGCGCCGCAGGTAGTCGGTGAGCTGGTTCGCGGCGCGCACCGCGGCCAGGCGGCCGTTCCAGATCAGCATCAGGTCCTCGACCGCGCACGCCGGCGGTGCGAAGTTCAGCGCCGCGGCGAGCTGCGGGTTGAGCCGCGCCCACTTCGCCAGCGAGTCGGTGACCTCGGCCTCCAGGGCCTCGGCCGACATCGGGCCGGCGGCGGTGACGGCGTCGAGCATCCGCTCGCGAAACGGCCAGTACGACCAGACCTTCGCCTCGTCGAGCAGTTGCGCCACGGCGTCGGGGCGGCGGTAGTACAGGGCCAGCTGGATCGAGTCCATGCGCCCGTCGTTGATGAACGCCTCGATCAGAGGGTGCCGGGCGTGTGCCCCGGCGACCTCGTAGAACGTGCTGCGGCTGCCGTTCGGCGCGGCCGCCTCCACGATGCTTTTCCACGTCAGCTGGGCCGTCGGCGCGCCGGCCACGAGCGTGGCGACGGCGCGGAAGTACACCGTCTTGGTCCGCCAGTGGCTGCGCTTGGCGGCCGGGTTGGCCGACAGCCGCCGGTGCCACCGGCTCGTGACCGTGTTGTTCAGGTCCGGGCTGGCCGTCAGGGGCGCCAGGGTCGTATTGCTCATCGGTCCTGTCCTGCCTGTCGGAGGTGCTGGGGTCCTCCGAGCCTCGCCTCCGGAGGCAGGCCGCCGGTATCACGTATTCACGTGGTCTTGCCGCTGACCAGGTCGAGCACGGCGTTCCAGTCGTTCGGCGGGGCGTCGGCGCACCACGCGACGTGCCGGTCCGGGCGCACCAGCGCCAGGTGCCGGTCCCAGCCGGCCCGCACCGCCGCGTCCGCGACCGGCAGGTGCCGCACCGGGATGCCGCGCGCCGCCGCCGCGGCGGCGAGCTGGGCGCCGGCCCGGTCGCCGGTGAGGTCGACGAGGGTCAGCTCGGGGCCGAAGCGGTCGGCGAGCGGGCCTCCGCCGTCCAGCCGCACGTCCGGGGCGCGCCCGCCGGGGCGCACGGCCGAGTGGGCCGCGCCGTCGTGCCAGACCACCGCCGACGTCGCGTGCCGGGCCGGCAGCGCGCCCGCGTCGGGGCGGTGCGCCTCCTGCCGCAGCAGCCCGGCCAGCAGTTCCGGCGCGGCGCCTGCGGCGTTGAGCCGGCCGAACCGGCGGCGGGTCTCCAGCGCACGCGCGAGCAGTTCCCGGTCGAGCAGGGCGAGCGGGCGCCGCTCCGACTCGTAGCTTTCCAGCAGGCCCGGGCCGCCCCAGCCGTTGATCGCCGCCGCGAGCTTCCAGCCCAGGTCGACGGCGTCGGCGAGGCTCGTGTCGGCGAGCTCGCCGGCCGGGTGGAAGCGGTGGGCGGCCTCGCCGGCCAGGAACACCGGGCCGCGGCGGTAGGCGGCGGCGACGGCGAGCGCGTCGTCCCACTCGGCGACGGCGATGACCTCGGGCACGTCCAGGCCGCTGCCGAGCCGGGACCGCAGCATCGCCACCGGGTCGGTGGTCACCGGCTCGTCGGCGCCGACCGGCAGGTGCGCCACCCAGCTGTCGCCGTTGCCGCGGCTCACGCTGGTCAGCCCGCCGACGACGACGGTGCCGCGGCGCCGGTCGGCGGCCGGCAGTCGCGGGTCGGCGCTGCGGAAGAACACCGAGCAATATTGAACGGCCGGACTGTGCCCATTGATGAGCCCATCCATCGGGACCTCGAGGCAGCGCCGCACCGTGCTCTGCGCCCCGTCGCAGCCCGCGAGGTGCCGTGCCGCGACGGCGTGGCGCGCGCCGGAGCGCACCTCCAGCATGTTCGCGACCGCGCCGCCGGGCTCGATGCGCAGCCCGGTGAACGTCCAGCCCTCCCGCAGCTCGACCAGCGGGTGCGCGCGCAGCTCGTCGCGCAGCCGCCTGGTCAGCTCGGCCGCGGCGATGCGCAGCTGCGCCCCGGCGTCGGCCGGCCCCGGCGAGACCAGCAGCGGCTCGTCGTCCAGGCGGGTGCGCCATTCGACGCCGTCGGGGCCGTCGTCCGGCCCGGCGCCGGCGCCGTGCCGGCGGACCAGGTCGGCGAGGCCCAGGCGGCGCAGCAGGTCTACCGCGTGGCCGGTCAGCCGGTCGACGCCGGGGTGGCGTGGCGGCGCGATGGCGCGCTCGACGACCAGGCACGGTACGCCGTGGTGTGCCAGCTCCAGCGCGAGCACCGCGCCGGTCGGGCCGGCCCCGACCACGAGTACCTGGGTGCGCAGCGTCGGCGTCGGCACCGGTACCTCCCCATGGCTTGCCAGCGGCGGCGACCACCGCGTCGCCACACGCCCATGCTGGAGTCCCGGCCCGGCCGCGTATATCACGTGTTCAAGCGGTCTTCCGGGTTCAAGCGGTCCCGCATCACGAGGTTGGCCAGCTCCACCCGGCCGCGGATGTCGAGCTTGGCGAAGATCTTGCGCAGGTGGCTGTCGACGGTGTGCCGCGACAGGTGCAGGGAGCTGGCGACCTGCCGGTTGGTGAGGCCGTCGGCGACGAGCAGCGCGACGCCCCGCTCGGCGGGGGTGAGCTGCTGCAGCGGCGACCCGGCCCGGAACACCGGCGCCTCCGCGGGCGCCTTCGGGCCGCCGAGGGAGAACTCGAGGCGGCGGCGGGCCCGCTCGGCCCGGCAGTCGGTGACGATCGCGATCGCCTCCGCCGCCCAGGCGCGGCCCTGCTCGGTGTCCTCGGCGCCGAGCGCCGCGTCCTCGAGGGCCGCGGCGAGGGCGAGCCGGCGCGGGGTGCGCCGGAAGCGTTCGACGGCGCCGCGCAGCATCCACGGGTCGCCGGTGAGCACGCCCTCGGCGTGGTCGGCCGCGGCGGCGAGGGAGATCACGCCGGGGTTGCGTTCGGCGAGGCCGCGGGCGGCGGCGACGGCGAGGCGGGCCCGGTCGGTGTCGCCGGCCCGGGCGGCGATGTGCACCAGCTGCGCCGCCGCGGCCGGGTCCTGCGCGATGAGGACCGGCCGTTCGGGCAGGGCGTCGTACATGCGCGCGAGCGTGCCCAGCGCCGCGTCGGGGCCGGCGATCGCCTCCTGCAGCACCGCCTCGGCCCACACGACGTCCTCGGGCGCGGCGGTGATGCCGGTGGCCGTGCGCCGGTGCATGTGCGCCAGGTGCGCCTGCGCCTGCGGCAGGTCGCCCTGCTGCACGGCGATTCTCGTCAGCGTTCCCAGCAGTGGTACCGCGAGTGCGTACGCCGTCAGGTTCAGCGCGACGGCCACACCGGCCTCGGCCTCGGCGGCCGCCTCGTCGAGGTGCCCGCGGGCGGCGTGCACCCCGGCCTGGTAGTAGTGCCACAGCGGCGTGGACCAGGCGGTGCCGAGCCGCTCGGACTCCTTGCGGCCGCGGCGGTAGGTCTCCTCCGCCTCGTCGAGCCGGTCGAGGGCCGCCTGCGCGCTGCCGAGCCAGATGCGCGGGTGGCGGTGCGCGGCGTCGCCCCGGACCCGGTCGGCGATGCCGGTGGCCCGCTCGGCGTGCGCGTGCGCGTCGTCGAGGCGGCCCTGCGCGTGCGCGACGAGGCTGCGGGCGGTCAGCCCGAACACCGACGCGGCGCACTCGCCGGCGGCGATGCCCGTGGCCGTGGCGGCCTCGCCGTCGGTGTCGGCGCCGGCGAGGTCGTCGCTGTAGAAGCGGGCGTGCGCCCGGATCGCGTAGAGCTTCGCCCGCACCGTCTCGGGCACGTCGGGGTTGGCCAGGGCGCGGTCGGCGTACTCGACGGCGGTGCGGTTCTGCCCCGCGTGCTTGAACGCCTCGGCGAGGCCGAGCAGCAGCATCGCCTCGGTGCGCGCGTCGAGCCCGCCCCGCAGTGCCGCCTCGCCCAGGTCGTGCGCCTTCTCCAGCCGCCCGGCGGAGGCGAGCAGCCCGACGGCGTCGGCGACGAGTGGCGTGCGGCCGGCGTCGTGCTCGCCGAGCACGTCCAGGGCGTGCACGATGAGGTCGGCGGCGGTGCTCGGCGCGGCCGGCGCGACCTCGAGGGCGGACTCGTGCAGGATCGTGACCGCCTCGCGGCTGCCGGAGCGGCCGGTCTTGAGCAGGTGCTCGGCGACCTCGACGGGCGAGCGGCCCTCGGCGCGGGCGACGGCCGCGGCGAGGCGGTGCAGCATCGTGGCGACGGCGCCGTTGAGCGTGCCGTACACCGCCAGGCGCACCAGGTCGTGCACGAACCTGAGCTCGTCGCCGTGCGGGACCAGCACCCGCGCGGCGGTGGCCTCCCGGATCTGCTTGAGCAGCGTCGCCGGGCGCACTTCGAGCAGCTGGGCGACGCCCTCGACGCTGAACGGCCGCCCGAACACCGACGCGGCCTGCAGCAGCTCCTGGGCGTCGCTGGACAGCCCGTGCAGCATCTGGTCGACGATCGTGATGAAGCTCGAGGGCAGCTCCTCGCCGACGACGGTGGCGATGCCGTCGGCGACGACCAGCTGCCCGGTCATGTGCAGGGTCCGGACCAGCTGCTCGACCTGCAGCGGGTTGCCGTCGCAGCCGCCGGCCAGGGCCAGCACGGTGTTGTCGACGTCGGCGCCGACGACCTGGGCGCACAGCCCGCGCACCGCCTCGTCGTCGAGGGTGCCCAGCGTGACGTGCTCGTGCCCGTCGCGCACGAGCCGCTCCATGAGCTGCTGCCCGGGCGTGCCGGCCGGCGCGGGCCGGTGTGCGAAGAGCCACCGCACGGGCGAGGACGCGAGGGCGGGCACGAGCTCGGCGACGGCCAGGGCGGACAGCTCGTCCATCCACTGCGCGTCGTCGATCGCGATGACGAGGGGGCGCACGGCGGCGTAGTCCTCCAGCGCGGCGCCGAGGCGTTCCAGGGTGCGGTACTGCGCGTCGTCGTCGCGCAGCCAGCCGATCGCGGGCTGCGCCGGGCGCAGCTGCTGCAGCGCCGAGGCGAGCGTGATCAGCGGCGCCGCCCGGTCCAGCTCGAACGCGGCCCGCGCGGCGATCGCCACCCCGCGCTTGCCGGCGCACTGCGTGGCGACCTGCATGAGGTGCGACTTGCCGATGCCCGCCGGCCCGGTCACGACGGTGCAGCCGCCGAAGCCCTCCGCGGCCCCGGACACCGCCCGGCGCAGCACGGCCAGCTCACGGTCGCGGCCGAACGTCGACGTCGTCAGCAGAATCACCCTTGCGGTCCGGAACGGCATTGCGGTCTGTCGTGATTCTCGCGGCCGTTGAAGATCGACTTGAACAGCCTTTCGGGTGACCCGGGCGAACCCGGACGGCATCGGCCGACAGGCCGATTTAGGCCAGCTGGGGCCCGCCCGTCGGCGGCTCGAGGATTTCGGACAGCAGCCGGCGCAGAATCGCCGGGCCACGCTCGGTCAGCACGGATTCGACGTGGAACTGTATTGACCGCGCTCGTGTCATACGCATTGCGTGCACGGCGCCGGTGCGCGCGTCCCGCAATATCCGGATCCGCTCCGGTGTGCCGTCACGCACGGTTGTCACATGAAGGGTATTCATTCGATGTCCGGGTGCGTCGCTCACCGCGACGAACGTGTTGTAGAAGCCGACCCGGCCGAATCCGGGAATGCTTCGCGGCAGCCCCTGCGCCGGTTGTGGCAGGCGGCGGATCGCCAGCCCGCACTCGTCGGCGAGCACCTGGTGGCCGAGGCAGACGGCGAGCATCGGGGTGCGCTCGGCCAGCAGCCGCCGCACGATCGTGTGCAGCCCGTCGATGCGCGGGTCGTCGCGGTCGCGGGGGTCGCCGGGGCCGGGGCCGACGACGACCGCGTCGTAGCCGTCGCGCAGCTTCGTGTCGACGTCGACGGCGAGCCCGAGCGCCTCGGTGAGCCGGGCCAGCATCGCGGTGAACGCGTCCTCGGCGTCGACGATCAGCACCCGCCCGGTCAGCGGCGGCAGCGACACGGGCCGGCCGAGCCAGAACGGCGACAGGCCCGCGTTGCGCCTGCGCAGCGCGCGGGTCGACGGCGCCAGGGCGGGCTCTGGGTGTACCGATGCGGGCTCCTGATCCGCGCCCAGGGCGGTGAGCAGGGCCGCGGCCTTGGCCCGGGTCTCGGCGGCCTCCCCGTCCGGGTCGCAGTGCCGCACGAGCGTGCCGCCGACCCCGACGACCACGCCGCCGTCCGCGTCGATCTCGGCGGTGCGGATGATCAGCGCCGAGTCCAGCGTGCCGGGGCCGATGAGCGCGACGGCGCCGCCGTAGTAGCCGCGCCCGGCGCCCTCGCGGGCCGCGACCGTGCGGCAGGCGGCCGCGAGGGGGCTGCCGGTCACCGTCGGGGCCGGCATGGTCGCCCGCAGCACCTCGCGCGGGCCGAGGCGGGTCGGGCCGTCGACGACGTACTCGGTGTGCGCCAGCCGCGACATCGGCCGCAGCCACGGCCCGCGCAGCCGGGCGCCGCCGTCGCAGAACGCGGCCATGGTCTTGAGCTCCTCGTCGGCGACCATGAACAGCTCCTCGACCTCCTTGCGGTCGGCGAGGAAGCGGCGCAGCCCGCGTGCGGTCGGTCCGCCGGGCGGGTAGCGGTAGGTGCCGGAGATCGGGTTCATCGCCGCGACCCCGCCGGCCAGCCGCGCCTGGCACTCGGGCGTCGCGCCGATCAGCGTCCGGCCGTGGCAGTGCACCAGGAACGTCCAGTAGGCGCCGCGCTCGGCCAGCAGCAGCCGGCGGAACACCGCGAGGGCCGCGCGCCGGGTGAAGCCCGGGATCCGGGCGCGGTAGGCGCGGCGGATCACGAAGTTGGATCCGGTACCGCGGCCGATGTCCTCGGCGAGCACGTCGCGCACGATGCCGGCGTACTCGGCGTCGCTCGTGTCGAACCCGCCGTCGACGATCCGGGTCGCGTCGCGCGGCAGCTCCCGCAGCGCCTCGTCCAGGTGCAGCTCGGTCCGCTCGGCGACGGCGAAGGCCAGCAGCGGCGCGCCGTCCTCGACGCACGGCAGCCCGCGCTCGGCGATCGCCCGGTACGGCAGCGCCGCCACCACCTCGCCCGCCCGCTCGGGGTCCTCCGCGTTTGCGAAGCCGCCCGGGGCGGGCAGGTCCGGCAGCGGCGGGCCGGCGAGGACTTCTACGCGGTCGCCGCGGCACAGCAGCGCGAACGCCTCGGCGTGCGCGATCCGGTCCAGCATCATGGCGGCCACGCTGCCAGCACCCCCGCGCGGCCGGCCACTACCCATTGAGGTAGTGGGCCGTGCACCGCGGCGTGGCTAGCGTCCGGAGGCGTGGCTCACAACGACACCTTTGCCCGCCGGGTGCGGCTGGACCGGCTGTACCGCAACGGAACCGGCGGCCTGCTCGTCGTGCCGCTGGACCATCCGATCAGCGGCGCGCCCGTTATCCACAGTGGACGTACGGGCAGCCTGGACCGGCTCGTCGGCGAGCTCGCCGCGAACGGCGCCGACGCGGTCGTGCTGCACAAGGGCGCGCTGCGCCACGTGGCGGCGCGCCGCTTCCGCGACCTGTCCCTCATCGTGCACCTCTCGGCCGGCACCGGCCTGTCCACCGACCCCGACGCCAAGGTGCTCGTCTGCGGGGTGACGGAGGCGCTGCGGCTGGGCGCCGACGCGGTCAGCGTCCACGTCAACGCGGGCGCGGCGAGCGAGGACCGGCAGCTGGCCGACCTCGGCGCCGTCGCCGGCGAGTGCGAGCGGTGGGGCGTGCCGCTGGTGGCCATGGTGTACGCCCGCGGCCCCGGCATCGCCGACGGGCGCGCACCGCGGCTCGTCGCGCACGCCGCGGCCATCGCCGCCGAGCTCGGCGCCGACCTCGTGAAGACCTCGATGCCGCGCGCGGTCGCCGACCTCGAGGTGCTCACCGCCGGCTGCCCGATCCCGATGCTCGCCGCCGGCGGCGACGCCGCCGACGGGCCCGCCGCGCTGGCCCACCTGGCCGACGCGATGCGGGCCGGCGCCGGCGGGATCGCCGCCGGGCGCCTGGTGTTCAACGCCGCCGACCCGGGCGCGATGCTGCGCCGCCTCGCCGCCCTCGTCCACGACCGCGCCCTCACCCGACCCTTGAAGGGAATCTCACAGTGAAGCAGTGCTGGCTCGACATCCGCGCCGCCAACGGGCTCAAGCCCGCCCTGTGCCAGGAGGCGATCCACCGCGGCTTCGACGCGATCGTCGCCGCGGACCCGGCGGACCTCGCCGGCCTGCCGCCGACCGTGACCCGGGTGCTGCTGCCCGGCGCCGAGCTGCCCGACGGCTTCGGCGACGCCGACCTCGTCGTGCTCGACCGGCGCGTGCACGGCGAGTCGGCCCGCCTCGCCCAGCACCACCCGGGCACCCGCTTCGGCCGCTACGTCGAGGTCACCGACGCCGAGAGCCTCGCCGACGCCTGCGAGAGCGTCTGCCAGGACCCGTGCACGGTGCTGCGCTTCGCCGACCCGACCAACATCCCGCTCGAGATCGTCCTCGCCGCGGCCGCCGACGCGCACGGGCTCATCATCACCACCGTCGAGCGGGCCGAGGAGGCGCCGGTGTTCCTCGGCGTGCTCGAGCACGGCCCCGACGGCGTGATGCTCGCACCGTCCGCGCCCGGCGAGCCGGGCCGGCTCAAGGACGCCGTCGAGGAGCGCACCGCCGACCTGGAGCTGGTGGAGCTGACCGTCACCGCGGTCACGCACGCCGGTATGGGGGAGCGGGCCTGCGTCGACACGTGCACCTACCTGGCCAAGGACGAGGGGATCCTGGTCGGGTCACGGGCCAAGGGCCTCGTGCTGTGCGTCAGCGAGACGCACCCGCTGCCGTACATGCCGACCCGGCCGTTCCGGGTCAACGCCGGCGCCATCATGTCGTACACCCTGGCCGGCGGCGGCCACACGCGCTACCTCAGCGAGCTGCGCGCCGGCAGCGTCGTGCTGGCCGTCGGCGCGGACGGGCGCACCCGCCCCACCGTCGTGGGCCGGGTGAAGATCGAGACCCGGCCGCTGCTGTCCATCGACGCCGTCGCCGACACCGGCGAGCCGGTCAACCTGATCGTCCAGGACGACTGGCACGTGCGCATCCTCGGCCCGGGCGGCGCGGTGCTCAACTCGACCGCGCTGCGGCCCGGCGACCGCATCCTCGGGTACCTGCCGCAGCGGGAGCGCCACGTCGGGTACCCCATCGACGAGCTGTGCTACGAGCAATGATCTTCGACTTCCACGCCCGGCTCTCGCCCGGTCTCCTCGGTGCGCTGGACGAGGCGGGCATCGAGCGGGCCGCGGTCTGCGCCGGCGGGCTGGTCGACCTCGACCGGCTCTCCGCGCAGATCGACGACGGCGGGCGGAGCGAGGCGCGGGCCGACAACGAGGGGGTGCGCCGGGCGTGCGAGGCGTCCGGCGGCCGGCTCGTGCCGTTCTTCTTCGCCGACCCGTGCCGTGACGCCGACGCCTATGCGGCGGCGGCGTCACGGTTCCGGGGCCTGGAGATCTCCCCGGCCGTGCACGGCTTCCGCCTCGACGAACCCGGAGTCGACGCGCTTGCCGAGACCGCCGCGGTGACGGGGCACCCCGTGTACGTCGTCTGCCTCGGCCGCCCCGGCACCCGGGCCGTCGACCTGGCCGCGCTCGCCGGCCGCCACCCGGCCGTGACGTTCGTGTCCGGCCACTGTGGACACACGGGCCTCGACGCGTCCGGGCTGAACGTGCTCGCCGGGGTGCCGAACACCTGCGTCGAGATCTCCGGCTGCTACACCGCCGTCGCCCGCCTCGCCGTGGCGCGGCTGGGCGCCGCGCGGGTCCTGTTCGGCACCGAACATCCGCTGCAGCACCCCTCGGTCGAGGTCGCGAAGCTTCGTCACCTCGGCCTCCCGCCCGCCGACCTCGCGCTGGTCGCGTCGGGCAACGCTCTGCGACTCTTGGGGGAATCATGAACCTCGGTGACTGGCAGGACTTCGACGGCCTGGCCCGGCTCCAGCGCGACCGGCTGCCCGCCGTGCTCGCCGCCGCCGAACGCTCGCCCTTCTACCGCAAGCGCGGGGTGGCGGACCTCGCGGAGCAGCCGCTGACGACCAAGCAGGACCTGCGCGACGCCTACCCGTTCGGCCTGCTCGCCTGCGACCGCGCGGACCTCGCCACCTACCACGAGTCCAGCGGCAGCAGCGGCGAGCCGACCGCGTCGTACTACACCGAGGCCGACTGGGACGACCTCGCCGAACGCTTCGCCCGCAAGTGGGTCGGCATCACCGCCGAGGACACCATGATGGTCCGCACCCCGTACGCCCTCATGATCACCGGCCACCTCGCCCACGCCGCCGCGCGCCGCCACGGCGCCACCGTCGTGCCCGCCGACAACCGCTCCCTCGCCACCCCGTACTCGCGGGTCGTGCGCCTGCTGCACGACCTCGGCGTCACGCTCACCTGGTCGCTGCCGACCGACACGCTGCTGTGGGCGGCCGCCGCGCGGGCCGGCGGCTACCGGGACTTTCCGTCGCTGCGCGCCCTGTTCGTCGGCGGCGAGCCGGTCGGCCCCGCCCGCAAGGCCCGCATCGCGCGGGTCTGGGGCGCGCCGGTCGTGGAGGAGTATGGCGCCACCGAGACCGGCAGCCTCGCCGGCGAGTGCGAGCGCGGCACCATGCACCTGTGGGCCGACCGGGCCGTCTTCGAGGTCCAGGACCCGGCGACGGGCGAACTGCGCCCGGACGGCCGCGGCCGGCTGGTCGTCACGCCGCTGTTCCGCGAGGCAATGCCGCTGCTGCGCTACGCCATCGAGGACGAGGTGGAGGTGTCGTACGCCGAGTGCCCCTGCGGCTGGCACCTGCCCGCGGTCCGCCTGCTCGGCCGCGCCGCCTTCGCCGTCGGCGGGCTCACCCAGCTCGGCCTCGAGGAGCTCGTCTTCGCCCTGCCCGAGGAGTACGGCGTCTGGTTCTGGCGCGCCCGCGCCGACGGCGCTCGGCTGCGCGTCGAGATCGAGGTCCCCGACCGCTGGCGCGCCGCCGCCGTGCACGACCTGACCGCCGCGCTGCGGGCGGCCTTCCCCGGCGTCGAGCCGCTCGTCGCACCCGTCCCGGCCGGCGGCCTGGTCCCGTTCTCCCTGCTGACCGCCCAGGCCGAGGTCATGAAGCCCCGCGGCCTGTTCGGCGCAGGCGAGGACTGGGACTCGGCGCTGCGGTACTACTGATGGACGCCGTTTCCATCGCCGGCGGCGGCGTCGGCGGCCTGACCGCGGCCCTCGCCTTCGCCGCCGGCGGCGTGCCGTGCACGGTGCACGAGCGCCGCCCGGCCCCCGCGCCCGGCGGCTTCGGCATCCAGCTGCCGCCCAACGCGACCCGCGTGCTCTTCGGGCTCGGACTTGGCCCCGCTCTGGAGAAGGTGTCGGTCCGCCCGGCCGCGCGCGAGATCCGCCGCTGGTCCGACGGCGCCGTGCTGGGCCGGATCCCGCTCGGCGAGGCCGCCGAGGCGCGCTACGGCGCCCCGTACCTGACCCTGCGCCGCGCCGACCTCCTCGGTGTGCTGTCGGACGCCCTCGCACCCGGCACGGTGCGCCTCGGCTCGCCCGTCGACGGTTCGTTCCGCCCGCCCGGGCTGCTCGTCGGCGCCGACGGCCTGCACTCCTCGGTCCGCGGCGCGCTGTGGGCCGACGAGCCGCACTACATCGGGTACACGGCCTATCGGGCGCTGCTGCCGCTGCCGCCCGACCCCGGGCCGCCGGTCGTCACCGTGTGGCTGGGCTCCGGCCGGCACGTGGTCGCCTATCCCGTCCCCGGCGCCCTCAACCTCGTTGCCGTCACCGCCGGCCCGCTGGAGGGCGCCTTCGAGTCCTGGCACGCTCCGGTGCGGGACCTGGTGCGGGCGGCGGCGCCCGCGACGCAGCACGCGCTGTTCACCCGGGATGCGCCGCCGGCCTGGCAGCGGGGCCGGGTCGTCCTGCTCGGCGACGCCGCGCACCCCATGCCCCCGTTCCTGGCCCAGGGCGCCGCCCAGGCCATCGAGGACGCCGCGGCCCTGGCCCTCGACCTCGACGGCTACGAGGCGGCGCGCAGGCCCCGGGTCGAGCGGGTCGTCGCCGCCAGCGTCGCCGGCGGCCGTGAGTATCACCTTCCCGACGGGCCCGAACAGCGCCGGCGGGACGAGCGGATCGCGGCCTCCGGGCTGCCCGACCAGGATTGGCTGTACGCATGATCCCGACCATCGCCCCGTACCCCATGCCCACCCCCGCCCGCTCGGGCCCCGCACCGTGGCGCGCCGACCCGCGCCGCAGCGTGCTGCTGATCCACGACATGCAGCGGTACTTCGTGGACCGCTTCCCCGCGGACCGCTCACCCGGCCGCGAGCTGCTCGCGAACGTCGCCGCCCTGCGCACCGCGTGCGAGGCGCTCGGCGTGCCGGTCCGCTACACGGCGCAGCCCGGCCGCATGACCCGCGCCGAGCGGGGCCTGCTGCACGACGTGTGGGGCCCCGGCATGACGGACGACGAGTCGAGCCGCGGCATCATCCCCGCCCTGGCGCCCGCTTCCCCGGACGCGGTGGTGACGAAGTACCGCTACAGCGCCTTCCACCGCACGGGGCTGGCCGCGACGATGCGGGACCTGTCGCGCGACCAGCTCATCGTGTGCGGCGTCTTCGCCCACCTCGGCTGCCTGCTGACCGCCTGCGACGCGTACGCACACGACATCGAGCCGTTCCTGGTCGCCGACGCGATGGCCGACTTCACGCCGGAGGATCACGCGATGGCCCTGGACTTCGCGTCACGCAGCTGCGCCGCGACGCCCACGACGTCGACGGTCCTCGCGTGGCTGGACTCCTCCTGATGCGGATTTGGGGGATTTATCCGGCCGCTGGCGCGTCCAGATAAATCCCCCAAATCCGGCATTTATCGATCATCGAGCGCTGCGGGCCAGGGACGCGAGCTCGACCCGCGACGTGATGCCGAGCTTGTGGAAGATCCGCCGCAGGTGGTAGTTGACCGTGTGCCGTGAGCGGCCGATGCGGGTCGCGATCTGCTGGTTCGTCAGGGCCCGGCCGACCAGGCGGGCGATGTGCAGCTCCTGCTCCGTCAGCGCCTCCCAGCCCGGCGGCGCAACGGTCGCCACCGATGAGGGTCGCGAGCGGTCCGTGGCGTGCCGGTCGGACCGGTGCGGCAGCACTGCCAGTTCCGCACGCAGGGCGGCGGCCGCCGGACGGCAGACGGTGGCGGCGACTGCCGCGTGTACCACGGGATGGCTGAACTCGAGGCGCTCCTCGCCGCTGACGAGCAGGCCCGATGCGATGGCCTCCTCGAGGGCGGGCAGCAGCTGAGCGGTGCCGCAGCGCATCAGGCGAGCGAGCTCGAGCACGCCGAACTGCGGGCCGATCGCCGAGGCCACCTGCAGGAGGCGGCGGGCGGGGGCGGACAGGGCGCAGATGCGTGCCGCGACCGTGTTCTGCATGCTGTCGATCCTGCGGCGGGCGGCGCGGCGAGACCGGGTAGAACTAGGGGGTTCCGGGGTCCAGTTCCGCCAATGTGCGCATGCCGGCCGGGTCGAGGATCGTCAGGCGGCGGTAGCCGGTGCTCAGCAGGCCGCGGCGGCGCAGCTCCTGGATGGCCTTCTGTACCGTGGCCTGGGCTATGGCGATCATCGTCGCGAGCTCCGGCTGGCTCAGCGGCACGCCGATCTCGACCCCGCCGCCGGGCGCCGGGCGCCCGCACAGCTCGGCGATCTCGACGAGGAGGCGGGCCAGGCGGACGTGCGCCGGGTACACGGCGAAGTCCGTCCGCCGCCGGTTCGCCCACCGCAGCTGATCGGCGAGCGACGTGGTGACCAGCGCGGCGGCGCCCGGGTGGCGGCGCAGGAACGCCTCGAACTCGGCCCGGTTGAGCACCCCGGCGTCGACCCGCCCGCACGCGGTCACGGTGGCGTTGCGCGGCGCGCCGGTCAGCGCGCCGACCTCGCCGACGAGCTCGCCGGGCGCCCGGATGCCCAGCAGCGTCTCGAACCCGTCGACCGACGTCGTCACCTTCACGAACCCGCTGAGGATCAGCTCGAGATGGGTGTCGCGGTCGCCCTCGCGCAGCACCACCCGCCCGGGCGCGAACTGCCGCTGGACGCTCAGGCCGATCAGCTCCTTGGCCGTCGCCTCGGGCAGGCCGCCCAGAAACGTTCTCGGGTTCCAGTTCATGCGGTCAGTCTGACGGCTCCAACCGGGCATAGACGAGGATATTGCCCCGGTATTCGTGCCGCGCGTGGTCGAACGTGCCCCCGCACGTCACGAGCCGCAGGGCCGGATAACCCACCGGCCCATAGACGTCGTCCGTCGGAAAATCCGTCTTCGGTACCTCCACCACGCGCTCGACCACGAACACCGCGGCACCGCCGTCCGCGCGCCGCACGGTCGCCCGGTCGCCGGGCCGCAGCTCACGCAGCCGGTAGAACACCGCCGGCCCGTCGTGCGCCGTGTCCACGTGCCCGAGGATGACGGCGGGCCCGACCTCGCCGGGCGTCTTCAGGTTGCGGTACCAGCCGGCCGGCGCATCCGCGCGCAGCGGTGGAACCTCGACGGTGCCATCGGGGTTGAGGCCCAGCTCCATGAGCGGCGTGTTCACCCCGATCACCGGGATCTCCAGGCGCACCGGCTTCGAGGCCGCACGTGATGCGGCGACGGCGGGGGACAGCGCGACGGAAGGCGACGGCGCGGCGGCCGCGGCCGGGCGCTGCGGCGGTGCCGGCGGCGGCGCGGGGGAGGCGCCGATCACCAGCATGGTCAGGCCGCCGGCCGCGATCACGCCGATCGCCGCGTCGAGGACGAACCGCCGCATCAGCCCTCGCCGGTCCGTGGACGCAGGCGGAACACCAGCAGGGCACTCGCGCCGAGGAGCAGCACGATGCCGAGGCCGGCCAGCAGCGGGCTGCGCATGCCCAGGCCGTCGCCGCCGCCCGTGTGCGGCGCACCCGTCGGCGCCGCCGGCCGCGTCGAACCGGGCGTCGTCCCCGGCCGCGTCGTCGCCGGTGTCGTCGCGGGCTGCCTCGTTGCCGGTGTCGTCGCGGGCTGCGTGGTGCGGGTCGCGGTCGCGGTGCCGGCGGCACCGAGGCCCGCACCGGCCGAGCGGCCGTCCGCCGTCGCGCCGCCCCCGGGGGCCGTGGTCCCGCCGCCCGGGGCGGAGCCGGCGCCCGACGGGCCGGTGCGCTCCGGCGCGGCCGTGCTCGACGCGCCGGGCGCGGCGTCGCCGCCCCCGGTGCCGGAGCCGTTGTACTGGCAGTAGGCCAGCAGCGCCAGGAGCATCACGATCAGCGCCGCACCCCCCGCCGCGACGGCTGTGCGGTTGTCGCGGCCGGTGGCGCGCCGCCGTCCCGGATCGGTCATCGGTCCGCCCCTCCCGAGCTGGCGCCGAGAAATCCCTGGTGGGTTCGAGTGTGGTACCCAACGGCCACCGCACTATAACGATCAATGACCCGTCCGGGTGGTGGGCACGAGCGCCCCGACCGAGGCTTGCAACGACGCGTGCAAGTATTTCTCTATTTAAGTCAGTATCTTGCGCGCACATGTCGAGCGGGTTACGGTTCCGTCGACCCCTGGAGCCCCGCCAACCTCCGGAGTCCGCCATCCCTCCCTGCCCGCCGCCCGGGCTTAGCTCTGGAGCCGTCATGGCCGCACGCCGGCTGGTCGCCGCCCTCCTGCCACCACTCCTCGCGCTCGGCGCCGCCGTTGCGCTCACCAGCTCCGCCGCCGCCGACGAGACGACCGTGTCCGTCGACACCCTCCGCACCGGCTGGGACCCGAACGAGCCCGCGCTCGGGCCCTCCGCCGTGTCGGCGGCCGACTTCGGGCAGCTCTTCAGCACCCAGCTCGACGGGCAGATCTACGCCCAGCCGATCGTCGTGAACGGCACGATCGTCGCCGCCACGGAGAACAACTGGGTGTACGGACTCAACGCACAGACCGGCGCGATCGTCTGGTCACGCAGCGTCGGTCCCGCCTGGCCCGCCTCGGCGATAGGTTGTGGTGATCTGGTACCGAACATCGGTGTCACCAGCACCCCCGTCTACGACCCGGCGACGCAGTCCGTTTTCTTCACCGCGAAGGTCAACGACGGCTCCGACGCCAACCACCCGCACTTCTACATGCACTCGATCAACCCGGCGACCGGCGCCGAGCGGTCCGGCTGGCCGGTGACGATCCAGGGCTCGCCGACGAACGACCCGGCCAACACGTTCAACGCGAAGACCGCCGCCCAGCGGCCGGGCCTGCTGCTGCTCGACGGCGTCGTGTACGCCGGTTTCGCCAGCCACTGCGACTACGGCCCCTACGTCGGGTACGTCGCCGGCGTGAAGACCACCACGCCCGCGATGTCCACGCTGTGGTCGACCGAGGCCGGCCGCTCGACCGGCATGGGCGGCATCTGGCAGTCCGGCAGCGGCCTCGTCTCCGACGGGCCCGGGCGGATCATCGTGGCCACGGGCAATGGCGTGTCGCCGGCGCCCGGCCCGGGTACCAACCCTCCCGGAACGCTTGCCGAGTCGGTCATCCGCCTGCAGGTCAACGGCGACGGCTCGCTCGCCGCGCGGGACTTCTTCAGCCCGGCAAACAACGGCAAGCTCGACCAGGACGACACCGACTTCGGCTCGGGCGGCCCGGTGGCGCTGCCGGCGTCGTTCGGCACCGCCGCGCACCCGCGCCTGCTGGTGCAGACCGGCAAGGACGGCCGCGTGTTCCTGCTCGACCGCGACAACCTCGGCGGCATGGCGCAGGGCCCCGGCGGCTCGGACGCCTCCCTCGTCCCGGCGGCCGGGCCCTACAACGGGGTCTGGGGCCACCCGGCGGTGTGGGGCGGCGACGGCGGGTACGTGTACCAGGTCGAGAACCAGGGCTTCCTGCGCGCCTTCAAGTACGGCGTGAACGGCGCCGGCCTGCCCACGCTCACCTCGACGGCCACCAGCCCGTCCACGTTCGGTTACACGTCGGGCTCGCCGGTCGTGACGTCCAGCGGTACCACGTCGGGCTCCGCGATCGTCTGGGCCGTCTACAGCGACGGGTCCAACGGCGCCAACGGCCAGCTGCGCGCGTACGACGCGCTGCCGGTCGGCGGGCAGCTGCACCTGCGCTACTCCGCGCCGATCGGCACCGCGACCAAGTTCGCCGTGCCCGCCACCGACGGCGGCCGCGTCTACGTCGGCAACCGCGACGGGCGCATCTTCGGCTTCGGCCGGCCGACCACGGCCGCGCTGACCGCGCCGCCGACCGACTTCGGCAACGTCGCTGTCGGTAGCACCGCGAACGCGACCGTGACCGTCACCGCGACGCGCGCCGTGCGCATCACCGCCGTGTCGGCCGCCGCACCGTTCGGCGTCACCGCTCCCGCACTGCCGGTGAACCTGAACACCGGCCAGACCCTCGCCGTGCCGGTGCGGTTCACCCCGACCGGGCCCGGCGGCGCCGCCGGCAGCCTCACGTTCACTACCGACGCCGGCACCGTCGCGCTCGACCTGCACGGCAACGGCACGCAGGCCGGCCTCGGCGCCACCCCGTCCGCGCTGGCCTTCGGCACCGTACCCACCGGAGCGAGCAAGACACTCGGCGTGAGCATCACCAACACCGGCACCAGCGCGGTGACCATCACCGGCTCGACCCAGCCGGCCGCGCCGTTCACCGCGACCGGGTTCCCCGCCAACGGCACCACGATCGCGGCCGGCGCCTCGGTGTCGGTCACGGTGAAGTACGCCCCGACCGCGGCGGGTAACCAGTCGAGCTCGATCGCGGTCGCCAGCAGCGCGGGCTCCGTCACGGTTCCGCTCAGTGGTACCGCGGTCACCGGCGCCGCCCACCTGAGCATCACGCCCAACCCGGTGTCGTTCGGCTCCGTGCCGATCGGCACCACGGCGACGCAGACCTTCGACATCGCCAACACCGGCAACATCATGCTGACGCTCACGAAGGCGGCCCCGCCGGTCGGCGCGTTCAACACCACCACGCCGGTCTCCGAGGGCCAGCAGCTCTCGCCCGGCGACGTCATCCACCAGACCGTCACGTTCACGCCGACCGCGCAGGGCGCGCAGTCCGCGGTGTACTCGATCACCGGCGACGACGGGCAGGGCGCCGTGCTCGTGCAGCTGACCGGCACCGGCGTGCCGCCGACGAACACCACCAACCTGGCGGCCGGCCGGCCCGCGACCGCGCAGTCCACGCAGGGCGGCTACCCGGCGAGCAACGTCACCGACGCCGATCCGGCCTCGTACTGGGAGAGCGCCAACAACGCGTTCCCGCAGTGGGTCCAGGTCGACCTCGGCTCGTCCGCGAGCGTCGGCAAGCTGACCCTGCGCCTGCCGCCGCCGACCGCCTGGGCGACCCGCCGGCAGACCCTGTCCGTGCTGTCCAGTGTGGACGGCAACACCTTCTCGACGGTCGTCGGCTCGGCGGACTACGTGTTCGACCCGGCCACCGGCAACACCGTGAGCATCGCGTTCCCGTCCGTGACGGCCCGCTACGTGCGGCTCAGCATCACGGCGAACACCGGATGGCCGGCCGGGCAGCTGTCGTCCTTCGAGGTGTACGGCACGAGCGGCGGCACGGCCACCCTCGCGCTCAACCCGACGAGCCTGACGTTCGAGGACACCGACGTCAACACGAACAGTGACTGGCAGACCGTGACCGTCACCAACACGGGCACCGCGCCCGCCACCGTCCAGTCGGTGACCGCATCCGGTGACTTCACCGTCACCACGACGTGCGGCTCCTCGATCGCCCCCGGCGCGAACTGCACCGCCACGGTGACGTTCCACCCGAGCGCGCCCGGCGCGCGGACCGGCACGCTCAGCATTCGCAGCACCGCCTCCAACGCCGAGGTGACCGCCGCCCTCAGCGGCACCGGCCTCCCCGGCGCCACCACGAACCTCGCACTGCAACGCCCGACGACCCAGTCGTCGAACACGCAGAGCTACGGTTCGGCCAACGCGGTGGACGGCAACGCGAACAGCTACTGGGAGAGCGCGAACAACGCCTTCCCGCAGTGGATCCAGGTCGACCTCGGCTCCTCGCTGAGCGTCGGCCGGGTCGTGCTGCGCCTGCCCCCGGCCACGGCCTGGGCGGCCCGCACGCAGACGGTCACCATCAGCGACGCCACCACGGGCGCGGTGCTCGTCTCGAACCGCCAGTGCGCCTTCGACCCGGCAACGGGCAACACGGTGACGCTGACGTTCCCCGCGACCGCGGTGCGCAACCTGCGCGTCACGTTCACCGCGAACACCGGCTGGCCGGCGGGCCAACTCTCAGAACTGGAGGTCTACTCCTCGTAGTGAGGCGTGTCCCGGCAGTCCGACGTACCCTGCTCACGGACTGTGGCCTTCCCTCACCGGATGTCCACTACTCGTAGCGCCGAACCTTCGGCCGTCGGCCGATCGCACTCGGTCGGGTGCCTCGCTCGCGGGCCGTGGACTTCCCGCACGGGATCTCCACTGCTCGTAGCGCAGCCGGCCGCTCGCGCTCGGTCACGTGCCCCGCTCGCGGACCGTGGTCTTCCCGCACGGGATCTCCACTGCTCGTAGCGCAGCCGGCCGCTCGCGCTCGGTCACGTGCCCCGCTCGCGGACCGTGGTCTTCCGTCACCCAGGGGTGGGTGAGGGAGGACCACCCGTGGGCGGGGCACGGTGGTGTCGTGCGTCGCACCAAGATCGCGGTGCTGCTCGCCGCAGCCGGTCTTCTCGCCGGGTGCTCGTCCCCGGCGCGCGCCGCCGGCCGCGGGCTGCCACCCATCAACCCCACCGACTTCCACCACGGCGCCGCTGACCCGTCCGGCGGCGCCGACGCCTACCTCTCGGTCAGCACCGTGGCGAAGCACCTGAACATCCCCTGGGGCCTGTCGTTCCTGCCCAGCGGCGACGCTCTCGTCACGGAGCGCAGCACCCTGCGCATCCTCCGGGTGACGCCCGAGGGCAAGATCACCCCGCTGGCCCGCATCGGCGAGGCAACGGCCGACAACGAGGGCGGCCTGCTGGGCATTGCGGTGTCCCCGAACTACAAGACCGACCAGACGGTCTACATCTACTACACGACCAAAGCCGACAACCGCATCGCCCGCCTGCGCCTGGACGGCCACTCCCGCCCGAAGCCGATCGTCACCGGCATCCCGAAGGGCGGCATCCACGACGGTGGACGGCTAGCGTTCGGCCCCGACGGCTACCTGTACGCCACCACCGGCGAAGCCTCGCGCACCGAGGCGGCGCAGGACCTGAACAACCTCGGCGGCAAGGTCCTGCGCATGAACACGGACGGCAAGCCGCCCCCCGGCAACCCGTTCCCGCATTCGCTGATCTGGACCTACGGCCACCGCAACCCCGAGGGCCTGGCCTGGGACGCGGACGGCACGATGTACATCTCGGAGATCGGCCAGGCCGTCTGGGACGAGCTGAACATCGCCCGCCCCGGCGGAGACTACGGCTGGCCGAATGTCGAGGGAATCGGCGGCAACCCCAAGTACATCGACCCGGTCGTTGCTTGGCACCCCGAGGTCGGCGTCGCAGCCGGCGTAGCCGTGATCGGCGAGACGGCGGTCGTGACCTGCCTACGCGGCCAGCGCGTCTACCTGGTCCCTCTGGGTAAAACCCCTGCCAGCGCCATCCCCAGCGCCGCCGCGTCGGCCGGCCCACCTCCCGGCGCCGCTGCGCCAGGTGGTGCGGCTCCCGGTGGTGCTGCCCCGGGTAGCGCCGCTCCTGGTGGTGCTGCCCCGGGTGGTGCCGCTCCTGGTGGTGCCGCTCCTGGTGGTGCTGCCCCGGGTGGTGCCGCTCCTGGTGGTGCTGCCCCGGGTGGCGCCGCTCCTGGTGGTGCTGCCCCGGGTGGCGCCGCTCCTGGCGGCGCGGGTCCTTCGCCGGCCGCCCCACTGACTGCCGGCCCGCCCGGTGCGCTCGACAGTGTTCGCTGGCGTCCCAACGTCGGAGTAGCCGGTCGACCGGTGGAAGCGCTCGCCTTCCGATACGGCCGCCTCCGCGCCGCCCTCGCTGCCCCCGACGGCAGCGTCTGGATCGCCACATCGAACCGCGACGGCCGCCTCCCCGGCGGCCCGGCTCCCGATGATGACCGCATCCTGCGCCTGACCTTCCGCACCGGCTGACCTTCCGCACCGGCTGACCTTCCGCACCCGCTGGCCTTCCGCACCCGCTGGCCTTCCGCACCCGCTGGCCTTCCGCACCCGCTGGCCTTCCGCACCGGCTGACTTCGGATGGCGAACGTTAGAGCCTCGAACGAACCCGCTCCGGTTTGGTCGTTGACTGTACGAACGTTATTCCTTCGAACGGTTATGCCGCCGGCTTGACGCTTCGGGGAGCGAACGTTGGGCGACCGAACGGTTGTGCTGCCGGCCTGACGCTTGGGGGAGCGAACGTTGGGCAGCCGAACGGTGGTGGCGTTAGGCTGCGCGAGTGTTGACCGGACTGCCGAGCTGGCTGCTGACGCAAACCGCCCAGCACGCCCACCGCCTCGTCACGGAGGGCCTCGGCGCCGTCGGCGCGCGCGGCTACCACTACCGCGCGCTGACCGCCCTCGACCAGGACGGTCCGGCCAGCCAGGCGGACCTGGGCCGGCGCAGCGCCATCCACCTGAGCGACCTGGTCGCGACGCTGAACGAGCTTGCCGAGGGCGGGTACGTGGAGCGCGCCCCGGACCCGGCGGACCGCCGCCGCAACGTCATCACCATCACCGCGGCCGGTCGCCGCCACCTTCGGCGCCTGGAGAAGCAGATCGGACGAATCCAGGACGAGTTGCTGGCCCCGCTGTCGTTCGAGGAGCGCGCCCAGCTGACCGGCCTGCTGCGCAAGCTGCTGGAACACCACGGCGGCCCGCAGTAGCAGCCCGCGCCTCTCGCCGCCTCCCCGGTACAGCGGCCCCTCGCCGTGCTCACGCCACCAGTCGTCGATGAGGCACGCCGCGCACTTTCGGCCGCGGCGCGCGGGAAGGGAACAACCTAGCAACCTAGGATGCCTAGCGCGATGTGCTCTCGTAAGCACGCGTCAGCCAGGGCTTCGAGCAGCTCAGGCCCGAGGGATTCCAGCAGCGAGTGCCGGGATCCCTCGGGCCTGATTCTTACCGTGTAAGGCCGACCTGAGTCCTACCGTGTAAGGCCGAGCGGGACTGCGCGCCGAGTCCCAGGTCGGCGCCAGGAAACAGCGCCGCGTTCGGTGATCAGCGCAGGTACGGGCCGTCCGAGCCGATCTTGCCGGGGGCGGGGTTGCCGGGGAGCGACAGGACGTACGCGCGTAGGTCGCCCTTGCTGCTTACGGTGGCGGTCAGGGTGCCGTTCGTGACGACCTTGACGTCGCCCGTGACGGCGTCGGTGTAGGTGCCGTTCGGGATGCCGGTGAAGGTTGCCGTCGACGAGATCGTCACCAGGACGAAGCTGTCGACGGAGCCGCTGGTGTAGCGGCGCTTGAAGGCGATCTGGCTGCCGGTCACGCCGGACGTGGAGTACTGGCCCATCTGCAGGGCGGGGATCGCGCGGCGGATCTGGTTGAGTCGCTGCAGGTGCTTCACCAACGGCTGGCTCAGCGTGGTCGCGACGGCACCCGACGAGGTCGACACCACGCCGTAGTCGGAGGCGACGACCGAACCGGAGATGCGGTCGCCGTAGTAGGCGCGGCCCGTTGTCGCCAGGGGGCAGGTGGGGCCGCAGTCGATCTGCTTGCCGGCCTGGAACTCGATCTCCGAGCCGTAGTAGAGCACCGGTACGCCGCGGAAGGTCCACATCAGCGACATGTTCTCGGCCCAGGCGTCGGTGCCGCCGGCGTACCGCGTGGAGCTCTTGTTCGGGCCGTAGTCGTGCGAGTCGACGTAGACGGCGTTGTACGTGGCGTCGTTGGTCGAGTCGTCGGAGTCGGCGCCGTTGCGGAACGCGTTCGGGGCGTCACCGAAGTTCATGTGCATCCGCATGTCGATGATGTTCATGCCGGAGAACTGGCTGTGGTCCGGCGCGTGGTAGTCGTTGCCGACCAGGAACGCGTTGGCGCTCGTCGGCTGGTTGCCGGTGCCCAGTTGCTCCTCGTGGTTGTACTGGTCCAGAGCCGCCTGCACGTCGTCGTCCACATAGGAGCGTCGCTCCTTCCACGTGTAGAACTGCGCGGAATGGTTGACCGAGCCGCGGTTCCACTTGTCGTTGACGAACGCGGCGACCTCGCCGAAGACGTAGAAGTCCTTCGCCTTCTCCGCGCCGTACTTCTGCACCAGGTGCTGCTGCAGGGCGGGCAGGAAGCGGCGGTTCCACGTCACACGGGGGATGTGCACGGCGGTGTCGACGCGGAAGCCGTCCACGCCCATGTCGATGTAGGAGTTGTACGCCCCGATGAGGTACTGCTGCACGACCGGGTTCTCGGTGTTGAAGTCGGCGAGGTCGTCGGCGAGCCAGCAGGAGCGGGAGTCCTCGCCCTCCCAGTTACCGATCCAGCACTGGTGGTAGAGGCTGGCCGGGAACATCTTCGCCGTCGGTGACGGCCACTGGCAGTTGTGGATCGTGTACCCCTCGGGGCTGACCTGGCCGTTGGGCAGCCCGTAGTTGGGGCAGGTGTTGCCGGGCGGCGCGGTCGTGGACCACAGGTCGCCGTTGTAGGCGCGGCCGAGCGAGTTCTCCTGCATCGGGTCGTACACGGCGCCGGGGACCTTCTCGCTGTACATCCAGTCCCACTGTCCGTCGCGAGCGCCCCACACGGTGGGTACGAACAGGCCGTTGGCGCCCCAGCGTGAGCTGTGGTTGTACACAACGTCCTGGTAGATCTTGAGGCCCTTGGCATGCGCGGCGTCGATGAGGTCCTGGTACGACGCGCCCGGCGACTCCAGGCGCGGGTCGACGCGGTAGAAGTCCCAGCCGTGGTACCCGTGGTAGTCGTAGTCCGACCGGTTGAGCACGACGGGCGTGATCCAGATGGCGGAGAAGCCGAGGCCCTTGATGTAGTCGAGCTTGTCGACGAGGCCCTTGAAGTCGCCGCGGAACATCGGGTCGTTGTTCGCGGCGTTGCCGGAGCGCACATTCTGGCTGCCGCCGCGGTCATTGGACGCGTCGCCGTCGTAGAAGCGGGCGGTGAGCACGAAGTAGATGCTCTCCTTGCGCGGGTCGCCGCCGAGCATGGTCCCGCCGGGCGGCAGCGGCGGCGCATCACCGGTCGTGGCGGTGACGGGCCCGCTCGCCGCCGAGAGGTTGCCGGCGGCGTCAACCGCGCGGACGGTGTACGTGTAGGCGGTGTGCGGCGCGAGGCTGCCGTCGATGTAGCTGTTGTAGGCGGTGGTGAGGACGTTCCCGCCGGGGTTTCGCGTTATCTGGTACCCCGTGACGCCGCGATCGTCGCTCGACGCGCTCCACCCGAGGGTGACGGTGACGTGGTCGACGCCGGCGGTGACGTTCGCAGGCACGGTCGGCGCCGTGGTGTCCGGCGGGACGGCGGTGCACGGATCGGTGGCGTTGCCGGTGGCGACGCCGCCGCTGACCCGGGTGGTGCCGGCGCCGATGCGGTAGTTGGCGCCGTGGTTGTTGTCCCACACGCCGGAGCCGTTGTTGAATACGGCCTGCATGCCGCTCGCCGCGCCGAGCTGGACCGTCTTCTTCACCCAGCCGGTGCACGCGGTCTCGTTCATGGCCACGCCCGGCACCGCGGTCCACGCCTCGCCGTCGGGTGCGTAGTGGATGTTCACCGAGGTCCAGCCGGTGCCGGCGGTGGCGTAGAAGACGGTGGCGGCGTTCCCGCCCGGCGGCGAGGACGGCGGGGCGGTTGCGCACGGATCCGCGGTACCGACGATGGCATTGCCTGTGATGGCGACGGACCCGGCGGTGACCGAATAGTTTGCGCCCGAATGGTTGTCCCAGACGCCGGATCCGTTGTTGAACGTCAGCTGGGCGCCGGTCGCGGAGCCGAGGTCGAGGAGCTTGGTGTACCAGCCGGCGCAGCTCGCCGCCGACATGGGGACGCCGGGCACCGCGGTCCAGGCGCCGCCGTTGGGCGCCCAGTGGACGTTGACGGTGCTCCATGCGCTCGGCGGTTTGTAGTACACGGTAAGACTGTTGCCGGTGGCCGCGAGGGCGCGGACGGCCGGCAGCAGCGCGGCGATCAGGGACAGGACGACGAGCAGTACTCGTCTGCGTCGGCGGGGCATGGTGGGGTGCTCCTTGCTCTCATCGGACGGTGGCGGCCGTGGGGCGAGACACAAGGCGTTGCAACGCGTGGGGGAAGACTGATCGCCGCATTCATGCTTGTCAAGATTCTTGCAGCATTTCGCGCAGCTCGCCGAGGCTTGGCCGGGACGAGCTGCGCGAACGCTGTGGAAGGCCGGCAAGATCTTGCAAAGATCAACTCAGTCGACGGCGGCCCCTGCGCTCATGTTGATCGACGCGCCGCTGACCGTCCGCGCCAGGTCCGAGGCCGCGAACACCGCGATCTCCCCGACGTCCTGCAGCGTCGCCGCCCGCCCGGCGAGCGCGTTGCCGTTGAGCAACTCGACGATTTCGTCGCGCCCGTCGTACCCCAGCGGGATCGTCTCCGGCAGCCCGCCCGTGTGCAGCGTGATCACCCGGATCCCGTGCCGCCCCAGCTCGCCGGCGAGCTGCCGCCGCATGGACTCGACGGCATCGAACGTGACCCCGATCCCGCCGACGCTGAGCTTGCGGGCAACCGTCCAGTCGAATTGCCCCCCGAAGAACAGGATGACCCCGCCCTGCTGCGGCACCATGACCCGGGCCGCGGCGCGAGCGGTGAGAAACTTCGACCGTACGGCGGTGGCGACCGGCCGCAGGTAGTCCTCGACATCCATCTCGACCATCGGCGTACCTTGCACGTCCTGGTCGCTGATCACATTGACGGACACGTCCAGCCGTCCGCCGCGCTCGACGACCCGCTTCATGTGCCCGTCCACGGCGGCTTCGTCGAGCGCATCAACCACGTCGACGTAGGCGGTCCCGCCGGCGCCCGCGATGTCGTCCGCAACGCTCTGGAGGGTGGCTTCGGTCCGCCCGGCGAGATGCACTGCGGCCCCGTTTCGTCCGAACGCCCGCGCAATGGCACCCCCGACGGACCCGCCACCGCCATAGACGACGGCCGTCTTCCCCTGCAGCAACATGCTCACTCCTGGAACCTCCGGTCGATGTTCGTCACCAGTACCGACGCAGCCTTCGCCATAACTCATCGATACCGTGCCACCCCACGCACCGTCACGCCGCCCCGCCGCGAACCCGCTCGTGGCGAACGTGTTCGTGGTTGTCGTCCGGATCGCGCTCGTGACGAACGTGTTCGTGGTTGTCGTCCGGATCGCATTCGTGACGAACGTGTTCGTGGTCATTGTTCGGATCGCACTCGTGACGAACATGTTCGTCGTTGGCGTTCGGATCGCGGTCGTGACGAACATGTTCGTGACGACCATGTTCAGCTAGGTTCGGTTGCCGGTTGCCGGTTGCCGGTTGCCGGTTGCCGGTGCTGGTGCTGGTGGCTGCGGGGAGCGGGAGTGGCGGCAGTGCGCCGCTGGTCCGCCGCGGTGCGGGCGTGTTCGTGACGAACGTGTTCGTTAAGGGGGTATTGAGCAGGGTATGACCGGCGGAACAGGCGACCGAGTGATGTTCGGCGGCTGGTCGGGTGGGAGAGTCTTGAGTTGTGATGGAGCACCAGCACGACGAGCATCGGGATGGCCGGGCTCGGGTTTGCGAACATGATCATGGCCTTGGTCATGGGCATGATCATGCGCATGGGCCGGAGGCGGACCGGCGTGCTGGGGTTGGGGACTGCCGGGAGCAGGAGGGTGACGGGCACACCCACAGCCAGGGGAGCGAGCGGCACACCCACGGCCAGGCGGGAGACCGGCACACTCACGGCCAGGAGGCAGACTGGCACACCCACGACCAAGTGAGCGACGGGCGTACCCACGAGGGTGGGGGCGACGGGCACATCCACGAGAGTGGAGGCGACCGGCACATCCACGAGAGTGGAGGCGACCGGCACATCCACGAGGGTGGGGGCGACCTGCGCGAACACGAACACGAACATGACCACCAACATGCGCATGGCCAGCACGGGCACTCGCATGGTGAAGATGGGCATTCGCATCAGCATGGGGTTGCTCGCGATGCTGATCGGCGGTGGCTTGGGCTCGCGCTGGCGTTGATTGCCGGGTACATGGCCGGGGAAGTTGTCGTCGGTGTGCTGGCGCGGTCGCTGGCGCTGTTGTCTGATGCCGCGCACATGCTGACCGACGCCGGAGCCATTGTCCTTGCGCTGGTTGCCATGCGGCTGGCCGGGCGGCCGCCCAAAGGCGGGTACACCTTCGGGCTGAAACGGGCGGAGATTCTCTCGGCGCAGGCCAACGGGCTGACGATGCTCATCCTGGGGGCGGTGCTTGCCGTTGAGGCCGTCCGGCGGCTGGTTTCGCCGCCCGATGTCGTCGGGGCGCCCGTGCTCGTCACGGCGCTCGTCGGGATCGCGGTCAATCTCGGGGCGGCGTGGGCGTTGAGCCGGGCCAATCGGAGGAGTCTCAACGTGCAGGGGGCGTTCCTGCACATTCTCAACGACCTGTTCGCGTTCGTGGCCACCGCCATTGCGGGGCTCGTCATGGTGCTCACCGGGTTCACCCGGGCCGATCCGATCGCGACGCTGATTGTCGTGGTGCTCATGGTCCGGGCGGGGCTGGGGTTGGTGCGGGCGTCGGGGCGCATCTTCCTCGAGGCGGCGCCCAGCGGGATCGATCCGCCGACGCTCGGGTCGCGGCTGGCGGGGGTGCCCGACGTGGTTGAGGTGCACGACCTGCACGTCTGGCAGATCACCTCGGGGGAGCCGGCGATGTCGGCGCATGTGCTCGTGGCCGAAGGGCGGGACTGTCACGGGGTGCGGGCCGCCATCGAAAGGCTGTTGCAGCGGGAGTACCGGATCACGCACAGCACGCTGCAGGTCGATCATTCCAGCGCGGACGCGGCGGCAGCGGTCGTTGAGGACCGGCATTGTGCTGACGCGCACGGGGAGACGTACCGGGCGACGCCCGCCATACAATAGAGACACACGAGATAGCGCGATGTCGCTACCGTGAACCGCATGGCCGCCGACCCCATGCGCCCCTCGCTGATGACGAAGATGCGCGCCTCGCTTGCCAAGGAGCGCGACGCCGTGGTGCTCGAGGCGCTGCGCGCCGCGGGCAAGGTCGCCTATGACGAGCTGATGGCCGCCGATCGGGCGCGGGAGCAGCTCGCCGCCGACTCGATGTCGTTGTGGGACGCGCCGCCGGCGACCGGGAGCCTGCTGCTCGCGGCGTGGAACGCGTACATGCTGCAGACGCTGGGGGAGCAGTTCCTCGACGCCGACTATGCCGCCCGGCCGGGGACCGTCGGGTATGTGCCGGCGGTGACGTTCGACCAGGTGTCGTCGTGGCTGACCGCGGTCGAAGGGTGGGCCTCGCGGTCGCGGCAGGCCCGGGTCAACCCGGACTACGACATCGCGAAGGAGCTCAGCCTGCCGGCGGGGCTGCCCGAGTGGGCCGAGGTGGTGCCCTGCCCGCCGGAGCACCTGACCGCGTTGATGGCCGCGGTGCTGCCGCTGCGGCAGCACATCGACGTCGCGCTGTACGGGCTGGAGCGGGCGGGGGTGCCGGCCGAGCATCAGGGTGCCGTCAACAAGATCAAGCAGCTTGCCGCCGAGGCCGCGGCGGCGGCCGACTACGCGATGGGGCTGCGCACGGAGCGGCACAACGCGGAGCTGCACGAGCTCATCGAGAACAACCTCAAGAACGCGCTCGAGCTGTGGTTCCACGTCGGGCAGCTGGCGGCCATGCCGCGGCTGCTCACGTCGTACCGGGCGATGCGGCCCGCCAGCCGGCCGGACGTGGCCACGTTGCCGGGCGGCAGCCGCTTCGACCCGTGGTGCCTCACCGACCGGGTCACGCTCAAGCGGTGGCAGCGCGACGCGAAAGCGAAGCGGGCGATCGCCGAGCTGTGGCGCTTCGACCCGGACCCGGCCGCCACGATGGCGCTCAAGGCGGAGATCGACGCGGCGGTGGCGGCCGGCGACGTGGTGCTGCACCGCAACCGCGACGGCAGCAGCTGCTACTTCGAGTGCCCGTGGTCGCCGCTGTACGAGGTGCGCCGGCCGGTCCGCATCGCGGGGCGCAACCTGCGGGTGCTGCAGCAGTTCACGCTGCAGGCGTCCGGCGACGACGTGCTCACTGGCGGCAAGTTCGAGCGCGGGATCATCGTGGGGCCGTTCGAGGCGACGGACGAGGTCGAGTACTGCGACCCGGACGGCCGCCATCTGAACCGCAACACATGACGGGTGGCTGAGCCGAGGCTCAGCCGGCCGCCTGCTTCACGAGGGCCGCGATCCGGGCCTCCTCGTCGGCGTTGAGGTCGCGCAGGGCGAAGGCGGTCGGCCACATGTCGCCGCTGTCGAGCATCGCCTCGTCGCTGAAGCCGAGGGTCGAGTACCGCGTCTTGAACTTCTGCGAGGGCTGGAAGAACAGCACGACCTTGCCGTCGCGGGCGTAGGCCGGCTGGCCGTACCACAGCCGCGGTGTCAGCTCGGGCGCGGCCTGCCGGACGATGGCGTGGATGCGCTCGGCCATGGCCCGGTCGCCGCGCTCCATCTCGGCGATCTTCGCCAGTACCTCGGGCTCGTTGTCGACCGGGCCGCGCGAGCTCTTGCGCACCTCCTGGGCGCGCTCCTGCATCGCCGCGCGCTCCTCGGCGGTGAACTTCCCGGTCTTCTTCCGCTCCGTCATCGGAGATCTCCCTCGGGGGTGCGTTGACCTGGACGAACTTCATCCTAGGGACGCACCCCCGGGCGGGGCTTCTCGAAAACGACCTAATGCTCCTGCAGCGTGCCGGCCAGCAGGCCCCGCATGAAGAAGCGGCCCAGCAGCACGTAGATGGCCAGCGTCGGCAGGCTGACCAGCAGGGCGCCCGCCATGGCCTGGCCGAACGGCACCGACTGCCCGCCGGCGACGTTGTTCAGCGCGATCGTCACCGGCCACGAGTCGCGGCTGGTCATCATCGCGCCGAACATGAAGTCGTTCCACGACGACGTGAACTGCCAGATGACGGCGACGGCGAAGGCCGGCTTCGACAGCGGTACCGCCAGATCCACCCACGTGCGAAGGACGCCGGCGCCGTCGAGGCGGGCCGACTCCAGCAGCGCGTCGGGCATCGACACGAAATGGTTGCGGAAGATCAGGGTGGTGATCGGCAGGCCGTAGATGATGTGGATGAGCATCAGGCCGAGCAGGCCCCCGGTCGCATCGCCGGAGCCGCGCAGGCCGACGGCGGTCATCGTCTGCGAGACCGGGATGATGACGGCCTGGTACGGCACGAAGATCCCGAACAGGATCAGCGGGAAGACGACGTTGGACAGCGGGAAGCGGAACTTCGACAGCACGAACCCGTTGGCGCAGCCCAGCAGCGCCGAGATGAGGCTCGCCGGGATCGACAGCGCCAGGGAGTTGCGAAAGCCCGAGGACAGCTTGGGCAGCACGGCGCTGAAGTTGTCGAAGGACAGGCTCGTCGGCAGCTCCCAGATGCGCGTGACGCTGACGTCGGCGGGGTTCTTGAACGACGTCACGATCAGGACGTACACGGGCATGAGGAAGAACGCCGCGAGCGCCCACAGGGTGATGTACCGCAGCGTCGTGCGCAGCGGTCCCGGGCGCTGCCAGCGCGGCAGCTCGCCGGGGCTTGACGGCGGCGGGGTGGGCAGGTTCCCCGGCCGCTGCGGTGGGGTTGGCTGCCGCGGTACGACGGCGGCGGTAGCGCGGACCATTTGACGACTCACCGCCGTTCCGTGCGAAGGCTGTACCAGACGTAGGGGCCGACGACGAAGGCGACCCCGAGGAGCAGGACCGTGGCGATGGTGGCGCCGCGGTCGTAGAAGCCGCCGTCGAACGTGGTGAACCACATGTACAGCGACGGCGTGTCGATGCGCAGGTTGCCCTGGTCGAGCGCGTAGAGCAGGTCGAACGTCTTGAGCGAGATGTGCACCATGATCAGCAGGGCGCTGAACGTGACGGGCCGCAGGGCCGGGCGCACGACGTGCCAGAAGATCTGCGTCTCGGAGGCGCCGTCCATGCGCGCCGACTCGCGCAGCGTCTCGTTGACGCCGCGCATGCCGGCCAGGAACAGCGCCATGACGTAGCCGGACAGCGCCCACCCGGCGGGCAGCGCGACGGCGCCGATCGCCCAGATCGAGTCCGACTTGTGCCAGTCGCTGCGCAGGAAGCCCAGCCCGACGTCGGCGAGCAGCTTGTTGATGCCGGCGGTGTCCTGGCCCTCGCCGTTGTCCAGCAGCCACCGCCACACGATCGCGGTGGCGATGAACGAGATGGCCATCGGGAACAGGTAGACGCCGCGCAGGAAGCCCTCGCCGCGCACGCCCCGGTCCAGCAGCATCGCCATGAAGAACCCGAGCAGCATCGCGCCGGCGACGAAGACGACGGTGAAGATGATCAGGTTGCGCACGTCGGTGCGGAAACGCTCGTCGCGCAGCAGCGCCGCATAGTTGTCGAAGCCCACGAAGTGGTACTTCGGGGAGAGGCCCCGCCAGTTCGTGAACGACACGCGCACGTTCCAGCCCAGGAAGCCGTAGACGAACACGCCGATGAGGATCAGCGACGGCGACACGAGCACCAGCCCCGGCAGCCAGCGCGGGCCGCGCTGCTTGCGGGGCTTGCGCCGGGGCGCGGCGAACCCCGGGCGCGCTGGCTCGGAGGAGTGCCGCGCCACGTGCGAGGCGGCGCCTTGCTGGTCGAGCGCGCTCACTGCGTCTCCCGGAACTGCTGTTCGACGGTCCGGGCGAACTTGCCCTGGTCGCCGTGCTGGACGAACAGGCCCAGCGCCGAGTCGATCTCCGCGTTGTACGCGTTGTTCGCCACCACGCCGTGTGTCAGCGAGCCGACGATGCGCATCTTCGGGTCGCGCCACTGTTGCAGCGCCCACTCGAGGTAGCCATGGTAGAGGGCGGCGTCGGCGTCCGTGCGCGCCGGTATCGAGCCCTTCAACGGGTTGAACAGGTTCTGCCCGGCGGTCGAGCCGCACTCGATCAGCCACTTGCGGGCCAGGTCAGGCCGGCGGGCGCCGGTGGGCAGGGTGAAGGAGTCGGAGAGGAAGTCGTACACGCCGTCGGTGCCCGGCGAGGCGACCACGTCGTAGTCGGACTTGTACGCGAGCTTCTTGGACTGCTCCAGGTAGGACGACGACCAGTCGCCCATGACGGCGTACACGGCCGAGCCGGAGAACACCTTGTCCAGCTGCGGCTGCCAGTCCCCGGCCGCGGACTTCACGTCGGAGGTGGCGAGGACCTTGGTGTAGACGTCCAGGGCGGAGGTGACGTCCGGCGAGAGCCAGCTGATGCCGCCGGACCACAGCCGCTCGTACTTGTCGGCGCCGAGCTCGCCGAGCAGCACCGTCTCCATGAGGTGCTTCTGCGTCCACTCCGGTCCGACGGCGAGCGGGGTCTTGCCCTTGGCCTTGATCACGTCGGCCTGCTGCAGGAACTCCGCCCACGTCTTCGGCGGCCCGGCCAGGCCCAGCTCCTTGAGCGCCTTGGGGGAGTACCAGATCAGGTTGGCCCGGTGGATGTTGACCGGCACGGCGTAGATCTTGCCGTCGATGGTCAGGTTGTTCACCAGGCCCTTGGGGAACACCTTCGCCCAGTCCTGTTCGCGGTACATGTCGGAGAGGTCCTGGACCTTGCCGGAGCGCACGTCGTCGAGCAGCTCGAGCCCGGCGTGGCGCTGGTAGGAGTCGGGCGGGTCGTTGGCCAGCAGCCGGCTGGCCAGGATCGCCTTGGCGTTGGAGCCGGCGCCGCCGGAGACGGCTGCGTTGACGAAGCGCACGCCCGGGTTGGCGCCCTCGAAGGACTTGGCCATGGCGGCCAGGCCCTCCTCCTCACCGGGTCCGGTCCACCACGAGTACACCTCGAGCTGGTCGTTGCTGGCGCCACGCACCGTGAACATCGAGAGCCCGGCGAGAAGCGAGACGAACAAGATCGTCACGATCGCCAAGCGGCCCTTCCACACGCCATATCCTCCTGGCTGCAGGACGCGGCGCGGCAGTTCCAAGCTCCCCAACCGGGCGGGGCGGCGCACGCATGTCGGTGGTGGGACCGTATTGCGTGCACATACCGGTTGGTGATTGAACCTTAGGTCGCTACCCACCGTCGATCGGCCACTTACATTCGCCGAATGGATGAGCTTCCATCATGCCGTAATGGAAGCATTGCGGGACGTGTTGTCTGACCTTTGGCCCTGGTAGCGCTCCCAAATAAGCAGTACGGCGAAGTGCCGATCGGCGAAGAGCTGTTCACATTCCGGTGTCAGGTTGGTTACGGTGATGCCGGTGCAACATCCACCGACACCTCGGAGGCGAGTGTGCCCGGCGAAGTCACCCTGCTGCACAGCCCCGCCAGCCCCGTAGCCGTCCAGTTCGACGGCGAGATCGACGCATCCTGGGCCGCGCAGGCCCAGCACCGGCTCGTCGAAGCCCTCCTGCACCACCGTCCCGACCCGATCGTCATCGACCTGCGCGGCGCCACCCGCCTCGACCCCCGGGTCGTCGGCGCCATCCTGGCCACCATCGAGGCGGCCGGCGACCTCGACGTCCCGATCGAGGTCCTGCTCGGCTCCGCCGACCCCACAGGAGGCCTGCTGGCCAGCGCGTAGGTAGCCGGGAGAGCATCGGGGCGAGCACGCCGAGGAGCGGCTCGCCCCAGACGCGTCCGGCACACGCGAGCACAGCTCGCCGTAGCCGTCACGGCGACCGGGATATCGGCGATCGGAGCCGCTCTGCTAACAATGTCCGCATGAATCGACTCGGGGTGAGGCTCGGCACCGCCGCCGCGGTGCTGCTGGTCTGCGGCGGCGGGCCGTTCGCGCTGACCTTCCCGCAGCGCTCGGCGTTCCTGGCCCGCCAGGAGCCGCGCGCCTGCGGGCTGGTCGCCCGGTCGTCCCCGTTCGGCGAGGTGACCAGCTGCATCGACCTGGGCCGGCGCACACCGCCGCTGCCCGCCGCCGGGCACGTCTTCCTGCTGCTGGAGACCTCCTCGGGCCCCGCCGTCGTGCGCGTCGACTACAGCGGCACCGACGACGCCACCTTCCGCGCCACCGCCGTCGAGGTCCCCACCTGGGAGTCCCCGGGCATCTCCCACGAGACCGGCGAGCGGCTCAAGACCGGGACCGAGGGCCGCGGCGGCCTGAAGACGCAGCCGTGGACGGTCCACCCGGCGTAGGGTCGCAGATGTGCAGCTGAGCATTCGCAACCGGCTGGCCGGCGAGGTCGTCGCGGTCGAGGCCGGCGAGGTCATGAGCACCGTGCGGGTCCGGCTTTCCGGCGAGCTGGAGATGACCGCCGCCATCACCCTCGACGCGGTGCGCGACCTGGGTCTCGCGCCCGGCAGCGTCGTGGTGGCGCTGGTCAAGTCGACCGAGGTCGCCATCGGCGTCGGCGACGTGCCGCGGATGAGCATCCGCAACCGCCTCCCGGGCCGGGTCACCGACGTCGAGCACGGCGCCGTGATGACCACCGTCCGGGTGGCGATCGGCAGCGGCGACACCCTCACCGCCGCCATCACCAAGGACGCCGCCGAGGACCTGGGCCTCGCCGCCGGGGCAGAGGTGACCGCGCTGGTGAAATCGACCGAGGTCAGCATCGCCCTGCCGTAGACGGTAGGGCTGGCCCTACCGCGATGAGACTGGTGCGCGGGCGTGTGGCGGCCGGTGCGCGCGCGGTTGTATCGACGCATGACCGAAGACGTCGTCGAGCTCGACCGCGTAGTCAAGCGGTTCGGCAGCATCACCGCACTGGACACGGTGACGCTGGGGTTCGCGCGGGGGACGTTCACCGCGGTGATGGGGCCCTCCGGGTCCGGCAAGTCCACGCTCCTGCAGGCCGCAGCCGGCCTGGAACGGCCCACCGCCGGCGCCGTGCGGGTCGCCGGCACCGACCTCGGCAGCCTCAGCGAGACCAGGCTGACGCTGCTGCGCCGGGAGAAGATCGGGTTCGTCTTCCAGGCGTTCAACCTGCTCTCCTCGCTCAGCGCCGAGCAGAACGTCGCCCTGCCGCTGCGGCTGGCCGGGCGCCGGCCCGCCAGGCGGGAGGTGCGGGCCGTCCTCGCCGCCGTCGGCCTCGCCGACCGGGCGCGGCACCGGCCCGCCGAGCTCTCCGGCGGCCAGCAGCAGCGCGTCGCCATCGCCCGGGCCATCATCACCCGGCCCGACGTGCTCTTCGCCGACGAGCCGACCGGCGCCCTGGACTCCCGCACCGGCCGCGAGGTCCTCGCGCTGCTGCGCTCCATGGTCGAGCGTCAGGGGCAGACCATCGTCATGGTCACCCACGACCCGTTCGCGGCCGCGCACGCCGACCGGGTCGTGTTCCTCGCCGACGGGCGCGTCGCCGGTGAGATGGCCGCGCCCACCCCGCAGGCCGTCGCCGAGCGCATGACCGGCCTCGAGGCGGCGGAGGTGCCGCGATGATGACCGGGATCGCGCTGCAGACCGTCCGGGACCGCTGGACGTCGTTCGCCGGGGTGTTCATCGCCCTCGGCCTCGGCGTGTGCCTGCTCGCCACCACCGGGCTCACCCTCGCCTCCAGCGTCGACGGGCACCGCGAACCCGCCTGGTACGACCGCGCCGACGTCGTCGTCGCCGGGCAGAACAGCGTCACCGTCGTCGTCGCCCCGGGCACCGACGAGCAGTACACGAGCACCACCACGACCCGCCGCTCCCGTGCCCTGCCCGCCGGCCTCGCCGCCCGGCTGCCCGGCGCCGTCGTCGACCGGTGGCTGCCCGGCGGCGCCCACCCGTGGTCCGCCGCCGCCCTGCACGACCTGCCGCCCGAATCCGGGCCCGCGGCCGACGACCAGGCCGTCGTCGCCGGCGGTAAGCACCGCGTCGGCGAGCGGATCGAGATCGCCGGGCGCGGCTTCACCGTCGCCGGGACCGTCGGCGGGCCCGAAGCCGTCTACGTCACCGACCGGGCCGCCGAGCAGCTCAGCGGCGGGCGCATCGACGCCGTCGCGGTGCGGGGCATGAGCGCCGAGCAGGTCCGCGCCGCCGTCGGCGACGGGCCGCGGGTGCTCACCGGCGACGCCCGCGCCCACGCCGAACCCAACCTCGACGGCGACCTGCTCGCCGTCGCCGCCTCCCTCATGGGCACCACCGCCGGCCTCGCCGCGTTCGTCGCCGTGTTCGTCGTCGCCGGCACCTTCGCCTTCGCCGTCGCACAGCGCCGCCGCGAGCTCGCCCTGCTGCGCGCCGCCGGCGCCACACCGCGGCAGGTCCGCCGGCTCGTGCTCGGCGAGGCCGTCGTCGTCGGCGTCCTGGCCGGGCTCGCCGGCTGCGGCGCCGGGCTGCTCGCCGCGCCGCCGTTCGCGCACTCCCTCGCCCGGGCCGGGTTCGCGCCGGCCGGCTTCACCGCCGGGTTCGTGCTGTGGCCGCTGCTGGCCGCGTTCGGCGCCGGGCTGCTCGTCGCCCTGACCGGCGCCGCCGTCGCCGCGCGCCGCGCCGGGCGGGTCCGGCCCATCGAGGCGCTGCGCGAGGCATCTGCAGAGCGGCGGGTCATGACCGCCGGCCGGTGGGTGTTCGGGCTGCTGTTCCTCGGCGGCGCGGTCGCCATGATCCTCGCCGTGCCGACCGGCGGCCCCGAGGCGATGGCCCTGGTGCTGCTCGAGGCGCAGCTGGCCATCACCGCCGTCGCGCTCTTCGCGCCGCTGCTCGCGCCCGGCACCGCCTGGCTCGCCGGGCGGCTCGTCCCCGGCCTCACCGCCGCCCTGGCCCGCGACGGCGCCCGCACCAGCGTGCGGCGCACCTCCTCCACCGTCGCGCCGATCCTCGTCACCGCCGGCATCGCCGCCTCGACCCTCGCCGGCACCGCCACCCTGTGGCACGCGCAGGAGCGCGCCGCCGCCGACCGGGTCACCGCCGCCGCGATCGTCGCCGCGCCGTCCGCGGTGCCGCCCGGCGGCGTCCCGGTCGCCCATTCCGTGGTGTACATCAACGCCGACGAGTACCCCGAGGAGTTCGACGCCGTCTTCGCCGGCCCCGGCCTCGCCCGCGTCATGCGCGTGCCCGCCGAGCCGGCCGAAGGCACCATCGTCGTCGGGCACGGCCTCGCCGGCGCGATGCACTGGCGCCCCGGCTCCACCGCCGACCTGTGGCTCGACGACTCCACACCGGTCCAGCTGCGCGTCGCCGCCGTCCTCGACCCGTCCGCCGACCTCGACGACAGCGTGCTGCTGCCCTGGTCGCTCGGGCCCGGCCGGCCCGACTCCGTCTACCTCACCGGCCCCGCCGACGGCGTGAGCGGCACCGTCGTCACCCCCGAGCAGTACTTCGCGGCACTGGACGCCGAGCAGCGCCACGAGAACAACTTCGCGCTGCTGGCGGTGCTGGGCATGGCACTGGTGTACACCACGATCGGCATCGCCAACACGCTCGTCATGGCGACCGCGGACCGCTCCCGCGACCTGGCCGTCCTGCGCCTGGCCGGCACCACGCCGCGGCAGGTCCTGGCCATGGTCGGGCTCGAGGCGCTGCTGGCCGCGGTGGCCGGCGTCGCCCTGGCCTGGCTGGTCGCCGGCGGCATGCTGCTGGGCCTGCTGCCCGGGCTGCGCGCCGCCGGCGCCGAACCGCACATCGTCGTGCCGTGGACGCCCGTGCTCGGCGTCGCCGGGGTCTGCGCCGCCGTCGCGCTCGTGGCCGCCCTCATCCCGGCCGCGCTCGCCCTGCGCACCCCGGCCGCCCGGATGGCCGCCGTGCGGGAGTGATCAGGCGCTGGTGCCCCGTGATCGAGTCGCCGAGGGCCATGATCCGCACCGGGGCGCCGGCCTCGGCGCCCCGGTGAACGTTTCACGCCCCGGCGAGCAGGGCGGCCAGGTCGTCCGGGCGGGAGAACATCGGCCAGTGGCCGGTCGGCAGCTCGCGCACCCGGTAGTGGCGGCGGTCGAGGCCGGCGAAGAACGGGTGCCCGGCGGCGATCATCCCGTCGACCGTCTCCTTTGTGAAGGTGCTGCAGACGAGGTCCGTCGGCGGCTGCTCGGCCGAGCGCAGGCGCAGCGGCTGCACGACCGAGCCGCGCGGGTGCGGGGTGGCCCGCTCGAGGATCCAGCCGGAGCGGCCCTCGAGGCCGGCGAACATCGCCGGGTCGTCGGCCGGGTCGAACGACGGCGGCGGGACGTCGCCTGCGGCGGCGGTGCCGTCGCCGGGGCTGAAGTCGGCCTGGGCGACGCCGTCCGGGACGGGGCCGCTGTCGACGTACACGACCCGGCGCACCCGCCCGGCGAGCCGGTCCGCGGCACCGCGCACCGGCAGCCCGCCGTAGCTGTGCCCGACCAGCGTGACCTCGTCGTGCCCGCCCGCGGCGGCGACCACGTCCGCGATGTGCGACTCGAGCGTCGCCGTGCCCGCCTCCGCGGCCCGCTCGGCCAGCCCGCCGAGCGTCACGGCCGTCACCGTGTGGCCGTCCCGCCGCAGCGGCTCCGCCACCGCGTCCCACGCCCACGCGCCGAGCCACATGCCGGGCACCAGGATGAAGTTCGTCATGCCGGCGACGCTACGATCGAATCCGGGCGGATCCCGCCCTGATTTACGGAGTGCCCTGTGTCACATTCCACCGGCAAGATCCTGGCGCTGCTCGAGGTGCTGCAGGCCCGGCCCGGGCTGACCGGGCCGCAGCTGGCCGAGCGGCTCGGCGTCGACGAGCGCACCGTGCGCCGCTACGCCGCGGGCCTGGCGGACCTCGGCCTGCCGGTGCGGGCCGGCCGCGGACGCTACGGCGGCTACAGCCTCGCGCCCGGATACCGGCTGCCGCCGCTCATGCTCGGCGACGACGAGGCCGTCGCGGTCGTGCTCGGGCTGCTCGCCGCGGCCCGCCTCGGCCTGGGCGTCGGCGCCGCCGCCCGGGAGTCGGCCCTGGCCAAGATCGAGCGGGTGCTGCCGGCCGCGCTACGCGAGCGGGTCCGGGCGGTGCGCGAGACGCTCGGGTTCACCGCGCCGGCCCGCGAGCCCGCCGCCGCGTTCGACGCCCGGCACCTGCTGAGCATCGGCGAGGCGGCGCGCGACCACCGGCGGGTCGCGCTCACCTACCGCTCGTGGCGCGGCGAGGAGACCGAGCGCGCCTTCGACCCCTACGGCGTCGTCTTCCACGCCGGCCGCTGGTACACCACGGGCCTGGACCACCGCAGCGGCGAGACCCGCACGCTGCGGCTGGACCGCATTGGCTCCATCGCGATCGGCGACGAGCGCTTCGAGCCGCCGCCGGAGCGGTTCGACCCGGTAGGGCACGTCGTCGGCTCGCTCGCCGCCGTGCCCTACCGCCACGAGGTCGAGGTCCTGCTGCGCGCCGCACCGGCCGAGGTGGCCCGCCGCGTGCCCGCCGCCTTCGGCACCGTGCAACCCGCGGAGGCCGACGGCTGGCCGACCCGGCTGACGTGCCGGGCCGAGCGCCTCGACGGCATGGCCCAGATGCTCGCCGGCCTCGGCTGGGACTTCGTGATCGTGCGCCCCGACGAGCTGCGCGCCGAGGTCGCGAAACTCGGGCGCCGGCTCGTCGCCTCGGCCGATACCGTGAGCCCATGACGGCCGCCTACATCAAGAGCGTCACGTTCGACTGCGCCGACGCCCTCGTGGTCGCGCGGTTCTGGGCCGCGGCCCTCGGCACCGACCTCGACGAGGACTCGACCTCCGACAAGGCGTTCGTCGAGGCGGCCGGCTGGGGCGGGCCCAACATCTGGTTCGCCCGGGTGCGGGAGCCGAAGACCGCCAAGAACCGCATGCACTTCGACCTGCGCGCGCCCGGCAGCATCGCCGACGAGGTGGCGCGGCTGGAGGCCCTCGGCGCGACCGTGCTGCACCGCGGCGAGGACCTCACCGTCATGGCCGATCCGGAAGGCAACGAGTTCTGCGTCGAGTGACGCTTCACCAGCCCCCGTTGAAGAAGGCCAGCAGCGCCGGCGCGGGGTCGGCGGCGACCGTCGTATTGGCCACGACCACCGTGACCACGGCCAGTGCCAGGACCGCCGAGAGCGCGCCGAAGGCGCCCAGCACGTGCCGCGCCCGCCGCTCGGCCGGCGCGACCGCGACGAAGCGCCGCCACAGCAGCACGCTGGCCGCGGCCAGGGCGGCCGCCACGACGGCGGCGATGACGACCATCGCCTCGTGGTAGCGGGCGAAGTCGACGATCATCACGTCGACGGCAGGTGCACTGCGGTCGTCGGCGCCCAGGCGCTCGCGGACCTGGGCCAGCGCGTCGCCGAGCGCGGCGTCGCCGGGCCCGTCGACCACCATGGGCAGCAGCGACGCGAACGGCGCCACGGCGCCCTGCGCGTTGGCCATCACCGTCGCGAGGGCCAGCACTGCGAGGGCCGTGACGGCGGCGCCGGCCGCCGCGAAGCGCACGCCGCCGGAGCGAGCGAAGGCCCGCCACAGCCGCACGCCGAGCATCCCCAGCACGACGAGCAGCAGCGCGGCGATCGCGCCCTTGGCCAGGTGGTAGCGGAACCAGTAGTCGACGAGCGCCTGCAGGTCAGGTGACAGGTCCCGGTCGCCGGAGCGCCAGTAGCCGACGAACGCGCCGCGCACCGCCGCGGTGAGGCGGTCCGCGTCGGCGTAGCCGCCGCCGGCGAGGGCGTTCGGCGCGACGAAGAAGGCGGCGACGAGGGCAACGGCGAGGCCGGGGAGGGCGGCCCGCTTGAGGGTCGGGGTCATGCACCGAAGCTATGAGCGGGCGGCGGCGCGAACCACAGCGCAGGGTTGACTCCCCGGGTAGCGCCAGCATTACCCCTCAGTGCAGCACGGCGCCCTCGGGCAGGCCCGGCAGGGCCGCGGCGCCGGCCAGCGGGGCCGACTCGCCCAGCGCGGCTGGGAGAAGAGCCACGCGTTGGTACGTCAGGATCCTCGCCAGCGCCGCCCGCAGCGACGGCCACAGCTCGGCCCGGCGCAGCGCGATCGCCCCGCCCAGTGCCACCGCCTCCAGGCCCGCCGCCAGCGCGAAGTTGGCGATGCCGAATGCCAGGCTCTCGCTGTACCGCTGCCAGAACGAAGCGTCGTCGACGGACTCCAGGCTCCGCCCGAGCCGGCGGGACAGCGCCCCGCCGCCGGTCAGCGTCTGCAGGCAGCCGGTCTGGCCGCAGTCGCACGGCTCGTCGTTGCCGGCGAGCAGCTGGTGGCCGGCCTCGGTGGTCAGGAACGTCCCGCCGAGGCGCACGGCCGCGCCGACGCCGGTCGACAGCGTCAGGTAGCCGCAGCGGTCGAAGCCGCGCAGCGCGCCCGCGGTCGCCTCGCCGAGCAGGCCGCAGGTCGCGTCGTGCGCGACCCGGACCGGGCGGCCCAGCGCCGTGGCCAGGTCGGCGGCGAGGGGCCGGCCCTCGTAGGCGCGCAGGTTCAGCGCCACCCGCACCGCGCCGTCCGGGGTGACCCGGCCGCCGAAGGACACGCCGAGCGGCTCGGCGCCCGCCGGCACGGCCGCGGCGACGCGGGCCAGCTGCCGCTCGTAGCCGGGGTCGGTCGGGAACCGCGCGAGCACCGCCCCGCCGGCCGCGACCCGGGTCCACGTCCCGCCGATGTCCAGCGCCACGGCTCCCACAGTGCCGCACACTCCTTTGTAGAAGTTTGTCGATGTGTGTGCGAATCTGGTGGTGGTTCGCACCACCGCCAGGGAGGACCGCACATGAAGCTACGCCTTGCCCTGTCCACCGTCCTGTGTCTCCTCGCCGCACAGCTCGTCGCGGTCGGGCCGGCCGCCGCGGCCACCACCGTCACGATCAACGGCACCGCCGCCGGGCGCACGTTCGACGGCGTCGGCGCCATCTCCGGCGGCGGCGGCAACAGCCGCCTGCTGTACGACTACCCGGAGCCGCAGCGCACCCAGATCCTCGACTACCTGTTCAAGCCCGGCTACGGCGCGGCGATGCAGATGCTCAAGGTCGAGGTCGGCGGCGACACCAACTCGACCAGCGGCGCCGAGCCGAGCCACCAGCACACCGCCGCCGACCTCAACTGCAACCGCGGCTACGAGTGGTGGCTCGCCGAGCAGGCCCGGGCCCGCAACCCGCAGATCAAGCTCTACGCCCTCGCCTGGGGCGCGCCGGGCTGGATCGGCAACGGCAACTTCTGGTCGACCGACATGGTCAACTACTACCTGAGCTTCCTGGACTGCGCGAAGAACAGCCACGGGCTCACCTTCGACTACATCGGCGGCTGGAACGAGCGCGGCTACAACAAGGCCTGGTACGAGCAGCTCAAGTCGGCGCTGGGCAGCCACGGCTACGGCAACGTGCAGGTGGTCGCCGACGACACCAGCTTCAACCCGGCCAACGACGTGGTCAGCGACCCGGCGTTCGCCGCGGCCGTGGACGTGCTCGGCTCGCACTACGTCTGCGGGTACCGCGGTTCGCAGTCGAACTGCCCCAGCAGTACCAACGCGATCAACAGCGGCAAGAAGGTCTGGGCCAGCGAGAACGGCTCCGACGACTACAACCTCGGCGCCGTCGCGCTCGCCCGCGGCATCAACCGCGGCTACCTCGACGGCAAGATGACCGCGTACATCAACTGGCCGGTCATCGCCGCCATCACCCCCAACATCCCCTTCCCGACGATGGGCGTGGCCCTCGCCGCGCAGCCGTGGTCGGGCAGCTACTCGGTCGGCAAGAACGCCTGGGTGATGGCGCACACCACGCAGTTCACCGCGCCCGGCTGGCGCTACCTGGACCCGGCGTCGGGCTACCTCGGCGGGAACCGGGCCAACGGCAGCTACGTCACCATGCGCGACCCGAACAGCGGCAACTACAGCGTCGTCATCGAGACCATGGACGCCACCGCCGCGCAGACGTTGACCGCGACCGTCACCGGCGGGCTGTCCACCGGCGCCGTGCACGTCTGGTCGACGCTGCTGAGCTCCTCGTCGCCCGCGGACTACTTCGCGCACACCGCCGACGTCACGCCGTCCGGCGGCTCGTACACCGTCACGCTGCAGCCCGGCCGGGTGTACACGCTCAGCACCACCACCGGCCAGGGCAAGGGCACGGCGGCCTCGCCCGCGGCCGGCAGCCTCGCCCTGCCCTACAGCGACAACTTCAACGGCTACGCGATCGGCCGCGAGGCCCGCTACCTCGCCGACATGCAGGGCGCCTTCGAGATCGCACAGTGCGGCGGCACCACCTGCGTGCGGCAGATGTCGCCGCGGGCCCCGATCACCTGGGACGACCTCAGCGACCCCTACGCGCTGCTGGGCGACCTCGGCTGGAGCAACTACAAGGTGTCAACCGACGTGCTGCTCGAGCAGGCCGGCTATGCGGAGGTCATCGGCCGGGCCGGCACCCAGCACGCGTTCGGCCCCGCCGGGCTCAACGCCTACTACCTGCGGCTGTCGAACACCGGCGCGTGGAGCCTGCTGCGCAACGACGTGAACAACGCCATGACGGTGCTGCGCAGCGGTACCGCGGCCGCGCCCGGCACCGGCACCTGGCACAACCTGGCGCTCACGTTCTCCGGCACCACGCTCACCGCCCAGCTCGACGGCGCGACCCTGGCCACCCTGACCGACTCGACGTGGAGCACCGGCCAGGTCGGCATCGGCACCAGCCAGGGCGAGACCGCCCAGTTCGACAACCTGTCCGTGACCGCGGTCGCGGGCCCGCCGCCGCCGGTGAGCGGCGCGCTGGTCTCCGCACAGTCGGGCCGCTGCCTGGACGTGCCCAACGCGACGCAGACCAACGGCACCCAGGTCGAGATCTGGGACTGCAACGGCGGCGGCAACCAGCAGTGGACGCAGCTGTCGAACGGGGGGCTGCGGGTGTACACCAACAAGTGCCTCGACGTGCTCAACAACGCCACGGCGGCGGGCTCGCCGGTGGCGATCTGGGACTGCAACGGCGGCGCCAACCAGCAGTGGCGCGTCAACACCGACGGCACGATCGTCGGCGTGCAGTCCGGGCTCTGCCTGGACGTGACCGGCCAGGGCACCGCCAACGGCGCCCTGGTGGAGATCTGGACCTGCAACGGCGGCGCCAACCAGCGCTGGAGCCGGTCCTAGTACCGCTCGACCGGTCCGGCGCCCGGGCGCCGGACCGGTCCTTCTTCACAGGCCTAGCGGGTCGTCCACTTCTGGGCGCCGGTGCCGTTGCACTGGTACAGCTGGACCAAGGTCGCGTTCGCGGTGCCGCTGGAGGTCACGTCGACGCACTTGCCCGAGCCGGCGCCGACGATGCTGCCGTCGGCGTTGAAGGTGAACCTCTGGGCGCTGGTGCCGTTGCAGTCCCAGATCTGGATCTTCGTGCCGTTGGCGGTGCCGTTGCCGTTGACGTCCAGGCAGCGGTTGCCGTAGACGCGCAGCTCGCCCGCCGCCGTGCGGGTCCAGGTCTGGTTCGCCGAGCCGTGGCAGTCCCAGATGATGATCTGCGTGCCGGCGGCGGTGCCCGCGCCGGTGACGTCCAGGCAGCGGCCCGACTGCGGGTTGAGCACGGAGACGGCGGCGCCGACCGGGGGTACGCCCACATAGGAAAGGCTCGCCGGAACCGACTGCAGCGCCGAGAACCACCGTGCGCCCATCTTGTCGTAGCCGCCGGCGTTGGGGTGCACGCCGTCGGCCAGGTCGGCCGTGGTCAGCGCCGAGTGCATGTCGACCAGGTGGGTGTGCGAGCCCTTCTGCGCCACGATGCCCGGGATCGCCGCGTTGTACGCCTGCACGCGCGACTCCAGCGTCGGATCGCTCTCCGGGGTGATCTGGGCGACGAACAGCTCGACGGTCGGGTCGTTGGCCCGGATCTTGTCGATCAGCGCCGACAGGCGCGCCGGGGCGTTGGCGATGTCGTAGTTCTGGTTCATGTCGTTGGTGCCGATGTGCAGCAGGATGGTGCGCGGTGCGTACGCCTGCAGCCAGCCCACGATGTTGGCGTCGATCTGGTCGATGCGCCAGCCGGAGTGGCCCTCGTGGTCGTGGTCGCCCAGGTTCGACGGCCCGTTGAAGCCGGACCCGACGAAGTCGGTCGTGTAGCCGCCGGCGGCCAGGCGCCGCCACAGCTCGATGCGGTAGCCGCCCGGCACGTTGTAGCCGTCGGTGATGGAGTCGCCCAGCGGCATGATCTTCACGCCGCCGTTGGACTCCGCCTGGGCCGGTGCGGCGGTGGCCAGGGTGAGCCCGGCGGCCAGGGCCAGGCCGAAGGCGCCGGCGGCGAGCCGGCGCACGATGGAACGCATAGGTCGGTCCTCCCGTGGTCGACCTGCACGCCGCCCTGGCGGAGGCGGCGTGCAGGAGCTTTCGAGGTTGCCGGCGGCATCGATTCTCAACGATGTGCGGCGCTCGGCGAGCCGGCCGGGCCCGGCGGCGCGGCGAGCGCCCCCGCCGGTGCGCCGAGCGGTTTTTTGGGCGTCGATGACGCGTCCGGCGCGCCGGTGGCGCACAATTCGGCGGGTGGTGAACACGCTGACGATCGACTGCGGCGGCGGCGGCCTCAAGGCGGCCGTCGTCGACGACTCCGACGTGTTGGTCGGGGGGCCGATTCGGGTGCCGACGCCCTACCCGTTCCCGCCGGAGCGCTTCGTGGGCGCCCTGCTCGACATCGCCGCCGAGCTGCCCGGCGCCGAGCGCGCCACCGTCGGCCTGCCCGGCATGATCCGCCACGGGGTGGTGGTGGCCACCCCCCACTACGTGACGAAGGCCGGCCCGCACACCGCGGTCGACCCGGCCCTGTACGCGGCCTGGACCGGCTACGACGCGCGCGCCGCGCTCAACCGCGCCTTCGCCCGGCCCACCCTCGTGCTCAACGACGCCGAGGTGCACGGCGCCGCCCTCGTCGTCGGCACCGGCCTCGAGCTGGTGCTCACCCTCGGCACCGGCCTAGGCAGCGCGCTCTTCGACGACGGCGTGCTCGCGCCGCACCTGGAGCTCTCACACGGGCCCATCCGGCGCAAGCGCACCTACGACACGTACATCGGCGAGATCCGGCGCCGGGAGCTCGGCAACGCCCGCTGGTCGCGGCGCGTGCGGCGGGTCGTCGACGGGCTGCGGCCGGTGTTCCGCTGGGACCGGCTCTACATCGGCGGCGGGAACTCCGCGCTCATCGACGCCGACACCGTCGCCCGCCTCGGCGAGGACGTCACGATCGTGCCCAACACCGCCGGGGTGGTCGGCGGCTCCCGCGCCTGGAAGCTGATGGGCGCATGACGTCTCCCACGGAGTTGCGCGACCTGACCAACGCCGACCTCGACCTGCTGGACACGCCCGAGCTGCTGGCGCGCATCCATGCCGCGGACGCCACCGTCCCGGCCGCGGTCGCCGCCGCCCTGCCCGACCTCGCGCGTGCCGTCGACCTGGCCGTGGCGGCGATCCGGGCCGGGGCCCGGGTCCACTACGCCGGCGCCGGGTCGTCCGGCCGCATGGCCGTGCTCGATGCGGCCGAGATCCCGCCGACGTTCGGCCTGGTCTTCAGGGCACACATCGCCGGCGGCGAGGCGGCGCTGCGCAACGCCCTCGAATCGGTCGAGGACGACGCCGAGCGGGCCCGGTCCGAGCTCGCCGCCGCCCTCGCGCCCGGTGACGTGCTCGTCGGGCTGGCCGCCAGCGGCCGCACGCCGTACCTCGCCGGCGCGTTCGCCGCGGCCGCCGAGGCCGGGGCCGCGACCGTGCTGGTGACGTCCAACCCGGGAGCGCCGCTGGCAGCCGGGCGCGACGTCGTCGTGGTCGTGGACACCGGGCCGGAGGTGATCGCGGGGTCGACGCGGCTCAAGGCGGGCACCGCGCAGAAGCTGGTGCTGCACACGTTCTCGACCGCCGTCGCGGTGCGGCTCGGGCACACCTACTCCAACCTCATGGTCGGGATGCGGGCCACCAACGCGAAGCTGCGCGAGCGCAGCGTGGCGATCCTGGCCGAGGCGAGCGGTGCGCCGGCGGGGGAGTGCGCGGCGGCCCTCGCAGCGGCCGGCGGCGAGCTGAAGACGGCCCTGGTGACCCTGCTGACCGATGCCGGCGTGGACGAGGCGCGGGCGCTGCTGGACGTCTCGGGCGGGCGCGTCCGGAGCGCCATTGCCCGACAGAACCGGACATAACCGCTTAGCTGTCGGGTGCTCACGGTCCTCCTCAGGTAGTACGACCTCGCGCGGACGACCGCCGGAACCGGCGGCCATAGCGTCGGCAGGCGTGAGGAACCAACTCGCCGTGCTCCGCCGGCCGGGCGACTGACATGCTGCGGATCTCGCTGCCCGGGCTGCGGCTGCAGCGTCTCGTGCCGACGCTCCTCGCTGTGGTGCTCGCCGTGGCCTTCGTCGCCGGCACCCTCATCTACCGCGACACCGCCGAGGCGACGCTCTACGACGAGTACGCCCGCGCCGCGCGCAACGTCGGCGTCGCCCTCACCGCGCGCAGCGGCGCCCGGCTCGCGCCGTCCACAGTGGACACCATGCGCGCCGACCCGGCCTATTCGGCGGTGGACGGGCGGATGGCCGAGCGGCTGCCGCTGCTGGACTCGCGCGGCCGGCTCGTCACCGACCTCGGCGAGCCCGGCTACGGCGTCAACACCGGCACGGCCGCGGCGCTGCGTCCCTATGACGTCCACAGTGGACGCCTGCCGGAGCGCGACGGCGAGGCCGCCCTCGACACGCGCAGCGCGCAGCGGCTCGGCGTGGCCGTAGGCGGCACGATCACCGTGGTCGACGCCGCCGAGGCCCGCCGCAGCCTGCTCGTCGTGGGCCTGGTCGACGCCACCGGTTTCGGCGGCAGCGGTACCTCGACCGTCGTGCTCACCGACGCCGAACTGACCCGGCTGACGGGCGCCACGGGCTACCGCGAGGTGGTCGGCCGGCTGCGCACCGGCGCCGACGCGACCGCGGCGCGCACCCGGGCGCAGGCCGCCGACCCCACCGCGCGGGCGCGCACCGGCGAGCAGTTGCGCCGCGACCTCGCCCGGGAGGCCTCCGGCCAGCTCGGCGGGCTCTTCGTCGGCATCGCCCTGTTCGCGCTCGTGGCGGCGCTGGTCGCCGGGTTCGTCATCGTCAACACGTTCACGATCCTCATGGCGCAGCGGCTGCGGGAGACGGCGCTGCTGCGGTGCGTGGGCGCCGGACGGGGCCAGGTGTTCCGCCTCGTCCTCGCCGAGGCCGTTGTCGTCGGGCTGCTGGGTTCGCTCTGCGGTACCGCACTGGGCCTGCTCGTCGCCTACGGCCTCTCCCGCCTCTCGCCGGCGCTCGGCCTGCCCGAGGGCGGCGTGGTGCTCGGCGCCGTGCCGCTGCTGGCCGGCCCGGCGCTCGGGGTGCTGGTGACCGTCGGCGCGGCCGTCGTGCCGGCGCTGCGGGCGGCGCGGGTGCGCCCGGTGGCGGCGCTGCGGGCGGCGGTACCCGAGACCGCTGCCCGCCGCCGCCTGCCCGTCGTGCTCGCCGTGCCGGCGGCGGCCGCCGGCACCGCGCTGACCGTCGCCGGAGTGCTCGGCACCGGGGGCGCGCTGCCGGCGATGACGCTCGTCATGCTCGGCGGCATCGGCAACTTCGCCGCGCTGCTGCTGCTCTCGCCCCGCCTTGCCGGGCCCGCCGTGCGCGTGCTCGGCTGGGTGCCGGCGCGGCTGTTCGGCGTACCGGCTAAGATGGCGGTGGCCAACGCGGCCCGCAACCCGGCGCGGACCGCGGCCACGACGGCGACCCTCGTGATCGGGGTGGCCCTGATGGCCGGCGGCGGCACGGTCGCGGCCACCGTCAACCGCACCGCCGAGGCGCAGCTGAACGCCGCCTTCCCGGTCGACTTCCTGCTCACCCCCGCCGTGCCCGGCTCGCTCGTGCCGGCCGCGGTGGCGGGGGAGGTCCGCGCCGCGGGCTTCCCCGTGGCCGCCCCGGTGCGCCAGGGGTGGTCCGGTTCCGTCCTGGTCGGGACGGTCGACCCGGCGGCGTTCCGGCCGAAGGTCACCGCGGGCCGCCTCGAGGACCTGCGCGCCGGCACCGCCATCGTCCCCGCCGCCTCCGACGCGCTCGGCAGCCGGCCGGTCGGCTCGCGCATCGACCTCGCCGCCGGCGACCGGCGCCTGTCGCTCACCGTCGCGGCCACCGTGCAGAGCTCCAGCCTGGTCGGCGACGTGATCGTGAGCGACGCCGACTTCGCGGCCCTGTTCCCCGGCGTCACGGACGACGCGATGGTGCTCGTGCGCGCGCCTTCCGCCGACGCACGCGCGCGCCTGGACGCCGCGCTGGAGGCGCACCCGCTGGTGCAGGTCGCCGACCTTGCGCAGGTGCGCGACGAGCGCAACGCCGCGATCGACCAGCTCGTCGGGGTGATCGCCGCGCTGCTCGGGTTCGCGCTCGTGATCGCGGTCATCGGGATCGGCAACACGCTGTCGCTGTCGGTCGTGGAGCGCACTGCCGAGATCGCTCTGGTGCGGGCGCTGGGGCTGACCCGCGGCCAGCTGCGCGCCACGTTGCTGGCCGAGGCGTTGCTCATGGCGCTGGCGGGGGCGTTGGGCGGGGTGGCGTTCGGCGTGCCGTACGGCTGGCTGCTCACCATCGCGGGGTTCGGCGCCGTGGACCCGCTGCTCAGCGTGCCGATCCTGCGGCTGTCCCTCTTCGTGGCGCTCGCCGCGGCGGCCGCTGTGCTGGCGGCCGTGCTGCCGGCCCGGCGAGCCGCTCGAACGACGAATCTTGTCGTACCCCAGGCCTAGTGTGGTCCGCGTGAGGGAGAGGGTGTTCGACGCCGGGGTCGCCGCGGGGCTGGTGCTGCTGCTCTATCTGGAGCGCATGCTGGCGCCGGTCCCGGTGCTCGCCGCGGGCCTGTTGATGGCGGTTTCGCTGCTCTGGCGCCGCCGCCACCCCGTGCCCGTCCTCGCCGCCGTCTACGCCCTGGCCCTGGGGCACCTGGCGCTGCGCCCGTCGGTGCGGGCGTCCGCGGCGGGGCTGCGGGTGACCTTCGAGACCGCCGGTTTGTCGCGGTCCCTGACGGCCGCGGAGGACCTGGCCGCCTATCGGATCGTGCAGGAGTCGGTCACCAACGCCCTCCGCCACGCCGGTGCCGGCGCGGCGATCACGGTCCGCCTTGAGCACTCCGCCGACACTCTGACTATTACCGCTACCGACGACGGCGGCGTCGCCGGATCCGTGCGCGGCCGATCGCCGGCCACCGGCCCCGCGTTGGTTGCGCCGACGGGCAGCATCGTCGGCCATGGCCTGGTCGGAATGCGCGAGCGCACCGCGGTCCACGGTGGCACCTTCACGGCCGGGCCGCACGGCGACGGCGGCTGGCGAGTGGTCGCGACGATCCGGCTGGCCTCCGACGCCCGGGGCCCGGCCGATCCGCGCTCGTTCGAAGGTCCGGACCCGGTCGAGCTGGAGTCGCTTGTTGCTGCGGACTCGGGCGAGCTGCGGTCGCTTGTGGCTGCGGACTCGGACGAGCGGCAGTTGTCTGGGGGAGCGGGTGCCGGGGTGGTGCGGCCGGTGGTTGAGGCGGATGCGGGTGGGGGTGTGGTGTGACGGGGACGATCCGGGTGGTCGTGGTCGATGACCAGGAGCTGGTGCGGGCCGGGTTCCGGATGATCCTGTCGGCGCAGGCGGACATGGCGGTGGTCGGCGAGGCGGGAGACGGGGCCGAGGCGCTGCGGCTGTTGCGCACGGTCGCCGCCGACGTCGTGGTCATGGACATCCGCATGCCGGTCATGGACGGGGTGGCCGCGACCGCGGAGGTGGCGGGCATCGACGGCGGGCCGCGGGTGCTCGTGCTGACCACGTTCGACACCGACGAGGACGCGTTCGCGGCGCTTCGGGCCGGTGCCAGCGGGTTCCTGCTCAAGAACGCGCTGCCGGCCGAGTTGCTCGCCGCCATCCGAGTCGTGGCCGCCGGCGACGCCGTCGTGGCGCCCAACGTGACGCGGCGGCTGCTCGACCGGTTCGCCGACCGGTTCGTGCTGGCGGCGCCGTCCGCCGTGCCGGGGCGGGGTGGGGCCGGGCTCGAGCGGCTCGAGCTGCTCACCGACCGGGAGCGGCAGGTGCTGCTGCTCGTGGCCGAAGGGCTGTCCAACGCCGAGATCGGGGAGCGGCTGCGCGTTGCCGAGACGACCGTGAAGACCCACGTCGGGCGGGTGCTGGCCAAGCTGGGGCTGCGGGACCGGGTGCAGGCGGTGGTGCTCGCCTACGAGAGCGGCCTCGTCCGGCCCGAACGCTGACCGGGGCAACGCTGACCGGGGCAACGCTGACCGGGGCAACGCCGGTCGGGGCTACGGGACGACGTCGGCGAGCGACGCGATCCAGGCCAGCGCCTCCTGCTCGCCCGAGAAGGAGCGGCGCGTCGCATACATGTTGGCCGTGCCGCCGATGTTCACCACGAACGTGACCGCCCAGGTCTGCTGGTCCTTGCGCAGGAGGCGGGCCTTCGTGTCCAGGTGGATGGGGGCGATCAGCGTCGCGTGGTCGACGTTGAGCAGGGAGGGCTGGGACGTCGACATCTCCACCACCGGGACCAGCCTCACCGAAACACCATAAACCACCGTGCTACGGACCCGGTCGATGCTTCGAGGGTGTGCGCCGCCGCGGGACGTGCGGATCGTCGATGCGAACCTGCGGGGTGCGGCCGTGCATCCTGGGCGCGCGCGTCGGGCGCGCCGCTGCGGGGGTTGAGGGGGTTCCGGGGCGAGCGCAGCGAGCTTTGATACACAGTCCTGTCGTGCTCTTGCGAAGCGGAGCAAGAATCAAACAGGGACGCGTCTGGATATTGCGCGGCGGTGTCGGCGGCGTTACCGTCCCTCTTGCACCGACAAACCGCCGACCGGTGTCCCCCAAACGGCCGATGTCCGCCCTAGGCAGCGGCCTTCACCCCGCCGTACCGACCCTTCGGAAGCTTCGAACCAATCGAACGCAGTCAACCTGCGCGCCCGAACCGCCAACCGGGGGCGTGGGGCGATGGGTCGCGTGCCAGACACGTCGAAAGCGAGCAAACACCATGCTCCGGCACATCCGAACCAAGCGACCTCGGGCGCGAACCGCCGCCCTCGTCGCCGGCGCGACGCTCGCCGCCGCAGGCGTGGCCGTCGCCGTGGCGACGCCGGCCCTTGCGGCCGCCACCGGCGGCGTCGGTGCGACCCTGCCCTACGTCGAGGTCCAGGCCGAGAACGCCGCCACCAACGGGACCATCATCGGGCCGAGTGCGGCGTACAACACGCTGCCGTCCGAGGCGTCCTACCGCAAGGCGGTGACGCTGCAAGGGTCCGGCAAGTTCGTCGAGTTCACCACCCCGGTGGCGACGAACTCCATCGTGTTCCGGTACAGCATCCCGGACACCGGCGGCGGGTCGGTCTACACCGCCCCGATCTCGCTGTACATCGACGGCACCCGCAGCACCAACTTCACGCTGACGAACGCCTACAGCTGGTACTACGGCGGCTACCCGTTCACCAACTCGCCGGGCAGCAACCCCCACCACTTCTACGACGAGGTCAACCGGCTCTTCCCGACCACCTACCCGGCCGGGACGAAGTTCAAGCTGCAGGTCGACTCGGACTCGACCGCATCGTCGTACACGATCGACTTCGCCGACTTCGAGAACGTCGCCCCGGCGCTGTCGCAGCCCAGCGGCTCGGTCTCGGTGACCAGCAAGGGTGCCGACCCGTCCGGCGCGGCCGACTCGACGGCGGCGTTCAACTCGGCGATCGCCGCAGCGGGTGCTGGTGGCACTGTGTGGATCCCGGAAGGCACATTCCGGATCCCCGGCAGCAACCCCGGCTGTGGCATGGGGTGCAGTCACATCATCCTGAACAACGTCACCATCAAGGGCGCCGGCATGTGGCGCTCGCGGATCGTCGGCAATGCGCCCGGCTTCTACGGCGGGTGGGCGCCCAACGGCGGCTCCAACGTCCACCTCTCCGACTTCGCCATCTTCGGCAACGTCCAGGAGCGCAACGACGGCGACCAGGTCAACGGCATCGGCGGCGCGCTGAGCAACTCCACCGTGGACCGGGTGTGGATCGAGCACCTCAAGGTCGGCGCGTGGATGGACGGGCCGTTCAACAACCTGGTGTTCAACCAGATGCGGCTGCGCAACTACACCGCCGACGGCGTGAACTTCCACAACGGCGTCACCAACTCCAAGGTGACGAACTCCGACGTGCGCAACGCCGGCGACGACGGCCTGGCGATGTGGGCCGAGCAGAACGCCGATGCGAACAACTCGTTCGACCACAACACGGTGCAGTACCCGATCCTGGCCAACGGCATCGCGATCTACGGCGGGCACGACAACTTCGTGACCGACAACCGGGTCGTGGACTCCGGCCTGTCGCAGGGCGGCGGCATCCACGTCGCGCAGCGCTTCGCCTCCACGACGCTGGGCCGCACCGACGTGCTGCGCAACACGATCATCCGCTCCGGCAGCCTCGACCCGAACTGGCAGTTCGGCGTCGGCGCGCTGTGGTTCGACGCCCGCGACGGCGGCATGACCGGCCTGACCAATGTCGACAACATCCTGATCCAGCAGAGCCCGTTCGAGGCTGTCCAGTTCGTGTCGGGCTCGAACATCTCCAACGTGAAGATCAACAACGCGACGATCCAGAACACCGGCACCTGGGCCATCCAGGAGCAGGTCGGCGGCGCGGCGACGATCAGCAACTCCAGCGCCACCGGCGTGCAGGCCCCGGCCGCGATCTACAACTGCGGCGTCGGCTTCACGCTCACCGACGGCGGCGGCAACAGCGGCCTGTCCGGCACGGCCTGCTCGAACATCCAGAACCCGACCTTCCCGCCGTACCTGCCGGACAACGGCTCGAGCATCAACATCAGCCCGAGCGCGGTCGGCTTCGGCAGCGTCGTCACCGGCTCGACCAGCCCGTCGCAGGCGGTCACGGTCACCAACTCCGGCACCGGCGCCGCTCCCGTCGGCACCATCTCGGTCACCAGCGAGTTCGCCCAGACCAACAACTGTGGCAGCAGCATCGCCGCGGGCGCCTCCTGCACCATCAACGTGACGTTCAGCCCCGCCTCGGCGGGCACGCGCACGGGTACCCTCACGGTCACCGCCTCGGGCATCACCAACACCGTGCCGCTGTCCGGCACCGGTGTCGCCCCCGGCCCGATCGTGAACGCCAACCCGGGCAGCCTGACCTTCGGCGGTACCGTCGTCGGGACCTCCTCGGCCACGCAGACGGTCACGCTGAACAACTCCGGCACCACCACCGCCAACGTGTCGAACATCGCCGCGTCCGGTGACTTCAGCCAGACCAACACCTGCGGCAGCAGCATCGCCGTCGGCGCCTCCTGCACCGTCACGGTGAAGTTCACCCCGACGGCCTCGGGCTCGCGCACCGGCTCGCTGACGGTCACCAGCAACGCCAACAACAGCCCGACCGTCGTGGGCCTGTCCGGCAGCGGCATCGGCACCGACACCAACATCGCGCTCAACAAGCCGGTCACCGCCAGCAGCCAGGTCAACGGCACGCAGGCGCCGGCCACGGCGACCGACGGCAACGCCGCCACCTACTGGGAGAGCGCCAACAACGCCTTCCCGCAGTGGATCCAGGTCGACCTGGGCGCGGTCAGCAGCATCGGCAAGGTCACGCTGAAGCTCCCGCCGGACTCGGCGTGGGCGACCCGCACGCAGACGCTGTCCGTCCTCGGCAGCACCGACGGCACCAACTTCAACACCACCCTGTCGGCCTCGGCCGGGCGGACCTTCGACCCCGCGTCGGGCAACACCGTCGCGATCACGGTGCCGGCGAGCAACGTCCGCTACGTGCGGATCAACGTCACCGCCAACACCGGCTGGCCGGCCGCGCAGGTCGCCGAGCTCGAGGTGTACCCCAGCGGCGGCGGCACGCCGAACGCGCCGGTGCTCAGCGCCAGCCCGTCCTCGCTCACCTTCGCCACGCAGGCGCTGAACACCACCAGCGCGTCGCAGGCGGTCACCATCACCAACACCGGCACCGCGGCGGCCACCGTCTCGGGCGTCAGCGTCACGGGCGACTTCGCCCAGACCAACACGTGCGGCTCGATCGCGGTCGGTGCCTCCTGCGTGGTCAACGTGACGTTCCGTCCCACGGCGTCGGGCACCCGCACCGGCACGCTCACCGTCACCAGCAACGCCAACAACAGCCCGACCACGGTCGCGCTGAGCGGCACCGGCCAGGGCACGACGGCGACCAACCTCGCCGCCGGCAAGCCGACGTCGGAGTCGAGCCACACGCAGGTGTACGGCTCGGGCAACGTCACCGACGCCGACCAGAACACCTACTGGGAGAGCGCCAACAACGCCTTCCCGCAGTGGGTCCAGGTCGACCTCGGCTCGGCGCAGAGCGCCTCCCGGATCGTGCTGCAGCTCCCGGCGAGCTGGGGCCAGCGCGTCGAGCGCATCCAGGTCCAGGGCAGCACCGACGGGTCGACGTTCACCGAGGTCAAGGCCGCGACCGACTACACGTTCGCGCCCGGCTCCAGCAACACCGTGACCATCACGTTCACGGCGACCAGCCAGCGGTACTTCCGGCTGAACTTCAGCTCGAACACCGGCTGGCCGGCCGGCCAGCTGTCCACCTTCCAGGTCTGGAACATCTAGATTCCGGCGAACCTCGCCGCCCCGGGCGCAACCGGGGCGGCGAGGAGTTCGGTAAGGCCTTGACATAACCCATTTGCGGCAAGGAAGATTACGCGCCGTGGCGGCGCAGCAGACGCATCCCCGCGACCTGTGGCGCCGCGAGCTGGGCGGGACCGCCAGGAGGGTCGCGGATACCCTGCGCCTGTACGGCCCCCGCACCCGCGCCGAGCTCGTGTCGCTGAGCGGCCTGTCCCGCCCGACCGTCTCGGCCGTGCTCACCGACCTCGGCGGCGCCGGCCTGGTGAGCGAGAAGGTCGGCGCGGCCGCCCGGCCCGTCGGCGGGCGCCCCGCCTCCGTGGTCCAGCTGACCCGCCGCGCCGGGGTCGCCGTCGGCGCCGACATCGGCCGCCGGCACGTGCGTGTCGCCGTCGCCGACCTCGGGCACGCCGTCATCGCCGAGCGCGAGGCCCGCACCGACTTCGACATCGACGACCGGCCGCAGGACGCCCTGGAGCTCGCCGTCGGCCTCGTCGACGCCGCGCTGGGCGACATCGGCGCCAGCCGCGACGAGGTCGTCGGCGTCGGGCTCGGCGTGCCCGCACCGATCACCCGCGACTGGCGCATCGGCTCGCCGCCGATGCTGCCCGGCTGGGCCGACCTGCGCCCGGCCGAGGAGCTCACCGCCCGCCTCGGCCTGCCCGTGCGGGTCGACAACGACGCCAACCTGGCCGCCCTCGGCGAGTACGTCTGGGGCGCCGGCCGTGGCTGCACCGACCTCGTCTACGTCAAGCTGGCCACCGGGATCGGCGCCGGCATCGTGCTCGACGGCCGGCTCTACCGCGGCGCCGCCGGCACCGCCGGGGAGCTCGGCCACGTCACGCTCGACGCCCGCGGCGCGGTCTGCCGGTGCGGCAACCGCGGCTGCGTCGAGCTCGCCGTCGGCGGCCGGGCCCTGCTCGCGCACGCCCGCCAGTCCCATCCGGAGCTGCACGACCTCGGCGGCCTGATCGAGTACGCACACGCGGGCGACGCCGGCTGCCGGCGCCTCATCATCGACGCCGGCACGCAGCTCGGCTACGCGCTGGGCAACCTCGTCAACCTCATCAACCCGCAGCGGGTGCTGCTCGGCGACGAGCTCGGCGCCGCCACCGACCTGCTGCGCGAGCCGCTGCAGCGCGGCCTCGCCGAGACCGCCCTGGCCGCCGCGGCCGAGGCCGTCGAGGTCGTGCAGAGCGCCCTGTCGCTGCGCGCGGCCTCGCTCGGCGCTGTCGCCCTCGCGCTCGGCATCGACACGGTGCCGTTCGCCACCGCCGATCAGGCTTAGCCGGTACCGCCAAAACTCGGCAGAACATCCAGAGGCCCCCACGGCGTCTGTTGGTGGACGGTTCGCCAACACGACGGTTCGCCGACACGACGGTTCGCCGACACGAGGGGACGGGCGACGTGACGTTCGAGGAGTACGTGCACAGCCGGGGCACGGCGCTGGTGCGCTTCGCCCGGCTGCTCACCGGCGACGACGACCGCGCCGACGACCTCGTCCAGGACGTGCTGGCCAAGGCCTTCGTGCACTGGCGGCGCGTGTCGAAGGCCGACCGGCCCGACGTGTACGTGCGACGGATGCTGGTCAACGCCAACGCCTCCTGGTGGCGCCGGCGCGCCAGCGGCGAGCTCAGCGTCGCCGTACCGCCCGAACCGCCGCCCGGCGGCAGCGCCGACATCGGCAGCGTCCTGGCCGAGCGCGACCGGCTGCTGCGGCTCGTCGCGCGGCTGCCCGTGCGCCAGCGCGCCGTGCTGGTCCTGCGCTACTACGAGGACCTCGACGACCAGACCATCGCCGAGATCCTCCGCTGCTCACCGGTGACCGTCCGCACCACCGCCCAGCGCGCGCTGGCCACGCTGCGCGCCCGGACCGAGATGACGGAGCACGTGCGATGAACGATCTCGAACTCCAGCTGCAGGAGAGCTTCGGCGAGCGCGCCGAGCGCCCCGTCGACACCATTGCGCTCTTCGACGCCGCGGTGCGGCAGGGCCGCCGCCGGCGCGGCCTGTCCTACGCCCTGCGGGCCGGCGGAGCCGCCGCCGCGATCGGCGCCGTGATCGCCGGCGCCGCCCTGCTGCCCGGCGTCGGCGCCGACCGCGCGGCCCTGCCCGGCTCGCCGGAGCCGGACCCGCAGCTGTCGGCAGCGCAGTCGTGGCGGGGCACCGACCCGCCGCCGGCCGACGGCGCCGCTCCGGCGCTGCCGCCGGCCGCGGGCGTGCGGGGCGCGGCCGACGCACCGGGCACGGTGGGCGCCGACCCGGCGGTGCTGCACTTCACGATCGACCCCGCGCGCCTGCGGGCGGCGTACCTGACCTGGGAGAGCGGCGACGGCCTCGAGTCCGTCGCGATCAACCGGGCCGACGGCACGGTGTACCGCGTCTCCGTCGCCACCACCGCCGGGACGCTCGACGCCGTGCGCGACAGCGAGCTGTTCACGCCGAAGGCGGACTGGGCCGGTGCCACCACAACGGCCACGAGCGTCGCCGGCCGGCCCGCCACGCTCAGCGCGGCCGGCAAGCAGCTGCTGCTGCGGTGGCAGCCCGTCGACGGCCTGTGGGCGCAGGCGCAGGGCTTCGGCACGGCGCCCGATCAGGCCGCCCTCGCCGCGATCGCCGCCGGGCTGCGCCTGGACAAGGCCTTCCGCTGCGCGCTGCCGCTGCACCTGGCGAGCCTGCCCGCCGGCTCCCGGCCGGTGTCGTGCCTGCTGGTCCTGCGCGGCTACGACGCCAACGACGCCCTCGGCCGGTCCAATCCGGTGAGCCGGGCGCAGCTGGGCATTGCCGACGGCGACAAGTGGGCGTGGCTGGAGCTTTCCCCGGTCGTACCGGCCCCGAAGGGCTCACACGGCGCGGCGCTCCAGCCGCAGATCAGCCTGCCGCCCGGCGTGCTTGCCGAGGGCAACGCCTCCGACTACTCCCGCTCCTTCGACGTCGACGGCTACGACGTCGACGTGGCATCGAAGGGGTACGCCAAGGAGCAGATGGAGGCGACGGTGGCCGGGATGAGCGTCCGCCCCGGCGACTGGCGCGACACCGCGACGTGGCCGGAACGCATCGTCGGTTAGGACGATTGTGCAGCACCCCCGCCGGAATTCGATTCGGCGGGGGTGCTGCCATTGCATGTTGATCTATATACTGATGTCCTTGGGGGTCGGATCCGTCATGCCCGCGGAGGACGTGTGCTGTACTTTTTTCTCAGCTACGCGCGCGGGCCGGACGACCTGTTCGTAAGGAAGTTCTACAACGATCTCTGCAGCGAGGTCCGGGTCCACGCCGGGCGCAGCCATGACGACGAGGTCGGCTTCCTCGACAACCACAACATCGAGCCCGGGCAGCACTGGCCGCAGGCCCTCGTCAATGCGATCGCCGAGTGCTCGTGTTTTCTGGCCCTGTATTCGCCGGCGTACTTCCTGAGCCGCCCCTGCGGCAAGGAATGGAAGTTGTTCGAGCTGCGCTCGCGCCCTTCGGCCCGCGACGACAGCACCCCGCTACCGGGCCTGATCCCGATCGTCTGGCTGCCGCCGCGCGAGCTGCCCGAGGTCGCCCGCTCCGTGCACTACGACCTCGACGTGCAGGAGGACGACTACCGACGGCGCGGGCTGCGGCAGCTGCTGCGATTACAGCGCATGCACGACGCCTACATCGACTTCGTGTCCACGATCGCCGAGCACATCGTCGCCGCGGGGCGCACGCCGCCGCCGCGGGGCTTCACCGACCTGGACTTCGAGCAGCTGGAGAGCGCCTTCCACCCGGCCAAGGCCGGCCCGGAGGACAGCGGCGAGCTGCCCGCGCGCTTCGGCACCGGCCAGACCATCCACTTCGTGGTCGCCGCGCCGACCCGCGCCGAGGCCGAGGCGATCGAGCGCGACGGCGACTTCTACGGCGCCGACGCGCTGCACTGGGCGCCGTTCGGGCCGCAGCAGCCGCAGCCGCTGCGGGAGTATGCGCAGAAGGTCGCCTCGGAGTTCGGCTTCGAGTCGCTGTTCACCGGCCTGGACCGCCTCGCCGACCGGGTCAAGGTGGCGCAGCAGTACAACCACATCGTCGTGCTGCTCGTCGACCCCTGGAGCGCAGAGATCGCCGCGCACCGGGAGAGGCTGCTCGAGTACGACCATCATCGCGACCACGTCTCAGCGATGCTCGTGGTGATGAGCGCCGCCGACGCGCAGACGCAGGCGCACAGCGCCCGGCTCGCGGACCTCATGCACGACACCCTCGGCAACAACGAACGCCGCCTCGACGAGGTGATGCTGCGCCGCAGCGTGCTCACCTGGCCGTCGTTCGAGGCCGACCTGGCCGTGGTGCTGGCCGAGGCGCGCAACCGCCTCGTCGCCGACGGCCGCGTCTACCGCCGCCCCCCGCCCGGCGACTATGCCCCGCGCCCCATTCTCGAAGGCCCGTAAAGGAGGCACGATGACCGCGACAGACGAAGCACCGGCGGCGTCCGGCCGGATCGTGACCTTCTACTCGTACAAGGGCGGCTCCGGCCGCACGATGACCCTCGCGAACGTGGCCTGGATCCTCGCCAGCAACGGCTACCGGGTGCTCGTGGTCGACTGGGACCTCGAGTCGCCGGGCCTGCACCGGTACTTCCACCCGTTCCTGCTGGACAAGGAGCTGCGCAACTCCCCGGGCGTCATCGAGATGCTCACCGACTTCGTCACCGCCGCGCTGCAGCCCGACCGCGACGACGACCTCGGCTGGATCGACGCGCAGGCCCAGGTGCTCGACCACGCGGTCTCGCTGGAATGGCGCTTCCCCGGCAAGGGTGGCGTCGACCTGCTGCCGTCGGGGCGCCAGACGCGGTCCTACGCCGCCGCGGTCAGCACGTTCGACTGGCCGAAGTTCTACGACCGGCTGCCCGGCGCGGCGTTCATCGACGCGCTGGCCCGCAACATGCGCCAGCACTACGACTACGTCCTGGTCGACAGCCGCACCGGCCTGAGCGACGCGGCCGGCGTGTGCACGGTGCTGCTGCCCGACGTCGTGGTCAACTGCTTCACGCTGAGCATCCAGAGCGTCGACGGCGCCGTCGCGGTGAGCGAGTCGATCCGCCACCAGCGCCGCGGCCGGGCGCTGCGGTTCCTGCCGGTGCTCATGCGGGTCGAGGACGCCGAGCAGGTCAAGCTCGAGATCGGCCGCGACCATGCCCGCCGGCGCTTCCGGCCGTTCCTGGACCACGCGAACCCCGACGAGGCGAACCGGTACTGGGGCGACGTGGAGGTGCCCTACAAGCCGTACTTCGCCTACGAGGAGATCCTCGCGACCTTCGCCGAGCGGCCGCGCCTGGAGACCTCGCTGCTGGCCGCCTTCGAACGGCTCGTCGGCGTGCTCACCGAGGGCTCGGTGCGCGAGATGCCGGCCATGGACGAGGCCGAGCGGCGGCGGTGGCTGTACGAGTTCGAGCGGCCCCGCCCGACCAGCGCCTCCGACGTGCTCATCAGCTACGCCGCCGTCGACCGCATGTGGGCCGAGTGGATCAAGCAGCGGCTGGTCGACATCGACATGCGGGTGGCGCTGCTGGACATCGACTCCGTCACCGGGCCGCACTTCGTCGCCGAGATGGAGCGGCGCCTGACCACCGTCGGGCGCACCCTGGTGCTGCTGAGCAAGGACTACGTCTCCTCGCCGCAGGCGGCGCCGCTGTGGACGCTGCTGGACAGCCGCACCTCGGCGGGCGCGCCGGCGGTGGTGCCGATCCGGCTCGACGCCACGCGCATCACGCCGCCGTTCACCGAGCGGCTGCCCGCGGAGCTGGCCAACCAGCCGCGCGAGCGCGCGCACGAGGCGCTGCTGACCGCGATGGGCGCGCCGCTGCACACGGCGCTGCTGGAGCCCGACGACGACGGGCCGCGCTTCCCGGGCGCGCCGCCGCCGATCTGGAACGTCCCGCAGCGCAACCCCGCCTTCACGGGCCGCCGCGACACCCTCGAACAGCTGCGCGACCGGCTGTCGGCCAGCGCCAACGTCGTGTCGCCGCAGGCGCTCTACGGCCTCGGCGGGGTGGGCAAGACGCAGGTGGCGATCGAGTACGCGCACCGCTTCGCCGCCGACTACGACCTCGTCTGGTGGATCTCCGCCGAGCAGGTCTCCCAGGTCCGGTCCGCACTCGGCGAACTGGCCCGGGAGCTCAAGCTGCAGGAGGCGGACACCCTCGGCGAGAGCGTCCGGATGGTCCGCGAGGCGCTGCGCCAGGGCCGGCCGTACCGCCGCTGGCTGCTCATCTTCGACAACGTCGGCGAGCCGGAGACGATCCGCGAGTTCATCCCGCAGGGCGCCGGCCACGTGCTGCTGACCTCCCGCAACCAGGAGTGGACGCAGGACGCCCAGGTCGTGGAGATCAACACGTTCAGCCGGGCGGAGAGCGTCACGTTCCTGACCCGCCGGGTGACGGGCCTGGCGGTCGCCGACGCCGAGGCCGTCGCCAACCGCCTCGGCGACCTGCCGCTGGCGATCGAGCAGGCCGCGGCCTGGCTGTCGGAGACCGGCATGCCGGTGAGCCGCTACCTGGAGCTGCTGGACACCCAGCCGCTGCGCATCCTCGACGAGAACCCGCCGATCGGCTACGACCGCTCGACCGCGGCGACGTGGCAGCTGTCGCTGGAGCAGCTGCGGCGGCAGTCCCCGGCGGCGGCGAAGCTGCTGGAGATCTGCGCGTTCTTCGCGCCCGAGCCGATCCCGACGCGGCTGCTGTACACCCCGCGCTTCACCCAGCCGCTGCTGGAGTTCGACCCGGCGCTGCACGACCCGATCCGCCAGGGCCGGCTGATGCGCCAGATCGGGCGGTACGCGCTGGCCTCCGTCGACACCGGCCAGACGATCATGCAGATTCACCGGCTGGTCCAGGCGGTCATCCAGGACAGCCTCTCGCCGCAGGAGCGGGAGGAGAACCGGCGGCACGTGTACCAGGTGCTGGCCACCGCCGAGCGCTCCGACCCCGACGAGGTGTCGAGCTGGCCGGCCTACGCCCGGCTCCTGCCGCACGTGCGCGGCTCGCGGGCGAACTACTCCTCCGACATGCAGGTGCGGCTGTTCGTCGTCGACGTGGTGCGCTACCTGTGGTCCCGCGGCGACTTCTCCAGCAGCCAGGAGCTGGCGGAGGAGACCGTCGAGCTGTGGCGCGCCGACTCGCGCATCGGCGAGGACCAGGTGACGCTGCTGCTCGACTTCCACCTCGGCAACGCCCTGCGCTCGCAGGCGATGTTCGACCGCGCCCTCGAGATCGACCAGCACGCGCTGGCCCGGCTCAAGGAGACCGTCGAGGAGGAGGACGACCCGTACATCGTCATGACGGCCGGCGGCGTGGCCGCCGACCTTCGCGCGCTGGGCCGGTTCGAGGAGGCCCGGGGGCTGGCCGAGGAGACCTACGACCGGGCGCAGCGCACGTTCGGCGAGGACCACGACCGGACGCTGTCGGCGGAGAACAACCTCGCCGTGTCGCTGCGGCTCGTCGGGGACTTCCGGGGAGCGGCCGCATACGACGAGGACACCCTCGCCCGCCGGCGCCGCATCTTCGGTGACCGCAACCTCAACACCCTGCTCGCGGCCAACAACTACGCGCACGACCTGCGGGCCATCGGGCGCCTGGACGAGTCGCGGGAGCTGCTGGAGACGACGCTGCAGTCCTACCGCGGCCTGCTCGGCGACTCGGCACCGGCGACCCTGCGCGCGGCCAAGAACATGGCGGTGACGCTGCGCAAGCTCGGCGACATCCGGTCCGCGCGGCAGCTGACCAACGACACCCTGCAGCGCTACCGGGACCTGCACGGCGAGGAGCACCCGGACACGCTGTCCTGCCTCATGAACGCGGCGTTCGAGGAGTCGGCGCTGGGCAACGGCGACGCGGCCGAGCGCGTCGGCCGGCAGGTGCTGACCGGCTACGAGACGCTGTACGACGAGAAGCACCCGTTCCGGCTGGCCGCCCTGAACAACCTGGCCATCTTCGCCCGGCTCAACGCCAAGCCCGAGGACGCCCGGGCGTTCGCCCGCCAGGCGTGCGACCGGTTCGAGCAGGCGCTCGGCGCCGAGCACCCGTACACGCTGTCCTCGCGCATCAACCTCGCCAACCTGATGTTCGACGACGGCGACATGCACGGCGCCCGCGAGGTCGACGAGGGCGTCCGCGCGTCGCTGGAGAAGGTGCTCGGCGAGGAGAACCCGGACACGCTCGCGGCGGCGACCAACCTGGTGGTGAGCCGGCGAGCGACGCACGACCCGGTCGGCGCCGACGAGCTCTACATGCTGACGCTGGAGCGCAGCCGCCGGGCGCTGGGGGAGAACCACCCCAACACGGTGGCGCTCAAGGAGGGCCGCCGGCTCAACTGCGACATCTCGCCGCCTCCGACGTAGGCCGGCGCGGCACGGCGGGGGCCCGGTGCGGGAACGCTCCGGGCCCTTCGCCGTCGGCGCCCGGTGCGGTGCAACAAGATCAGCTATCGACGACGGTCAAGTCGCCGCAATTACACCGACGCCCGGCGAATGCGCGCGATCTGGTCGGCGCTCGCCGGGCGGCGTATGTCGGAGAACTTACAGAGCGGACGAAAAGGCCGACACGGTGAGCAGGTCGCGCTCGCGAGGGTCGAAGAGCCGCTTCATCACGGTGTCGAGCGTCGACGTCGTCGCCGAGTCGGGCTCGAGGAGCAGCGCCTGCAACCTCACGTGCGCAAGATCCAATAATCCATCCTGGACCTCGTCTGCCGTGACGTTCGCGCCTGGCTTGTCCATGCTTCCACCTAAGTGATCGATTGAAGGGCAACGTTGGAGTGGAGGCCTCCCATCCAGAGTCTGCACACGACGCACGTACACGCCGTGTGAAGTTCCCCTTCAAGATGACCTAGATACAAGATCTCGGACTCACCGGCCGCGGATGAAAAGGGCCGGCAAGATGATACGTCTGCGGCTCCTGGTGGCAACGTCAGGCTCGGCGTCGACACGCAAAAACCCCCGCTGAGTATTGCACAATCCAACGGGTGACGTTATCCGTTGCTGACCTGCACTCCCTTGGGTTTCAGCAGCTCAGAAGCGGCCGCCGGATGGTCTGACTGTTGCAGTTTGAAAACGGCGTCGCGCAGCAACTCGGGACGGTGCAACAGCAGCCGATGTACCAACGCTTCGGTCGGGTCCAAACGATCCTTCCGGCCGGCCGCGAGGGTCCGCGCGACGGCCAGCCCGATCCAGGCCTCCTCGTCGCCGGCGTCGGCGTCCAGGCGGGCCAGGCACGCCCGCTCCGCGCCGCCGGCGTCATCGGCGAGCAGCATCGCTCCTGCTGTACCACGGTCAGGGCCAGACGGCCCCACCGGAGCCGTGTCGCCGTCGAGCCAGCGGTGCAGCTCGCCGAGCAGGCCGGGCGCGTCGGCCGGCCGCGCACTGCGTTCGGTGGCGATCCCGCCGCGTTCGGCTATGGTTCCGAGCGGCTCCCCGAAACGCAGGTGGCTGAGTATTCGTTCAGCCTCCGAAGCGTCCGCGCGCGCGTTGAGTAACAACCACCGCACCGTTTGTGCGGTCACGAACAAATGGGTCCGTTCGGCGATGTCGGGAGCGATCTCCTCGGTGTCCCAGCGGTGGAGTGTGGATCGCAGGACGGTCGCGAAATACTCACCCGCGGGGGACAATTCACCGCTGTTGATCAGGTCTTCGATGGCGATTCGGTTCATCTCGCGCCAGTAGGCGAACTGGGCCGCGGCCCGGCGGGTGTCGGCATCCGGACTGCGCCGGCGCATCCGCCAGTAGTCGGTGACCCCGGCGTGCGCGTAGATGCCCTGCAGCAGGGCGCCGGCCGGGCGCGGGTCGAGCCGCCAGGGCGCGTGCAGCCGGGCCGGGCCCGAGTGCGAGTGCAGCTCGCACAGGTCGAGCAGCGCGCCCAGCTTGGCGTGCATGTACTCGTGGATGAGCAGTAGGGCGAGATCGGCGGCGCTGTCGGGGATCGACGTGGCGATCGAGCCGCACGCGCGCCGCGACGACGCGCTGATCATGACGCCGTTGTCCGGGGTCGCGAGGGGCACGAGCGAGCGCAGGCTGTGCCGGAGCCCCTCGGCGTGCTCGGGGTGGTCGCGCTCGATGAGCCGCCAGGCGTCGGCGAGCAGCTTCGCCAGGTGCTCGGCCCGCGACTCGGACAGGGCCGGCAGCGGGCGCCAGTTGTAGCAGTGCCGGTAGGGGTCCTGATCCTCGATGGCCAGCCGCCAGTCGCCGAGTGCGACCGAGCGGCGCGGCTGCCAGCCGGGGCCGTCGATGTCGACCGTGGTGCCGCCGGCGCCGGTGATCCGGGCGGCGCGGCCGTCGCTGTCGACCCGCGCCCAGCCGGCGCCGAGCCCGGGCGCGGTGCCGAGGCCGGGCAGGCCGGCGGCGCCGTCGACGGTCGGCACCTCGATGACGAACGGCAGGCGGGCGGCGATGGCGGCTGCGGCGGCATACGAGCCGAGATGGCCGAGCACGTCCTCGAGGCCCTCGGCGGCTCCGGTCCCGGCGTGGTCGGCCAGCCGGTGCAGGCAGGCGTTGGCCCACGCGTCCAGGTGGGGGTGTGCCAGGACCGCGGCGACGGCGGGCTCGTCGGCCGCCTCGGCCCGGAAGACGAGTTCGGCGGCGGCCAGGACGCGGGCCGCGAACGGCGTGTCCCGCGCCGCCTTCAGCACCATGACGAGCAGGGTCTTGCGCTTGGCGAGCTGGCCGGCCGCGAGCACGGCCATGGCCCCCGCGTCGCCGTAACCGGCGGCGACGCCCGAGAACTGCTCGGCGCTGAGCAGCATTCGTTCCGTACTCACTGAGTGACCACCGCAGGCTGGGTGAGGTCGGCGCGCACGCGCTCGCCGATGTGGTTGATGAGGGCGAGCAGGTCGTCGCAGTACACGGAGGGGTTGTCGAAGCCTGTCGCCTCGGCGTAGCGGTGTGCGCGCAGGCCCCCGCCGCAGACCTTGACGACGGGGCAGGACAGGCACTTCGCGGAGAGCCGGTAGGGCGCGGCGACGGCCAGGTGGGACAGCACGTCGGCGACGCCGGCGTCGGCGAGGGCGAGGCCCGTGGCCGGGCCGCCCTCGGTCGTGGTCTTGAGCGCGTCGGACTGTTCGTATGCGCCGTCGGTCTCCACGGTGATGATCCCGGGCGCCTCGCCGCCGATGGTCTCGGTCTCGCTGGGCAGGCCGAAGAGCCGCGCGATGATCGACTCGAAGAGGCGGATGCGGGTGCCGGATGCGACCGGGCGGTGCTCGTACCAGCGGTCGAAGACGCGGATCAGCCAGCGGGCGTAGGCCAGCGGGCGGTCGTGGTGCGGCGGCGGCGTGGTCCAGTTGCCGTGCGGCAGGAGCAGGTCGACCCGCGGCGGGCGGAAGGCGAGCAGCCCGTCGTAGACCTCGTCCGGGTCGTTGTCCACGTCGATCGTGCACAGCAGCCCGCCGTAGATCGCGGCGTGCTCGGGCTGCATGAGCCGCGCGATGCCCGCCGCGATGCGGTCGTAGGAGCCGCGGCCGCTGGCGTAGCGGCGGTGGCGGTCGGTCTCCGCGGGCCCGCCGTCGACGCTCACCCCGACGCTCACGCCGTACTCGTGGAACAGCGCCAGGAACGCGTCGTCGATCAGGATGCCGTTGGTCTGCATCGAGAACCGGGTGGGCGGAAAGGCATCGCGGATCATGCGCAGGGCGGATGCCAGAAGATCATGCCCGGCGAGGAGGGGCTCTCCGCCGTGCAGCACGACACGCAGCTCGCGCATTTCATGATCGCGAGCATGCTCGTCAATACGCTGCGCGACCCGTTCGAGCGTCTTCATGGTCATCGTCGTCGGCCGGGTCCGCCAGCTTTGGTCGATGCTTTCGTATACGTAACAGTAATCGCAGCTCAGATTGCATCGACTGTGAATCTTGAGGACCATTTGGCGCATCGGCGTGCCCACGGGCACCAATCTTGGATCTGGCGCATCGGCTTGTCCAGCGGATCCAAGTAGTTTACTCCTCCTTCTCCAGCCGGCGGGGCGTCTTGTCGCTCTCCGCGGTTTCGCGGCACTGGTCGGCGCCACTGCGCGGCTCGTATTCTGACCATCCGGCGGTAGCGCCGGAGATCGGTTCACGGCGCTGGGAGGCTTGCCTTGCTCGAGGTGCTCGACCTGCCCGGCGACCGGCGCGTCGTCTTCGAGGACTCCGGCAAGCGCGGCGGCCGCCCGGTCTTCCTGCACCACGGCACGCCCGGCAGCGGCGACGGCCCCAAGCCGCGCCACTCGATGCTCTACCGCCACGGCGTGCGGCTCATCGCGTACTGCCGTCCCGGCTACGGCGGCTCCACCCGCGCCCGCGGCCGCACAGTCGCCGACGCCGTCGACGACGTCGCCGCCCTGGCCGACGCGCTCGGGATCGAGACGTTCGCGGTGCTCGGCCGCTCCGGCGGCGGCCCGCACGCGCTGGCCTGCGCCGCGCTGCTGCCCGACCGGGTCACCCGGGTGGCGGCGCTGGTGAGCCTGGCGCCGCCGGACGCGATCGGCCTGCACTGGTTCGACGACATGGTGCCGTCCAACCAGCGCTCCTACCGCGCGGCCTCGATCGACGAGGACCTGATCACCGAGGAGCTGCGGCTGCGGACCGACCGGGTCCGCGCCGATCCGGCGCACCTGCTGCGGCTGCTGCGCGCCGAGATGCCGCCGGCGGACCTGCACGTGGTCGAGGACATCGCGATCGAGCGGCTGCTGCTGCGCACCTACGCGGTGGGGCTCGGCGACGGCCCGTGGGGCTGGATCGACGACCTGCTGGCGCTGCGTGCCGACTGGGGCTTCCACCTCGACGACATCCGCGCGCCGGTGCGCCTGTGGCACGGCGCCGACGACCGCTTCGCCCCGGTCAGCCACACCCGGTGGCTCGCCGAGCACATCCCCGGCGCGCAGCTGGAGGTCGAGCACGGCGCGGCGCACTTCGGCGCGCTGCGGGTGATGCCGCGGATGATCCAGTGGCTCGTCGACCGCGAGCCGCCGAGCGCCGTCGCCTAGCACCGCCCTGTGCAGTGCTAGTAGGGGTCGATCGAACGCAGTGCATCGGCTGTCGGATATACGACATCGGGCGGGCCGGCCTCGGCGCGCCGCGTCTCCGGGTGGTCCTCGCCGAGCACCCGGCGCAGCCGGTCGGCGAGGTCGGCCAGGCGCCGGGCCGCGGCGTCGCGGTCGGTGCGCCCGGCGTCCAGCAGCGCCAGGTTCACCGCCGCGGTCATCGCCAGGGGGTGCTGCGCCGGCAGCGCGGCCGCCAGCTCCGCGGTGGTCTCGGCGGCGAGGCGGTGCGCCGGCTCCCGCTCGCCGGCGGCCCACGCGACCAGCGCCAGGTTGGCGCGGGCCACGACGGTGCGGGGGTGCCCGGTGCCGAGCAGGTCGCGGTAGCGCCGCTCCACCCCGCTGAGCTCGGCGCGCGCCCGCTCGACGTGGCCGGTGGCCAGCAGGGTCAGCGCCCAGCTGTGCCGGCAGGCCAGGGTGTCCGGGCCGGCCGGGCCCGACGAGCCGGCGAACTGCTCGTAGGCCTGCTCCAGCAGCGGCGCCGCCTCCGCCGCCCGCCCGGCCAGCCGCAGCGACACGCCGAGGCTGGTCCGCACGGTCAGCGCGGCCCGGGACGTGGCGCCGTAGGCGTCGGCGACCGCCGGCTCGAGGCGGCGCAGCAGGTCGGCCGAGGCCGAGTACCGCCCGGCGTCGCGCAGGTCGCGGCCGAGGTTCGCCGCCGCGTGCAGCACCGCCGGGTGCCGGTCCGGGCCCGGGAACGGCCGGAAGCCGCGCACCCGCTCGTCGCAGCGCATCGCCGCCCGGTAGCGCCCCGCCGCCCGGTAGGTCGTGGCGAGGCTGTTCAGGGCGTTGAGGGTCTGGGCGTGCTCGGCGCCGACCACCCGCGACCAGGCCCGGTACGTCGAGCGGGCCAGGTCCAGCGCGTCGTCGTAGCGCCCGAGCGCCCGCAGGTCGGCCGCCTGCCGGTCCCGGGTCGCCAGGGTCGACGGGTGGTGGCGGCCCAGCAGGTCCTCCTGCGCCGCGCGGATCTCCTCGTCGAGGCGCATGGCCTCGGCGTAGCGGCCCTGGTCGCGCAGCAGCGCGGCGCGGACCCCGCGCAGCTGCAGCAGCTGCGTGCGGTGCGTGTCCCGCCCGGACCACTCGGCGTCGACGTCGAGCGCGAGCCGCTCGCCCTGCGTCCGGGCGCCGGCGTGGCGCAGCCGGCGGATGCGGTCGACGACCAGCGCGCGCACGGTCTCCTCGCGGCAGTCCTGCGCGCCGGACACCGCCAGGTGCGGCCAGATCAGGTCGAACTGCGGCCAGGAGCGCGGGTCGTCGACGTCGTGGCCCTTCGCGAGGCCGGCGAGGACCAGGTGCACCTGGTGGCGCGCCTCCCGCAGGTCCCCCGGGCTCATCCGCTCCCGGACGACCCGCTGCAGCAGCGGGTGCATGTGCACCCGGCCGCCGGGCAGGTCCGGTCGCAGCAGGCCGAGCCGGCTGGCCTGCTGCACCAGCGTGGCGGGCATGAGCCGGTCGGCGACCGTCTCGTCGTAGGGCTTGAGGACCTCGGCCATCACGTCGCTGTACACCACGTCGGTCGCGGTGTCGGGCGCCAGCACCGAGAAGAGCTGCAGCAGCCGGTGCGCGCCCGGCGACTGCGCCTGCAGCCGCTCCAGGGAGGCGTCCCAGACCCCCTCGACGGAGGGCAGCTCCCGCCGGTCCCGCTCCAGCGCGGCGAGGAAGTCGGGCGCCGTCGTCCCCGCGCGCAGCAGGATGCCGGCCGCCTCGGCGACGCCCAGCGGCAGGTCGCCGAGCGCCTCGGCCAGGGCGTTGGCGTCCGCGGTGCGCAGCCCCGGCACGTGCCGGCGCAGGTACACGATGCTCTCGTCCCGCCCGAACGCCTCCACCGGCAGGGAGGCGAACCCGCCGCCCCACGACAGGTTCCGCGAGCTGATGAGCACCTGACCGGCGCCCTGCGGCAGGAAGTGGCGCACCTGCTCGTAGTCGTCGGCGTCGTCGATGACGATCAGCCAGCGCCGATACGGCTCGCCGCGGCGCAGCGCGCCGAGCACGGCGCCGGCGGTCTCGCGCGCACCGCCCCGGGCCGGGATGCCCAGCGCCGCCGCCAGCCGGGCGACGCCCTCGTCCAGCGCGGCGCAGTCCAGCCACCACACCAGGTCGTAGGCGGCGGCGAAGCGGTGCGCGTACTCGACGGCGAGGGCGGACTTGCCGGCGCCGCCGAGGCCGTGCAGCACCACGGGCGGCGCCGCCTGGCGCTGGTCGGCGTGCTCGTCGGGGCGCAGCCGGGCGCGCAGCCGGGCCAGCAGGCCCTCCCGCCCGGTGAACCCGGCCGGGCGCGGCGGCACCTCGACCAGCGCCGGCGGGGCACCCGGATAGCGCAGCGTGCCAGGCGTCCGCGGCTCCTCGCCGTGCCCGACGAGGCGCAGCAGCTCCCGCGCGGCCTCGCTCTCGCTCAGCCCGTGCATCCGGGCCGAGGACCGCTCCGGGTAGGCCGGCACCGCCGCCACCGCGTCGGTGTAGACGGCCAGCGGCGGGCGGCCGTCCGGGTTGGGCGGGCGGCGCAGGGCCTCGGCCGCCGGGCGCCCGGCGGAGATGATGGCCAGCTCCCGCGCCACGCCGGCCCCGCGGCCGGGCGCCGGGTCGCCGAGGCGGCCCTGCAGCACCGTCACCCGGGCCGCGGTGAGCGTCGCGGCGATCCACTCGGCCCACACACCGTCCTCGGCGGCGTAGCGCAGCAGGACCCGGTCCTCGCGCGCGGCGGTCAGGCGCAGGTACAGCCCGGCCGCCCGGTAGCGCAGCCCGTCCTCGAGCGGGGCCAGGGACTTCACGGCGCCCTCGGTGATGTACCAGGTGAGGCGCTCGTAGGCCGACAGCAGCGGCTGCCCCTGCAGGTCGGTGAGCGTCGCGAGGATCTCCTCGTAGGCGTAGGCCGACTGGTACGGCACCAGCATGTCGCGCCAGTAGCCCTCGAGCTCGTCCTCGCGCATCCCGGCGGGCAGGCCGGCCAGCCGCTCGCGGGCCTCCCGGCGCCCCGCCTCGACCCGGGCGGCGTCGGCCAGGTCGACCCGCATCGGCACCGGCAGCACCCGCGGCGAGTGCTCCGCGTCGCGGGTGGCGGCCGCCGCCCGCGCGGCGCCCTCGATGCTCTTGGCGCTCAGCGTGAAGCAGGCCAGGACGATGTCGGGCAGGTGGGCCAGGCAGATCTGGGCCAGGTCGCCCAGGCCGGGCGGGCTGTCCACGAGCGTGAAGTCGTAGCCCTCGGTCATCGCGTCGCGCAGCGCGTCGAGGAAGCGCCCGCCGCCCTCGGCGTAGAACTCGTCCCAGTCCCGGCCGCCCAGCGCCGCCGCATAGGCCTCGTCCTGGCGCCCGGCGGGCAGGTAGTCCATGCGGCCGGGGAAGCCGAACTGCTCCAGGTGCACGCGCGAGGGCGGGGTGACCGCGAACGGCGACGAGGTCGCCTGCTCGAAGCGGCGGACCAGGTCGGTGACGCCGCCGGACTTCTCCACCTCGGCGGCGTCGAGGAACGGGTGGAGATACCGGTGCAGGCCGGGCGACTCGAGGTCCCAGTCGACCACGAGCACCCGCCGGCCCGCCGCGGCGAGGATCCACGCCACGTTGGCGATCGCCATCGTGCGACCGGTTCCGCCGGCGAACGAGTGAAACGTGACGATGCGTCCCCCACCCTGCTGCGACACCCATCGATCGTCCCTGAAGAGTCGAGTGGCGCCAAAGCCATCCGGAAAATATTTGGACATCGGCACCTGTCAGTAACGCCTCGGTTACCGCACACTGGAAATCCAGCTGTTTTTCCGCAGGCGGTTTCCGGGGGTGCGGTGTGGCGATGGCGGAGCTGGGCGGCTACCGCTCGCGCGTGACCATCCTGTACTCGTCGTTCGGCGTGGTCGGGGTCGCGGCGCTCGTGCTCGGCCTCGTCGGCATGCGCAAGCTGCACAGCGATTACACCTGGTTCGACACCTGGTACTACACGATCCAGCTGTACGTGGTGGGCTCCGACCCGCTGCAGTCCCCGCCCGCCGTCATGTCGTGGCAGTTGCAGACCGCAAGGTTCATGGCGCCGCTGTTCACCCTCGCCACCGTCGTGGAGACCGGCCGCGTACTGCTCGCCGGCGAACTGCGCAAGTTCCGCTCCCGCACCGCCCGCCGCCACGCCGTCGTCTGCGGCGACACGCCGTTCGCGCAGGCCCTCGCCGAGCAGCTCTTCGCCGCGGGACACCAGGTCGTGGTGGTCCGTTCGGCCCCGTTCGGCCCGTTCGAGCTGCGTCACCGCCGGCTGCTCGGGGTCGCCGGCGACGCGCGCTCGGCCGGCGTGCTGCGCGCGGCCGGGCTGCGGCGGGCGCGGTACCTCTACATCTGCGGCGACGACGACCAGTTCAACCACCGCGTCTCGGTCACCGCCGGCACCGAGCTGCAGCTGCGCCGATCAGCGCCGTGGATCTACGTGCAGCTCAACCGGCAGCAGACGTGCCACCTGCTGCAGGCCCGGCGTCTCGGCGCGGCCGGCACCAACCGCTTCCGCCTCGACTACTTCCACGTCGACGACATCGCCGCGCGCATGCTCTACCGCCGCCACCCCCTGCACCCGCCGGCCGCCGGCGGCGAGCCCGCGCGGCTGCTCATCAGCGGCGAGGGCTCCTTCCCGCGGGTGCTGCTGGTGGAGACCGCGCGCTACTGGCGCTCCGTCGGCGGCGCCCGGGACCTGCTGCACATCGACGTCATCGGGATCGACGCCGGGCGCACCGTGGCCACGCTGCAGGCGCGTTTTCCGTTCCTGGCCGCCGTGTGCCGCGTGCACGCGCACAACGAGCTGCTCGACACGTGGCTGCCGCGCATCACCCGGCCGGCCCGCTACGACCGCATCTACCTGTGCCACCGCGACGAGCAGTGGATGCTGGACCTGGCGCTGGAGAGCCCCGAGCTGTGGCAGGCGGTCGGGGAGGCGGTCTTCGTCGCCACCTACCAGGCCTCGGCCCTTGCCGAGGCCTTCCACGGCGGTGAGCACAACGACCTGCTCGACGAGGTGGGCGGGAAGCTGGTGGTGTACCCCATCATCACCCGCGCGTGCGACGCCAAGCTCATCGCCGACGACCTCACCGAGCGGCTGGCCCGCCGCTTCCACCAGCGCTACCTCGACGTCTCGCGGGCCGCGCCCAGCCCGACGAGCGCGATGGCCTGGTCGCAGCTGTCGGAGTCGATGCAGAATGCCAACCGCGCCCAGGTGCAGGGGATCGCGGCCAAGATGCAGGCACTGGGCTGCGTCATCGCGGTGCGCAACGGCGAGGACGGGCTCATCACCGAGCGGGAGCTGGAGCGGCTGGCGGAGCTCGAGCACAGCCGGTGGTGCGAGGAGCGGCGCAGCCTCGGCTGGCGCCACGGCGAGCGGCGCGACGACCGCCGCCGCACCCACCCGGACCTCGTGGACTGGTCGCTGCTCGGCGAGGTGAGCCGCGACAAGGCGCGGGACGCGGTTCGCTACATGTCCGAGATGCTGGCCGACGAGGGCTTTACGATCGTGCGGCTGAACGAACCGATCGGCGCGACCACCGTCTAGTCATCCGTGGGGGGAACCTCATGCGCATCGGCATCACGGGTCACACCAATCTCACCGAGGGCACGGCCGAGACCATCTACCGTGCGCTGGTGGCGTATCTGCGCGCCCTGGACGGGGCCGGCGTCGTCGGCGTCACCTGCCTGGCCGACGGCGCGGACCAGCTCTTCGCGCACGCGGTGCGCGAGGTCGGCGGCGCCTACGAGGTCGTGCTGCCGGCGCCGGACTACCGCGACGTGCTCGCCGCCGAGCGCCGGGCGGACTTCGACATCCTCCTCGCCGGCGCCCGGGCGGTCGTGCCGACCGGCGAGCCCCGCGCCGGGGTGCGCGCCTACGTCGCGGCCAACCGCATCATGCTGGACCGGGTCGACCGGCTCATCGCGGTGTGGGACGGCGAGGAGCGCGAGCACCCCGGCGGCACCGCCGAGGTCGTGCTGCACGCCCGGCGCCGAGGGGTGGAGACCACCGTCATCTGGCCCGCCGGCGCGCAGAGGGCGTAGGCGGGGGAAAGCGGTCGTAGGCGGGGAAAGTAGGAACGAATCGCGGAGACGGCCGCCCGGTGCTCGCCCGGGCGGCCGTCGTACGTGCCCGCCGCTCACGCGACGGTCGGCGCCTTCACCATGCGGGCGGTGACCGCGTGGGCCCCGTAGAGGGCGTAACCGACCAGCAGGGGAGCGGTGAGCGGCACCATGACCGCGAGCGCGGCGGCGACGGCCGACACCCCGGCCACCGCCGCCGCCGCACCCGGTTGCCGCCATGCCGTGCGGCCGGCCCACCGCAGGGCGTCGAGCCAGCCGGACCGGGAGGTGTCCCGGCCCAGCCGCACGATGCCCAGCATGCCGATCGCGAGCAGCACGGCGGCCGCGACGCACGTGCCGGCCAGCGCGGGTGACCCGCCCGGGACCCGGCCGGAGGCGACGGCGCCGACGTTGAACACCAGCAGCGCGCCGCACGCCGCGGCGACCGCCACGGCCAGGGCGCCCGGCAGGAGGGAGGAGCGGAACAGCCGCCACATCGCCCGGGCGTCCACGCCCTCGCCGTCGGCGATCGCGCGTACGGCCGCCGAGCCGGTGCGCAGTGCGGCGCCGGCCGTCAGCACGGGTACCGATGCGGCGGTCACGACGATGCCGACGAGGGCCAGGTCCGCGGCGACCGAGATCGTGTCGCGCCAGTCGCGTCTCATCCCTTGAGTCCTGACGTGTTGATGCCCTCGACGAGCATCCGCTGGAAGGCGAGGAAGAACAGGAACACCGGCACCAGCGAGAGCACCGACATGGCGAACATCGGCCCGACGGTGACCTGCCCGGAGGAGTCGATGAACGCCCGCAGCGCGACGGGCACCGTGTTCCTCTCGGTCTGCGAGACGTACACCAGCTGGCGGAAGAAGTCGTTCCACGTCCAGATGAACGAGAAGATCGCCGTGGTCACCAGCGCCGGGCGGCTCAGCGGGAAGATCACGCTGCGGAACACCCCGATCGGCGAGCAGCCGTCGATCTTCGCCGCCTCGTCCAGCTCGCGCGGGATGCCGCGCATGAACTGCACCATGAGGAAGACGAAGAACGCCTCGGTGGCCAGGAAGTGCGGCACGACCAGCGGCAGGTACGGGAAGTCTCCGCCGACCAGGCCCAGCTGCCGGAACAGGATGAACTGCGGCACGATCAGCACGTGGCCGGGCAGCAGCAGCGTGCCGATCATGACGGCGAACCACAGCTTCCGGCCGCGGAAGCGCAGGCGAGCGAAGGCGTAGGCGGCCAGCAGGCACGACACCCCGTTGCCGATCACGACGAGCACGGCCACCAGGGCGCTGTTCATGAAGAACCGGCCGAAGGTGACCGCGGCGCTCTTGAAGTGCGTCCAGCCCTCCGGGTAGTTGCCCGGCGTCCAGTGCTCCGGCCACACGGAGACGTTGCTGAGCACCTCCTCCTGGCTCTTGAACGAGCTGCCGACCATCCAGGCGAGGGGGTACAGGATGAGCGCCAGGACGGCGAGGATGACGAGCAGCCGCAGGCCCTGCTTCGCCGCGTTCACAGCCGTCATCGCTCGTCGCCTCCGTCGGAGTAGTGCACCCAGAAGCGGCCGGTGCTGAACAGCACGACCGTGAGCAGGCCGATGGCGGCGAGGAACACCCAGGCCAGCGCCGAGGCGTAGCCCATCTCGTACTCGGTGAAGCCCTTGATGTACAGGTACAGCGTGTACATCAGGGTGGAGTCGACCGGTCCGCCCGTGCCGCCGGAGATGACGAACGCCGACGTGAAGCCCTGGAAGCCGTGGATGGTCTCCAGCACCAGGTTGAAGAAGATGACCGGCGACATCATCGGCATCGTCACCGACCAGAACTTGCGCCACGAGCCCGCGCCGTCGACCGAGGCCGCCTCGTAGAGCTCGGCCGGCACCTGCTTGAGGCCGGCCAGGAAGATGACCATCGGCGCGCCGAACTGCCACACCGCCAGCAGGATCAGCGTGCCGAGGGCCCAGTCGGGGTCGTTGACCCAGCCCTCGCCGCCGATGCCGAACAGGCCCAGCAGCCGGTTGAACGAGCCGTCGCGGTTGAACATCGACATCCATACGTAGCCCAGCGCCACGCTGCCGCCGAGCAGCGACGGCAGGTAGAACAGGCCGCGGAAGAACCCGACGCCGCGCGTCTCGCGGTTGAGCAGCAGGGCCACCCCCAACGCGGCGGCCAGTTTCAGCGGTACCGCGATGATGCCGAACAGCACCGTCACCTTCACCGCGTGCCAGAAGGCCGGGTCGTCGGTGAACATGCGCCGGTAGTTGTCGAACCCGACGAAGTGCAGCTCCGACCAGTCGGACAGGATGTCGTAGTCGGTGAAGCTCAGCAGGAGCGAGCCCAGCATCGGCAGCAGGGTGAAGCCCGCGAAGCCGAGCAGCCAGGGTGAGAGGAACAGGTAGCCGGCACGGCCCTCGCGGCGGACCCCCCGCCCGGATCCCGCTGGGACCCGGGCGGAGTGTCGCGTCGGCCGTTCCGTGGTCGTGAGCGCCACTGGAAGGGTTCCCTACTTGGAGATGGCCGTCTTCACGGCGGCGATGAAGGCCTCGGCGGCCTGTGCGGAGCTTGCCTTGCCCGCCTGGACCGACTCGGCGGCCTTGATGAGCTCGGAGCGCAGCGTGCTGTGGCCCTTGAGCGGCACCTGCGGCGACGGGCCGAAGGTCTTGCCCAGCGTGTTCTCCACGTCGATGGAGGTCTTCATCGACTTGTCGGTGACGGTGCCCTCGACCGTGGTGCGCACGTCCAGGTTGGACGGCAGGCCGCGGTCAGTGCCGAGGATCTTGCCGGCCTCGGGGTCGTTGGCCAGGAAGTTGATGACGTCGACGGCGACGTCCTTCTTGTCGCTGCCGCGGTACACCGAGAAGTACATCGAGGCCCGCGCCCACTGCGCCTTCGGGTCGCCGGGGTACGCCATGACCCCGAGCTCGTCCTTGGTGTTCTTCTGCAGCTCGGGCAGCTGGTTGACCCACACCCACGAGGTGAGCGCCTTGCCGGTCACCACGAGCTGCTTGGTGATGTCGGTGGCGTTGCCCTCGCGGATGACGTCCGCCGGCGGCGTGGTGCCGGCCGCCGCCCGCGCGCCCTTCCACAGGTCGAACCACGCGGTCACGTCCTGGGCGGTGAAGCCGAGCTCCTTGCCCTTGTACAGGTCCTTGCCCTGCTGGCGCAGCCAGACCCAGAATGCCTTGTAGTCGGCGCTCGGGTCCTGCGTGCCGGGCACCTTGGCGGCCGTGCCGGCCGCCGTGGCCCAGCTGATGAACTGCTCCCAGCTCATGCCGGTCGTCGGCAGCGGCTGGTTGGCCGCAGTGAGCTTCGTTTTGTTGTACACCAGTCCCTGCGTGTTCTCGCCGAACGCGACGCCGGCGAGCTTGCCGTCCACGACGCCGTACTTCCACAGGCTCTCGGGGAACTTCGCCGTGTCGAGCTTGCCCGACTTCTGGTACGACGTCAGGTCCAGCGTGACGTTGCGCGCGGCGTACTCGGTCAGGTAGTTGTCGTCGATCTGGAAGATGTCGGGCGCGGCGTTGCCGGCGGTGAGGGTCGCCAGCTTGTCGAAGTAGCCCTGGTTGGCCTGCCACGTGGTCTTGAACGTGACGTTGGGGTGCTTGGCCGTGTAGAGCTTCAGCGCGTCCTCGGTGAGCTTGGCCCGGGCGTCGCCGCCCCACCAGAAGAAGCTCAGCTCGACCGGCTTGGTGGAGTCCGCCGTCGGGGTGGACCCGCCGTCGTCACCGCATGCGGCGAGGGGGAGCAGCAGAGCGGCCGCGGCGGCTGCTGCGAGCAGCCGGCGGCGCGGAGTACCGGACATGGATGTCACTCCTAGGCATTGGCCGCGACGTGATGGGGTGGCACCGGCGCAGGGCCGGTGGAGTCGCGGATGACCAGTTGGGTCTGGAGCGTGACGAGTGCGGTGGTGCGGTGTTCGTCGTCGTGTTGCAACAACATGTCCACGGCCGCCCGGCCGGCGGCAGCGGTCGGTGTCGCCACGGTGGTCAGCTTGGGGCGCACCAGCCGGCTGAGCATGATGTCGTCGATGCCGACGACGCTGAGCTCCTCCGGCACACTCACGTTGCGTTCGTGCAGGCCCTCGAGCAGGCCGATGGCCATGAGGTCGTTGTAGGCGAGCACGGCGGTGGCCCCGGTGCCCAGCACCGCGTCGCAGGCGGACCAGCCGGCCTGCTCGGTGGGCTGGAACGGCCCGAGGACCGTGAGCGTGGCGCCCGCCGCTCGGGCCGCGGCGGTGGCGGAGCGGCGGATCTCCCGGTTGGTCCACGAGCCGCGCGGCCCGCCCAGCAGGGCGATGGCGCGGTGGCCGAGGCCCACCAGGTGTTCGATCGCGGCCCGGGCGCCGCTGGCGACGTCCATGACGACCGCGGGCAGCCCCTCGACGGGCCGGTTGACCACGACCAGGGGCACCTCCTTGCGGAGCTTCTCGATGAGGTCGTTGCTCATGCGCGGGCTGCACAGCAGCACGCCGTCGACCTGTTTGGCGAGGGCGTAGACGAGCTGCTCCTCGACCACGGGGTCCTCGTTGGTATCGGCAACGAACAGGTGGTAGTCGCGCTGGCGTGACTGCGACTCGGCCGCCTTGATCAGCGGCGGGAAGAACGGGTTCGCGATGTCCGCGACGATCAGGCCGATGTTGTGGGTCCGGCCGGTGATCAGCGCGCGGGCGGCGCGGTTGGGGCGGTAGCCGAGGCTCTCCGCGGTGGACAGCACCCGGCTGCGTGTGTCGGGGTTGACCAGGTGTGGCGCCGAGAAGGTGCGGGACACGGTGGAGACGTGGACGCCTGAGGCGCGGGCGACATCCCGGATCGTGGCGGGCACTTGGTGATCCTCTCGGCAGGGCCGTCGCGCGGTGACCTGGGTCACGGCCACCGCGTCGGGTGCTGCCAATTATGCAAACGGTTGCGCCCGTGTCAACGCCTCTCGATCGGTTTCTCCAGCGGTATTGACCGGACCAGCGGCTCTTGCGCATAGTTTTCTGCAAACCTTTGCAGCCCTCCAGGGGGATCTCTTGAGAACGCGCTACGCGATCGTCGGCACCGGATCGCGGGCGGCCATGTTCGTCCGGGCGCTCACCGCCGAGCACCGCGACACCTGCGAGCTGGTCGCCCTCGCCGACCCCAACCCGGTGCGCATCGCCGTGCACAACGCCCGGCTTCCCGCGCCGGTGCCCGCCTACCCGGCCGCCGAGTTCACCACGATGATCGAGCGCGAGCGCGTCGACGTCGTGGTCGTGTGCACGGTGGACCGCTACCACGACGAGTACATCGTGGCCGCGCTGGAGGCCGGGTGCGACGTGCTGACCGAGAAGCCGATGACCATCGACGCGCGGCGCTGCGCGTGGATCCTCGACGCCGTGCGCCGCACCGGCCGCCGCGTCCGGGTCACCTTCAACTACCGCTACAACCCGCTGCACGAGGCGGTGAAACGGATCCTGGCCTCGGGCGAGATCGGCGAGGTCGGGTCGGTGCACTTCGAGTGGCTGCTCGACGTGCGGCACGGCGCGGACTACTTCCGCCGCTGGCACCGTGACAAGGCCGACTCCGGCGGGCTGCTCGTGCACAAGGCCGGGCACCACTTCGACCTGGTCAACTGGTGGCTGGCCGCCGAGCCGGAGCAGGTGTTCGCCGAAGGGCGGTTGTTCTTCTACGGTACGGACGGGACGGGCCACGGCGCCGGCAAGTTCTCGGTGGACATGGACGACCCCGAGCTCGACGCGCTCTACGGCGAGGCGGCCGTCAAGGTCGACGGCTACCACCGCGACCAGGACGTCTTCGCTCCCGGCGTCACCATCGAGGACGACCTCGCGGTCATGGTCCGCTACACCGGCGGCGCCACGATGACGTACCACCTCACGGCCTACGCACCGTGGGAGGGCTACCGGGTCATGTTCAACGGCAGCCGCGGCCGCCTGGAGCTCGAGGTCGTCGAGAGCGACCACGTCGCGCCGGCGGGCGCCGCCGCCGTCAAGGGCTTCGGCACCCCGGTCGAGAAGGGCATGGTCTCGCTGCGCGTCCACCCGTACTGGGCGCCGCCGCGCGACGTCGAGGTCACCGGCTACGAGCGGCGCGGCCACGGCGGCGCCGACCGGCGCATGCTGGCGGCGCTGCTGGACCCGGGCGCCCCGCCGGACCCGCTCGGCCGCTCCGCCGACGCCGAGGACGGCGCCCGCGCCCTGCTCGTCGGCCTCGCCGCCAACGAGTCCATCGCCACCGGTCGGCCCGTCCGCACCGCCGAGCTCAAATCTGGGATCGCCCATGCATGAGGACCAGTTGCTGCCCGCCGAGCCGGGGGTGCGCGCGATTGCGCGCGAGCTCTACCGGCACGCGAAGGACCTGCCGCTGATCAGCCCGCACGGCCACGTCGACCCGGCGATCCTCGCCGACGACCGGCCGTTTCCCGACCCCGCCCGGCTCATCGTCGTGCCGGACCACTACATCACCCGGATGCTCGCCAGCCAGGGCATCGAGCCCGCCGCGCTCGGCGTGCCGTCGCTGGACGGCACGGCGGTGCAGACCGACGGGCGCACGATCTGGCGGCTGCTGGCCGCCAACTGGCACCTGTTCCGGGGCACGCCGTCGCGGCTGTGGACCGAGCGGGTGCTCACCGAGGTCTTCGAGGTGCAGACGGCGCTGAGCGTGCGCACCGCCGACGAGGTGTACGACGCGATCGCCGCGCGGCTGGCCGACCCCGAGTTCCGGCCCCGGGCGCTGTTCGAGCGCTTCAACCTCGAGGTGCTGGCCACCACCGAGTCGCCGCTGTCGGACCTGGGCGCGCACGCCAAGCTCGCCGCCGACGGCTGGGGCGGACCGGGCGGGCGGGTCATCACCACGTTCCGCCCCGACGACCTCGTCGACGTGGACTGGCCGGGCTGGGAGGACCGCGTGGCGCAGCTCGGCGCCGGCACCTACGCGCAGTTCCTGGACCGCCTGCGCGAGCGCCGCCTCGCGTTCATCGCCGCCGGCGCCACCTCCAGCGACCACGGCCACCCCACCGCCGCCACGCTCTCGCTCTCGCCCGGCGAGGCCGCCGCCCTGTTCGACCGGGCGCGGCGCGGGCGGGTCGAGCCCGGCGACGCCGAGCGCTTCCGGGCGCACATGCTCGTCGAGTTCGCCCGCATGTCCGTCGAGGACGGGCTCGTCATGCAGCTGCACCCGGGCGCGGTGCGCAACCACAACGCCGCCCTCTACGCCCGGCACGGCCGCGACGTCGGCGGCGACATCCCGGGCCCGACCGAGTACGTGCGGGCGCTGCGGCCGCTGCTGGACGAGTTCGGCACCGACCGGCGGTTCCGCATCGTGCTGTACACGCTCGACGAGACGGTCTTCACCCGCGAACTGGCGCCGCTCGCCGGCGGCTACTCGGCCGTGTTCCTCGGCGCGCCGTGGTGGTTCCTGGACAGCCCCGAGGGGCTGCGCCGCTTCCGCGAGGCGGTGACCGAGACGGCCGGCTTCTACAACACCGCCGGCTTCGTCGACGACACCCGCGCGTTCTGCTCGATCCCGGTCCGCCACGACGTGGCGCGGCGCATCGACGCGGGCTTCCTCGCCCGGCTCGTCGCCGAGCACCGGCTCCCGCTCGACGAGGCCGCCGAGACGATCGCGGACCTCGCCTACCACCTGCCCAAGCGCGTGTTTCAGCGCACCGTCCACAATGGAGTAACCCAGTGAGGGTCAGTAGCGAAGCGGAGGAGCCCGAACCAATGTACACAGCATTCAGCCGGCGCCGGAGCGAAGCGGAGGCGACGGCGTGACCTTGATTACCGGCCTGGCCGTGCACGACGTGCGGTTCCCGACCGCGGCGGCCGGGGACGGCTCCGACGCCATCAACCGCGGCGACTACTCGGCCACCTACGTGGTGCTCGAAACCGCGGGCGGCGTGCGCGGCTTCGGCCTGACCTTCACCAACGGCCGCGGCAACGAGCTCACCTGCGCCGCCGTCGAGGCGCTGGGCCACCACGTGGTCGGGCACGACGTCGGGGAGCTGTGCACCGCCGAAGGGGCGCGCACCCTGACCGCGGACGTGCAGCTGCGCTGGCTCGGCCCGGAGAAGGGCGTCATCCACATGGCGGCCGGCGCGCTGCTCAACGCCGTGTGGGACCTGCGGGCCCGGCTCGCCGGCGTGCCGATGTGGCGGCTGCTGGCCGAGCTGCCGACCGCGGACCTCGTCGCCGCCGTGGACTTCCGGCACATCTCCGACGCGATCACGCCCGAGGAGGCCGCGGCCCTGCTCGACCGAGGGCTGGAGGGCTACGCCGAGCGGCTCGAGCGCGCCACGCGGGAGGGCTTCCCGGCGTACACCACCTCCGTGGGCTGGCTCGGGTACGACGACGAGAAGGTCCGCTCGCTCACCCGCCAGGCCGTCAAGGACGGCTGGACCGCGGTGAAGATGAAGGTCGGCGGCCCGATCGACGACGACGTGCGCCGCGCCGGCATCATCCGCTCCGAGATCGGCCCCGGCTCGCTGCTCATGATGGACGCCAACCAGGTCTGGGACGTGGGCGAGGCCATCGCCAACATGGAGCGGCTCGTCGCCTTCGACCCCTACTGGATCGAGGAGCCCACGCACGCCGACGACGTGCTCGGCCACGCCGCGATCCAGCGCGCGCTCGGCGAGCGCTGCCGGGTCGCCACCGGCGAGGTCGGCGCCAACCGGGTCATCTTCAAACAGCTGCTGCAGGCCGGCGCGATCGGCATCATGCAGGTCGACGCCTGCCGGGTCGCCGGCGTCGGCGAGGTCCTCGCCGAGCTGCTGCTGGCCGCCCGCTTCGGCGTCACCGTGTGCCCGCACGCGGGCGGGGTCGGGCTGTGCGAGTACGTGCAGCACCTGTCCTTCTTCGACTACCTGCGCGTCGGGCGGTCGATGGAGGGGCGGATGATCGAGTACGTGGACCACCTGCACGAGCACTTCACCGACCCGGTCCGGGTCGCCGGCGGCCGCTACCTGCTGCCCGAGCGGCCCGGCTACAGCGTGGAGATGCGGCCCGAGTCGATCGCGCACTACGCCTACCCGGCGGGACCCGCATGGAGCGCCTGAGCCGCAGGACGCTGGACGGCCTCGACCACCGCCCGGCGATCCGGCCGGGCGACGCGGGCGTCGGCGTCGTGCACCTCGGGCTCGGCGCCTTCCACCGGGCACACCAGGCCGTCTTCACCGAGGACGCGATCGCGAAGGGCGGCGGCGACTGGGCCATCGCCGCGGTCGCGCCCAGCTCCCGCTCCGTGCTCGATCCGCTGATCGAGCAGGACCTGCTCTACAGCGTGTTGACGCTGGACGCCGAGCGGGTCCGCCCGCGCGTCCTCGGGGTGCACGCCGCCGCACTGCACGCCGCCGGCGACCCCGCCGGCGTCGAGGCCCGCCTCGCCGACCCCGCCGTCCGGGTCGTCACGCTCACCGTCACCGAGAAGGCCTACAGCCGCGACTCGGCGATCTTCCGGCTGCTCGTGCGCGGCCTGCGGGCCCGCGGCGGCGCGCCGGTGGCCCTGCTCAGCTGCGACAACCTGCCCTCCAACGGCCGCCGGCTGCGGGAGCTCGTCGTCGCAGAGCTGGGGGAGTCCATCGTGGAATCGGTCGGGTTCCCGTGCTCGATGGTCGACCGGATCGTGCCCGCCAGCACCGAGGGCACCTACGCCATGGCACAGGCCGCGCTCGGCGTGGTCGACCGGGCCGCCGTCGCCGCCGAGCCGTTCAGCCAATGGGTGATCGAGGACGACTTCCCCGCCGACCGGCCCGCGTGGGAGCTCGCCGGCGCGATTTTCACCGACGACGTCGCGTCCTGGGAGCGGCTGAAGCTGCGCATGCTCAACGGCGTGCACTCGGCGCTGGCCTACCTCGGCGCGCTGGCCGGCGCGCCGACCATCGACCGGGCCCTCGCACTGCCCGGGATGCGGGCCGCGATGGAAAGTTTCATCCGCACGGACATCGCGCCCACGCTGCGCCCGCCCGAGGGGCTTTCCATCCAGCGGTACGGCGAGAGCGTCCTCGAACGCTTCTCGAACCCGGCCCTGCGCCACCGCACCCTGCAGGTGGCGATGGACGGCACGCAGAAGCTCCCGCAGCGGCTGCTCGGCACCATCGCCGACCGGCGGGCCGCCGGCGCCACCCCGCGCTACGCCGCGCTCGTGCTCGCCGCCTGGATGCGCTTCGTGCGCGGCCGGGCCGACGACGGCACCCCGCTGCCGCTGGACGACCCCCTCGCCGACCGGCTGCGGGCCGCACCGTCGCTGCTGGAGCTCGACGCCGTCTTCCCGCCCGGGTTCGCCGACGACGCGGAGCTGCGGGCGGAGCTCGACGAGTGGGGCAAGGCGCTGCAACGCCACGGCGTCGTCGGCACGCTGGGTGCGCTGCCGTGACCGCGCCGGCCACGGTCGCGCTCATCGGCGCCGCCGGCCACGGCGCCTGGCACCTGCGCGCCATCGACGCGCTCGGCGAACGGGTCCGGCTGGTCGCCACCTGCGACGTCCAGCCGGGCTTCGACTACACCGACCACCGGCTCATGCTGCGCGAGCGGCGGCCCGAGGTCGTCGTGGTCTGCACGCCGCCGCACACCCACCTGCCGATCGCCCTCGACGTGCTCGAGGCCGGCGCCGACCTGCTGCTGGAGAAGCCGCCGGTGCTGTCGCTGGCCGACCACCGCACCCTCGCCGCCGCGGCCGAGGGGCGGGCCCTGCAGATCGGCTTCCAGGCCCTGGGCTCGCCGACGATGGACCGGCTGCCCGGCCGCGTCGGCGAGGTGACCTCGGCCTCGGTCGCCGGCGCCTGGTGGCGGCCGGACGACTACTGGACGCGCTCGTCGTGGGCCGGGCGGCGCGGGCGGGACGGCGCGCTCGTCAACGCCTTCGCCCACGCGCTCATGCAGGCCCTGGCGATCACCGGTATCCGTCCACCGTGGACGCTGAGCCTCGATCGGTACCGCACGCGCTGCGCCGTCGAGGTCGAGGACACGGCCACGCTGCGCCTCGACGCGCCCGACGGCCGGTCCCTGTTCGTCGCCGTCACCCTGTGCTCGACCGAGTTCGTCCCCGGCGACATCAGCGTCGCCGGCAAGGACGGCACCTGCGAGGTCGGCTACGCGCAGGACCGCCTCGACGGCGAGGTCCTGCCCGGCCGCACCGGCCTGCTGGAGAACCTGCTCGACCACCGCGACCGCGGCACCCCGCTGCTGGTGCCGCTGGAGCGGACCGAACCCTTCACCGCTTTGGCCGAGGCGATCCTCGCCGAAGGCCCGCCCACCCTGCTCGGCCCGGACCGGCTGGCACCGCGCCCCGACGGCGTGGAGATCCCCGGCATCGCCGGCCTGGTGCGCCGGGCCGCGGCCGAGCGCGCCCACTTCCGCGAGATCGGAGCGTTCCAGTGAGGAAACTTTCCATCGGCGACCTGCCCGACGGCGGCACCCCCGCCACCCTCGCCGCGATCGGCGAGGGCTGGGGTCCGGTGCAGCGCGGCGGCATCAGCCGCTACGACACGCCGGGGCACCGCACCCACCCCGAGAGCGACCACCACGTCCACGACGTCCCTGAAATTTTCACGATCGTGCAGGGCGCCGGCGCGCTCGAGCTCAACGGCGTCGCGGGCACCCGCTTCGCGGCCGGCGACATCCTCATCATCGAGCCCGGCGAGAACCACCACCTCATCAGCGACGGCGACGTGCCCCTGGTTTTCACGTGGATGCATCTCTCGCGGCCGACTGATTGACGGCGGATCGACATCGGTCTAGTTTGCTCGTGAGGAAACCGCTTTCCTCGTCGCATGCGGCGGACCCGCCCAGTCTTCGGCCGCACACCCCATGCGCTTCTCTCCTGTACTGACCCCGGAGGAAGCATGGAAACCCGCCAACGGCGGCGCAGATGGCCCATCGTGGCCGCCGGCGCCGCCGCGTTCACCGCCGTGGCCGCGATCTCCGCCCAGATCGCGTTCGCGGCCACCCTCTTCAGCGACAACTTCGAGGACGGCGACACCAGCGGCTGGTCGAAGTCCGGCGGCACCTGGGCCGTCGTCAGCGACGGCTCCAAGGCGCTGCAGCAGAGCAGCGCGGGCAGCGAGAACGCCCGCGAGTTCGCCGGCGACAGCGGCTGGACGAACTACACCGTCACCGCCCGCGTCAAGCCGCTGTCGTTCGGCAGCGGCGGCCACGCGGCGCTGCTGGCCCGGGCCAAGACCTCCACCACGTTCTACCGGCTCGCGCTGCTGCCCGGATCCGTCCAGCTGCAGGCCGTCAACAGCGGCTCGGTGACCGTGCTGGCGTCGGCATCGCGGTCGGTGAGCACCGGGACGTGGTACACCCTCGGCCTCACCGTCTCCGGAAGCACCGTCTCCGCGACCGTGGACGGCGCCTCGGTCGGCTCCGGGTCGAGCTCGGTGGCCTCCGGCGGGCGCATGGGCGTGCAGACGGTGTACGCGAGCGCCGAGTTCGACGACGTGACGGTCAGCGACGCGGCCGGCCCCGGCCCGACGACAACCGGCCCGACGCCGACGAAGTCCCCGACGCCCACCAAGTCCCCGACGCCCACGCCGACCACCACGACCCCGCCGCCGTCCTCGGGCTGGCCGACCCCGACCGGGCAGGCCTCGGTCAGCGGCACGATCCAGGTCTCCGGCACGTTCGACGGGGGCATGAAGCGGTACTGCTGCATCGGCGACGGCGGCCAGAGCGAGAGCCAGGACCCGATGTTCAACCTCGCGGCCGGCGCCACGCTGCAGAACGTCATCCTCGGCGCCCCCGCCGGCGACGGCGTGCACTGCAACGGCGACTGCCACCTCATCAACGTGTGGTGGGAGGACGTCGGCGAGGACGCCGCCACGTTCCTCGGAGGCTCGAACTACTACGTCACCGGCGGCGGCGCGCGGCACGCCAGCGACAAGATCTTCCAGCACAACGGCCCCGGCACCGTGCACATCAGCAACTTCTACGCCGAGGACGCCGGCAAGCTCTACCGCGCCTGCGGCAACTGCAGCAGCAGCTACACCCGCCACGTCACCGTCGACAACGTCCGCGTGACCTCCACCAAGGTCGTCGCCGGCATCAACGTCAACTGGGGCGACACGGCGACGTTCAGCAACATCACCGTGATCGGCGACTCGTCGCACAAGACGATCATCTGCGACAAGTACAACGGCGTGCCGAAGGGCAGCGAACCCACCCACGTGGGCAGCGGCCCCGACAGCACCAACTGCCTGTACGACCCGAACACGGACGTGCACTGGTCGTGACCCCTCCCCTGGCGCCCGCCCGCACTGGCGGGCGGGCGTTAGGCTCCCAGGCCATGACACTTCGTGCCATACCGGCGCGGCTCGCCGCCACCGCGACCGCCGGATTGCTCGCCGCGCTCACGCCGGCCGCGCCGGCCGGCGCGGAGGTGACGCCGACACCGACGCTGGACCCGGACGACCCCGCCGTGAAGGCCGGCACCCTGATCGGGCGGCTGCTGCCGGCGATCTGCTGCCTCGTGATCTTCGTGATCCTGCTGGGCGTGCTGCTGGTCCTGCTCAACCGCCGCAAGGAGCGCCGGGCCCGCGGCTACCGATAGCCGTTTATTTGCTCGCCCGGTGTCCGTGGCCGCGCCTACGCTTTCCGGCATGGCGAAGGCGAGCGGGGGCGGGCTGCGCCCGGTTCAGGACGTCGTCGCCCGCATCCGCTACGACGCGGCGCTCGACGCGGCCCGCTTCGTCGTCGGCTACACCGAGCGCGGGGCGGGCGTGCGCGAGACGCCGCTGCTCGCGTTCGTGAGCGGCGGCGACGTGCCGTGGCACCGGGTGCAGTACGTGAAGGCCGGCGACGTCACCGTCTGGGACCGCCAGGCCCGGGTCGACCTCGTCTCCGGCCCCGCCGCCGACCTCGCCGCCCTTGCCGCACCGCCGCCCGCGCCGCACCGCGAGCCCCGCACCGCCGGGCGCGCCGTCTCGTCGTTCGACGCCGATGCGTGTCTGCGCTTCGACCCGGCGGCCGGGGATTGGGTGCCGGCCGGGCCGCCCGCGCCCGTGCACGCCGACGTCGTGCAGGTGGCGACGTTCAACGTGCTCTCCGACGCCTACGACCGGGAGCTCACCTACCCCGAGCGGCGGGTGCCGGCCTGCGTCGAGCTGCTCGAGGGGCTCGGCGCCGACGTGGTCGCGCTGCACGAGGTCACGCACGAGCTCTGGGCGGCGCTGCTCGCGGCGCCGTGGCTGCGGCAGGGGTACTGCGTCTCCGCCGGCCCCGACCCGGAGATCGGCTACGGCACGACGCTCATCGCGCGGTGGCCGCTGACGCTGGAGGTGCACCGGCTCTCGGCGTACAAGCGGCTGGTCCTCGGCCACACCGTGCTCAACGGCCGCCGGACCGGCTTCGTCGCCGCGCACCTGACCAGCGACCACACCGAGGGCGCCGAGCAGCGGCGGGAGCACCAGCTGCGGGTCGTCGCCGAGCGCCTCGGCCGCGGCGACCTCGACGCCGCCGTCGTGCTCACCGACCTCAACGCCGGCGACGAGGCCGCGCCCGCTGCACCTATTGCTCTGGGCCGAGGCTACGTCGACGCCTGGCGGGCGCTGCACCCGCACGACGCCGGGTTCACGTTCGACCCGGCCGTGAACCCGCTCGCCGCCGTCGCCTCCCGCACCGGCCGGGCCGCCCGGCTGGACCGCATCCTGGTGCGCGGCCCGCTCACTCCGGTCGTGGCCGAGCGCTTCGGCGACCGGCCGTTCGCGTCCGACGGCGGGGCCGCGCTGTACGTCTCGGACCACTTCGGCGTCACCGCGCTGCTGCAGCCGGAGCCGCAGACGCTCGCCTCGGCGTCGGTGCACACCTCGGCGCTCGTGGTGCGCCCGCCTTCGTCCTCCTGGGCGCAGATCCAGGCCGTGCGGGAGGCGCACGACCCGGCGTACCGACGATGGATGCCGCACATCAATCTCCTCTACGGCTTCGTGCCCGAGGCCGACTTCGACGCCGCCGCCCGCGTGAGCGCCGCGGCGCTCGAGGGCCTCGGCGACCTCGGCCCGGTCCGCGTCCGGCTGGCGCAGCTGCGCCGCTTCGTCCACCGCGGCAGCACCACCGTGTGGGCCGAGCCGGAGACGTCGCCGCCGGGCGCGCTGCGACGCCTGCAGGCCGCGCTCGCCGCCCGCTTCCCCGGCTGCACCGAGCAGGACTCCCGCGGCGCCGCGGGCTTCACGCCCCACCTCACCGTCGCCAAGCTCACCGGCCCGGCCGCGGCCGTCGACCAGCGCTTCGCGGCGCTGCAGCGCGACTGGCACCCGGTCGAGTTCACCGTCACCGCCGTCGACCTGATCAGCCGCCGCGCCGACGAGCCCTTCGCGGTGCGCCACACCGTGCCGTTCGCCACCGGCCACGACGCGGCCCTCGCGGTCGTCTCGGCCGCCTGCGCGGCGGTGCGCGCCGGTTCCCGCGTGCATGTGGTGGGTTCGGTACGCCTGGGCGTCGCCACCCCCACCGCCGACCTCGACCTGGTCTGGGCCACCCCGCGCCCGGCGGCTCCGGCGGGCGATCCGCTCGACGACCTGGCGGCGCGGCTGGACGGCGCCCGGCGGGCCGGCGTCGTCGTGCCGGTGCTGCGCGCCACCGTCGCCGGGGTCAGCGTCGACGCGCAGCACGTGGCGGTCGCCGACGTCGACCGGCTCGACCCCGCGGATCCCGCGCTGGACGACGCCGGCCGGCGCGCGGTCCTGGCGGTGCGCGACGCCGACGCGCTGCTGGAGGGCCTCGACCCGGCCGCCTTCCGGGCCCTGCTGGCCAGGGTGCGCGCGTGGTCCCGCGAGCGTGAGCTGGACGGGGCCGCGTGGGGCCTGGTCGGCGGGTTCACCTGGGCGGTGCTGACCGCCGAGGCGATGCGGCACAACGCCGCCGACCTCGACGGCTTCCTGCGCCACTGCGCCGGGCACCCGCGCCGGCCGCGCTCGGGGGACCGGCACGCGTACTGGCCCGTGTACTCCCCGACGCCGCCCGGCGTGAACACCACCCGCACGATGACGCGCTCGACGGCGCGCCTGGTCGACGATCACCTGCACGGCCGGCCGGTCCGCTCCACACATGACCGGCTGGTGTCGCTCGGCGGCGGCGACGACCTCGACGGCCGGGTGCTCGGGCTGATCCTGGCCCTGGAGGACGTCGGGGCCGAGGTGCGCCCGTATCCGCGCCGCCGCGCCCTGGGCCTGGACGGCGGCGACCCGTCCGCCATCGAGCCGCTGCTGGATTGACCGCGCTTTACATCTACATACGCGGTATGCATACTCCGTAGGTATGTCGATCCGGCACGGTCTGCTCGCGCTGCTGCAGCGCGGGCCGATGCACGGCTACCAGCTGCGCACGAACTTCGAGGCGTCGACCGGGGGAACCTGGCCGCTGAACATCGGCCAGGTCTACACGACCCTCGCGCGGCTGGAGCGCGACGATCTCGTGCGGGCGCTGCCCGAGTCCGAGGGCCAGCGCCCGTACGAGATCACCGAGGCCGGCCGGACCGAGGTGGGCGCCTGGTTCGCCACCCCGGTCGGCCGCGCCGACCGCCCTCGCGACGAGCTCGCCGTGAAGCTGGCGCTCGCGATCACCACGCCCGGTGTGGACGTGGCCGCCGTCGTGCAGGCCCAGCGGACGTCGACGATGCGGGCGATGCAGGAGTACACCCGCCTGAAACGCAGCGCGGAAGGCGAGCTCCCGTGGCGCTTGGTCCTCGACGCGATGGTGTTCCAGGCCGAGGCCGAGCTGCGCTGGCTCGACCACTGCGAGACGAGCCTGCTCCGCCACGCCGAGTCCCGGCCCGCCGCCCCCTCGCTCCCCGAGGCGGTGGCGCATGAGCACGCTTGAGCTCCTCGACGCGTGCCGCACGCACGGCAGCGGCGAGACGGCCGTGCCGGCGCTGCGCGGCGTCTCGCTGAGCGTCGCGCCCGGCGAGCTGGTCGCGGTGATGGGCCCGTCGGGCTCGGGCAAGTCGACCCTGCTCAACCTGGCCGGCGGCCTGGACCGCCCGACCGCCGGCGGCGTCGCCGTCGAGGGCCGCCGCCTGGAGTCGCTGGGCCGCCGCGAGCTGGCCGCGCTGCGGCGCCGCTCCATCGGGTACGTCTTCCAGGACCTCAACCTCCTGCCCGCCCTCACCGCCGCCGAGAACGTGGCGCTGCCGCTGGAGCTGGACGGCGTACCGTTGCGGCGGGCGCGGCGCGAGGCCCTGTCCGCCCTCGCCGACGTCGACCTCGACGGTTGCGGCCGGCGCTTCCCCGACGAGCTGTCGGGCGGCCAGCAGCAGCGGGTGGCGATCGCGCGGGCCCTGGTCGGCCGCCGCCGGCTCCTCCTGGCCGACGAGCCGACCGGCGCACTGGACTCCCAGACCGGCGAGTCGGTCCTGCGCCTCATGCGCTCCAAGATCGACGCGGGCGCGGCCGGGGTCCTGGTGACCCACGAGCCCCGCCACGCGGCCTGGGCCGACCGGGTCGTGTTCCTGCGCGACGGCCTCGTCGTCGACGCTTCGGGCCCGCTCGCCACCGCGGACGACCTCCTCGACGGCGCCGCCCGATGACGTTCCTGCGCACGTGGGCCGCCGCGGTCCGCATCGCCCGGCGGGAGGCGGCCCGTTCGAAGGGCCGCACCGCCCTTGTCGTCGCGCTCATCATGCTGCCGGTCCTGGCGCTGTCGTTCCTGGCCGCGACCGACGCCATGTTCACCCTCACCCCCGCCGAACAGGCCGACCGCGACCTCGGGCGGTTCGATGCGGTCCTCGAGTGGCGCTACGACGGCCCGGTGCGCCAGGACCGCGACGGCCACCTGGCGCATCCGCTCTCCGCCGACGCCCGCCCGGTGACCGCCGCGAGCTCCGAGGACGTCGAGCGCACCCTGCTGGCGGCGCTGCCGGCGGGCACCCGGCTCGCGCACGCCGAGGAGGACCACCTGGTCGCGGTGCGCACTCCGGCCGGCCGCACGGTGCTGCCGGCGTTGGCGCTGGACGTGGCGGATCCGCGGTACCAGGGCCATATCCAACTGCTCCGCGGTCGCGCCCCGGCCACGGACGGCGAGGTGGCGCTCGACGCCGCCGCCCTGACCCGCACGAGCACCCGCGTCGGCGGAACGCTGACCCTGCCCGACGCGGGCCGCACCCTCACCGTCGTCGGCGAGTTCGAGCGCCCCGGCGACCTGCGCGCGGCCCTGGTGCTGCGCCCCGGCGCGCTACCGTCCGATCCCGGCACCTGGTACGCCGACACCCCCGCCCCGCTGACCTGGCCCCAGGTCCGGTCCCTCAACGAGCGCGGCATCGTCGCCCAGTCCCGCGCGGTGCGCCTGGGCCCGATGCAGGCCGGCATGCTCGCCGCCCCGGACGCGGACCTCCCGGCGCTGGACCGCCGCCGCGAGCTGGCGCCGCTGGTGCTCGGCATGGCATTCCTCGAGGTGGTACTCCTGGCCGGCCCCGCCTTCGCCATAGGCGCCCGCCGCCGTCGCCGCGAGCTCGCCCTGATCGCCGCGAACGGCGGGACCCCCGCGCATCTGCGCCGCATCGTCCTCGCCGACGGCCTGGTGCTCGGCACGGCCGCCGCCCTGGCCGGCATCGCACTCGGGGTGGGCAGCGCATTCGCCGCACGCCCGCTCGTCGAGGTCTACGTGACGGCAATGCGGGCCGGCTCTTACCGGGTAAGTTTGCCGCTCCTCGCCGCCCTGGCCGCCCTCGCGGTCGCGATGGGTATGGCCGCGGCGCTGGCCCCGGCGATCGTGGCCGGCCGCTCGGACGTGCTGGCCGCCCTGACCGGTCGCCGCCTCGCACCGCGGGCCGGCCGCCGCCTGGCTTCGGCGGCCCTGGCCGCCCTGCTGGCGGGCGCGGCAGTCGCGGCGTGGGGCGTCGCCTCGTACGCCTCCCGCACCGTGCTCGCCGGCCTGCTGGTCGCCGAGGCCGGCCTGGTGCTGTCGACGCCCGCGCTGCTGGCGGCGGTCGCCGGTCTCGGCGGCGCGTTGCCGCCGGCTCTCCGGATCGCCTTGCGCGACGCCGCCCGCAACCGCACCGCCGCGGCACCCGCCGTGTCGGCCGTGATGGCGGCGGTCATCGGCAGCATCACGGTGGGCGTGTACGCCGCCAGCCTCAACGCCCGCACCGAGCGCATGGCAGTGCCGACGCTGCCGCCCGGGTATGCGACGGCGTACCAGCCGCCTACCCTGCGCACGGAGCCGGCGCCGGCGCGTGTGCCCACGGCGCAGTTGCGGGCGGCGATGTCTCCGCTACCGGTGCGCGAGACGGTCGAGGTGCGGGCCGTGATCTGCGCCGACCCGGCGTCGCAGTGCGGCCTGGAGCCGATCCGGCCTCCGGAGAACCGCTGCCCGTACCGGGCCGGGTCGCTCACCGGGGCCGAGCAGCGGGCCGCGGCCGCCGACCTGCGCTGCGACGACCTGTACCACGTCCTGTCCGGCGACGCCACGGTGCTGCACATCGTCGACGACGGCCGCCTCCCCGGCCCCGTCTCGTCGGCACCGGGTGGCGTCTCGTCTTCACCTGGCCCCGGTTCCTCTGCACCTGGCCCCGGTTCGTCGGCACCTGGCCCCGGTTCGTCGGCACCTGGCCCCGGTTCGTCGGCACCTGGCCCCGGTTCGTCGGCCCCTGGCCTCGGTTCATCGGCTGGTCCCGGTTCGTCGGCGCCGGGCGGGGTCTCGCCGGGGGCTGGCGGCGTCTCGCCGGGAGTCCCCGGCGTTTCGTCGGGGCTCGGTGACGCTCTGTCGACGATCGGCGGCCTTACCGGTGACGACCTGGAGCAGGCCCGGGCAACGCTCCGTGCCGGCGGCGCCGTGGTGACCGACCCACTCCTGATCCGCGACGGCCGGGTCCTGCTGCGCCGCACCGGCACCGGCACCCAGGACGAGCCGCTGAGCGTTCCCGGCCACTACGCCACCACCGCCCGGAGTTCTGAGTTCTACGCTCTGTCGCCGGACGCGGTGCGAAGGGCCGGGTACGACAGCGCCGTCATCGGCCTGGTCGCCGCCACCACCCGGGCACCCACCGTCGCGGAGCGCGACGCCTACTTCGAGTCACTGGCCCGTTTCGGGCACGGTTACGGCGGCGAGGTGGTCGAGCCGCAGCGGCGCACCGCCGGCCTCCTAGAGTTGATGCTCGCGTTCGCCGCCGCCGCGGTCGCCCTGGGCGCGGCCGGCATCGCGACCGCACTGTCCGCAGTGGACGGCCGCCCGGACCACGCCACGCTGGGCGCGGTCGGTGCGTCTCCCGCTCTGCGTCGCCGGTTGGCGCTGAGCCGGGCCGGCCTGATCGCCGTCCTGGGTTCGGTGCTGGGCGTGGTGGCCGGCGCGTCCGCGGGCGCGGCGCTGCTGGCCGCAATGAACCGCCGCAACGTCATGACGTGGCCGTCGGAGCCGCCGGCCCCGATCACGCTGCCTTGGACGAGCATCGCGATCGCCCTGCTGGCGGTCCCGTTGATCGCCATGGCGGCCGGCGCCCTGTTCACCCGCGCCCGCCTACCGATCGAGCGCCGCCTCTGACCCACCACACCGGACGCGCCTTGCGGCGTCGCTCGCGGAGGCGATGCGCTTGCGGCGTCGCTCGCGGAGGCGATGCGCTTGCGGCGTCGCTCGCGGAGGCGATGCGCGTCCGGCGTCGCTCGCGGAGGCGTCGCACCGAACACGTTCGTGACGAACACGACCGCACTGCACCCGCTGCCGTAGCTTTCCCCTCGCCCGCCAGGCTGGCCGTTGCGCAGGCTCGGCCTGCGGTCGAACGTGTTCGTGACGAACATGGCCGCGCCGCGCCCGCTGCCGCTTGCCCTCGCTCGCCGACCTGGCCGTCGAGCAGGCTCGGAGTGCGGTCGAACGTGTTCGTGACGAACATGGCCGCGCCGCGCCCGCTGCCGCTTGCCCTCGCTCGCCGACCTGGCCGTCGAGCAGGCTCGGAGTGCGGTCGAACGTGTTCGTGACGAACGTCGAGGAATTGTTAGCCGGCGGTCCGTGGCGGGCGACGCACCAGAGCCCCGGTGTCGATCTCGAAAGCGAACGGTTCCTGGACGACAAGCCTGCCGTCGGCGCGGGCCACCGCCTGCTCGACATAATGAGAGCCCTCGAGGCGGAAGAGTCTCAACGTGATCGAGCCTTGTTGCTCCTGTTCTACCAGCAGGTAAAGGCCAATTCCGGCAGCGGCGTACAGGTGCATTTTGACCAGCCGATCCGCACCCGCGTTGCCCGGAGAAACGACCTCGACGGCCAGTAGGACGTCTGGGGCGTCGATGACGACGCCCTCTTCGTCGGTATCCGCCATGACCAGGTCGGGAATCATGATGCGGCCCGTGTGTAGGCGTACGTTCACCGCTTCCAAGGCCAACAGGCCGGCATTCGCGGCTGCGGCGTCGAGCGCTACGAACAGCAATGACGAAAGTCGCTGGTGACGCTTGCTCGGTACCGGGCTCGCCAACAAACTTCCATCCAGCAGCTCGATTCGGTCCGCCGTCTCCCCGAGTGCGAGGTACTCCTCCTCGGTCCACGGCCCCTCGTGCTCGAGCACCGCACCGCTCATCAGGTGGCCCTACCTTCCGACGCCGACGTTCCAGCGTCCCGGGCCGGTCGTCGCAGGCGAAGGGGCACGCCGTCATCGGCCGATAGCCTAGCGTCAGATGGCCATTTACCCATATGGCCTACAGTGCATCGAGATGTCCAGCGGGATCGCTACGAACGTGTTCGCAGCGAATGCGTAGGTCAGGCCGGGGGATAGGCGGTCGGACGAACGTGTTCGTGACGAACGTGTGGCTTGTGGCGGTGGTGCGGTGGGCCGGGGTGAACGTGTTCGTGACGAACGTGTGGGTCGCGGCGGTGGTGCGGGGGGCCGCGACGAACGCGTTCGTCGCGAATGTGGTCGTCGTACGAGGTGTTGGCGATGAGTGTTGACGGCCGTGGGCGAACATGTTCGCCGCGAAAAAGGGGCGTTTCGGGCATAACCGCCCCGGATGATGGGACGTATCGGGCGCGGTGCATGGGAGTTAGCCCGAACGTGCACGAATCCGCCCCTCTGGCCGGAATAATTCCTGCTGGGGGGAACGAACCAAGCAAGCGTCGTCGCGATGTCCTTACGTGCATTGGCGCGATATGTGGCGGATTGGTCAGATACCCCGTCCTTATCGGATCACCGTGGAAATGTAGGGGTACCGACACGTGCGCCTGTTCAGACTGCTCATCGGCGGGGTCCTCGCGGCCCTGGTATCGGCGCTGCTGCCCAGCGTCACGGCGTACGCGATCGGCGCCAACCTCATCGGGAACCCATCCGTGGAGACGGCCAACGCGGCCGGGTCGGCGCCGGCGAGTTGGACGTTCGACAAGTGGGGGACCAACACCACCACGTCCAGCTGGAAGGCGGGGGGCAAAGACGGGCAGAAGAGCCTCGCCGTCACGATGACGGCGCGCACCTCCGGCGATGCCAAGTGGATGGCGGCGCCCGTCACCGTCAAGCCCAACACCAAGTACGTGGCGTCCGACTGGTACATCAGCGACGCCCAGACGAGCCTCGAGGTCGTCTACACCAACGCCGCGGGCAAGCAGACCTTCAACTGGCTCGCCGACGCCGCGGTGTCGGCGAGCTGGAAGCAGCTGTCGGTCGAGTTCACAACGCCGGCCGACGCGGTGAAGGCGTCGGTGTACCACGTGCTGGCCAAGAAGGGCAGCCTGCAGACCGACCTCTACCTCCTCGCCGAGTCCGGAGCCTCCGACCCGACGCCGGTGCCGACCTCCGTCACGCTCACCGCGCCGGCCGGCGGGGCGACCGTCAGCGGCACCCAGCAGGTCGCGGCCACCGCCAGCGCCGACGTGGTCGGGGTCAAGTTCGCCGTCGACGGCGTGGACCTGGGGGCGGAGGACACCAGCGCACCGTTCACCGCCAGCTGGGACACGACCAAGGCCACCAACGCCGCGCACACGGTGACGGCCACGGCCCGGACGGCGTCGAGCGCGACCGCCGCGACGACCAAGGTCACGGTGACGGTCGGCAACGCCACGAGCACTCCGCCGCCGCCGGCCACGCCCGGCAACCTCATCGCCAACCCGTCCGTTGAGACCGCGGCGGGGAGCGCGCCGGCCGGGTGGAGCGGCTCCAACTGGGGGACGAACACCGCCGCGTTCAGCTACCTGACCACCGGGCGCACCGGCGGGCGGAGCGTGAAGACGCAGATCACGAAGTACACCAGCGGCGATGCGAAATGGAGCCCGGCCGTCGTCGGTGTCACGCCCGGCAGGACGTATCAGTACGCCAACTGGTACCAGTCCAACGCCGACAGTGAGATCGACGTCGAGGTTACGATGGCCGACGGGTCGCAGCAGTACGCGTACCTCGCCGCGGCGCCCGCGTCGGCGAGCTGGGCGAAGGTCAGCGCGCAGTACACCGTCCCGGCCGGCGCCACGAAGATCACCGTGTTCCAGGTGCTGGCGAAGGTGGGCTGGGTGACCGGCGACGACTTCTCGCTGGCCGAGTACACGCCGGCGCAGCTGAGCCGGGCGCTGGTCAGCCTGACGTTCGACGACGGGTGGCGCTCGCAGTACACGGCGGGGCTGCCGCTGCTGGACAAGTACCACATGCCGGCCACGTACTACCTGCTGACCAGCACGACCGACTACCCGGACTACATGACCCAGGCCCAGATGGGCGAGCTGCCCGGGCACGGCATCGAGATGGCCTCGCACACCGTCGACCACCCGCACCTGCCGACCCTGAGCGCGGCGAAGATCGACAGCGAGCTCAAGGACTGCCAGGCGACGCTGCGGCAGTGGTACGGCGCGGGCGTGGCCAAGAACTTCGCGACGCCCTACGGCGAGTACAACGCCACCGTGCTGAGCACCAGCAAGAAGTACTACCGCTCGCACCGCTCGACCGACGAGGGCTTCAACACCAAGGACAGCACCGACGTCAACAACATCAAGGTCCAGAACATCCTCGACACCACGACGCCGGCGCAGGTCGGCCAGTGGATCGACCAGGCGATCCGCGACAAGAGCTGGCTCGTGCTGGTGTACCACGAGGTCTCCTCGACCGCCGAGGACCCGACCTACGCGGTCACGCCCGCCAACCTCGAGGCCGAGCTCAAGCTGATCCAGCAGCGCGGCATCGCGGTGCGCACCGTCGACCAGGCGCTGGACGAGGTGGTACCGCAGCTGGCATAACATGACGGTCGTGGGGTGGATCGTCAAGGACCTGGGCCGGTTCCTCTTCGGCCGGGATCCGGCGGTCCACCCCAAGACGCGCCTCGGCCGCGCGCTGCCCCTGATCGGCGTCCTCGCCGGCTTCCTGTGCGGCCTGATGGCCTACGAGTACTACCTCGGCAACGTCCGGCACCCCGACTGGATCCTGACCGTCATCGCCTCGGTGCTCATCGGCCTGACGATCGCGCTCATACCGACCCGGCCGCTGCTGGCCTGGCGGGTGGCGTTCGTCACGGCGATCCTCACCAGCCTGCGCATCCACATCGACCAGGGCACCCCGTGGCCGTTCCAGCCGGTGCAGATCCTCACCTACCCGGTGATCCTCGCCGTCGTGGCGATCCGCCACCCGCGCGGCGTGGTCCTCTGGACGGGCCTGTCGGCGTTCCTGCTCCTCATCGTGTACGTCCTGCCGCCGAATGTCCCCGGCCTGCTGCTGGCCCTGGTCGCCGTGCTCGTGGTCGGCGACCAGGTGCGCCGCCGCCGCGAGGTCCAGCGTGCGCTCGCCGAGGAGGAGGAGCGCTCCGAGCTCGCGCAGACGCGGCGGGCGATCGCCGAGGAGCGCAACCGGATCGCGCGGGAGATGCACGACGTGGTCGCGCACCACATGTCGCTGATCGCGGTGCGGGCCGAGACGGCGATCTACCGCATCGAGGGCGTCCCGCCGGCCGTTGCCGAAGAGCTTCAAGCCATCGCCGGTACGTCGAGAGAGGCGCTCACCGAGATGCGCCGCCTGCTCGGCGTGCTGCGCAACGACTCGGTGCCGCTCACCGAGCCCCAGCCGACCCTGGACGACCTCGCCGGGCTGGTCCGCGAGGCGCGCGAGGCCGGGGTGCTGATCGAGTACTCGCCGCTGCCGGGCGCCGAGGTGCCGCCCGGCGTCGGGCTGGCCGCGTTCCGCATCGTGCAGGAGGCGCTGAGCAACGCCCGCCGTCACGCCGCCGGTGCGCCGGTCGCGATCGTGCTCTTCCGCGACGCCGCCGAGCTGCGGATCCTGGTGCGCAACGAGCCGACGGGCGCGCCGCTCGGGCCGGAGGGCAAGGGGCACGGGCTGCTCGGCATGCGGGAACGGGCCGCGGCCGTCGGCGGCACGCTGCGCACCGGGCCGACCGCCGACGGGGCGTACGAGGTCGTGGCCACGCTGCCGCTGGACGGAGAGGCATGATCAAGCTGCTCATCGTGGACGACCAGGCGATGGTCCGGCAGGGCTTCGCCGCGCTGCTGGCCGCCCAGCCCGACTTCACCGTCGTCGGCGACGCCGCCGACGGTGAGCAGGGCGTGACGCTGGCCCGCGAGCGCGCGCCCGACGTGGTGCTCATGGACATCCGCATGCCGGTCCTCGACGGGCTGGCGGCCACCCGGCGCATCCTCGACGTCGCGCCCGGGCTGCACCAGCCGCGGGTGCTCATGCTCACCACCTTCGACCTCGACGACTACGTGTTCGAGGCGCTGCGGGCCGGCGCCTCCGGCTTCCTGCTCAAGGACGCGCCCGCGGCCGAGCTCGTCAACGCGGTGCGGGTCGTCGCGGCCGGCGACGGGCTGCTCGCGCCGTCGGTCACCCGCAAGCTGATCGAGCAGTTCGCGGCGCGCCCGCGCGCGGTGGCGCACCGGCCCGACCGGCTGCGCGACCTCACCCCGCGCGAGGTCGAGGTGCTGCGCCTGATCGCCCGCGGCCAGTCCAACGCCGAGATCGCCGCCTCGCTCGTCGTGGCCGAGCAGACGGTGAAGACCCACGTGAGCCGGGTGCTGCAGAAGCTCGACCTGCGCGACCGTGCCCAGGCCGTCGTGTTCGCCTACGAGACCGGCGTGGTCAACGCGGGGGAGTAGGTAGTACCGGGGTACGACCCGGGCATGGCTCCCCGGAGTGACGTGCCGGCGCCGGGCGCACGCCTACCTTGCGCGCATGTACACCGTGGACACGCTCATCGACTGGTACCGCGAGTACGCCCCCGACCTGCGCACCGCCCGCGAGGAGCAGCGCGAACTGCTCGCACAGCGCCCGATGCACCCGAAGCTCGACGACATCGAGGCCGAGGTCTGCTACCTCACCGTCCGCGCCCTGCGCCCGCACACCGTGGTCGAGATCGGCTCGTTCCACGGCTGGTCGACCTCCTGGCTGCTGCGGGCGCTGCGCGACAACGGCGACGGCGTGCTGTACACCTATGACCGCCTCGACCACGCCGCGCGCACGCTGCCGGACGAGCTGACCAGCACCCGCTGGCGCTTCACCCACGGCGACGTGCGCGCCACCGAACTGCCCGACAACCCCGGCTTCGTGCTGGTCGACGCCCTGCACACGGCCGGCTTCGCCCGCTGGTACACCGCCGCGCTGCTGGACCGGCTCAAGCCTGGCGTCGCCGTCGGTGTCCACGACGTCTTCCACGGCCGCTGCCCGTGGCCCAACAGCGAGGGCGCGGTGCTGCTGCGCTGGCTGCGCGCCCGCGGCCTGGGCTACCTCACCGCGGCCCGGCGCGCCGACCCGGACCTGCGCGACCATCTGCTCGGCGTCAAGCGGCGCCTGCGCATCTCCGCCCCCGTGCACTCGGGCTCGCACGACCCGATGGCCTTCTTCGGTACCGCAGAGGTAGTGCAATAACCGCTCCGTCGTATGACGAGTCGCACCCGTCCCCGTTCCTACCTTCCTCGGCATGCGAAGCCTGCTGCTGATCCCCGTCGCCGCCGCGATCCTGACCGTCTTCGGACCCACGCACCCGGCGGCCGTCGAGCCGCCGCTGCCGATCCACAGTGGACGGTACGCCGACGGCCGCGCCCTCGAGGTCGTCGGCGACCCGTACACGGCACGCACCGTCGTGGTGCTCGTCCCCGGCGTCGACACCACGGAGGAGAACTTCGACCGCGGGCTCGGTGGCGTCCAGCGCCGGGCCCCGGCCTGGCAGGCGCACGCGCTCGCCGACGAGATCGCGGCCCGTGGCGGCCCCGGCGCGGCGGACTCGGTCGCCGTGCTGGCCTGGCTCGGGTACCGCACTCCGCATGGCGTCGGCCTGGACGCGGCGCGCGAGGACCTGGCGGCGGCCGGCGCGACGGCGCTGCGCGAGTTCGTCTCGCGCCTGCCCGGCCAGCGCATCGTCGTGGTCGGGCACAGCTACGGCTCCACGGTCGCCGGGCTGGCCGCGCCCGGGCTGGACCGGCGGGTCACCGACATCGTCGCGCTCGGCAGCCCCGGCATGGGCGCCGACTCGGTCGCGCAGCTGCACACCGGCGCGCACGTGTGGGCCGGCACCGCCGCCGACGACTGGACGCGGCGCATCCCGGGCCTGCGGATCGTCGGCGCCGGGCACGGCGAGCACCCGTACGACCCGTCGTTCGGGGCCGAACCGCTGCCGGTCGGCGGCGTCGAGGGCCACGACGGGTACTTCGTCGCCGGGACGCAGAGCCTGGCCGCCCTCGCCGACATCGCGCTCGGCACCGAGCCGGCGGCTCAGCGTTTGTAGCCCTCCAGGGCGGCCACCGTCGAGCCCCCCGACGTCCGGTTCCGCCGTCTATGCTGGTTCGCCATGGTCGACTTCGACGTGCTGGTGCTCGCGGGCGCCGGCGTGGACACCATCGTGCGCGTCCCCGAGCTGCGCCTGCCGCCGGGCGACTTCCTTCCGGTGGCACCGGTCCGGGACTACGTCGCCCATTCGGGCAACGGCGTCGCGCTCGGATTCCACGCGCTGGGCCTGCGCACCAAGTTCGCCGACTTCGCCGGCGCGGACGCGCAGGGCGAGCTGATCCGGGCGCGGTACGCCGCGGTGGGCCTCGACTACAGCGGTCACCCGGCCCCGAACGGCACGCCGCGCAGCGTCAACCTCGTCGACGCTGCAGGCCGCCGCTTCTCGTTCTTCGACGGCCGCCACCCGCCGGGCACGCTCCTGCCGGAGGAGTTCTACCTGCCGCTGGTCGAGCGGGCCGCACACGTGCACGTGGCCACGCAGTTCACACCGGCCGTCTGGGCCGCCGCCCGCGAGCTCGGCGTGTCCACCTCGACCGACGTGCACGCCTGGAACGGCGTGGACGAGTGGGCGTGGCCGATGGCCGGCGAGGCCGACATCGTCTTCCTGTCCTCGGCAGCCGCGCCCGAGCGCATCGACGACATCATGCGCCTAATTGCGACCAAGGGCCGGGCTTCGATCGTGGTCGCCACCGAGGGCGAGCACGGCAGCCGCGTCCTGGCCGGCGCATCCGGCGACGTGCAACGCTTCCCGGTCGCCCGCCCCGAGCGCCCGGTCGTGGACAGCAACGGCGCCGGCGACGCGTACAGCACCGCGTTCATGAGCCGCTGGATGCGCGGCCGCCCCGCGGCGGAGTGCGCGCTGGCCGGCGCCGTCTCCGGCGCCTTCGCCTGCGGCGCGCCCGGCACGCACGAGGAGCTCATCACCGCCGATGCCCTCGACGCCGCCGTCGAGCGCGCCCGGGCTACTTGGCCCGCCGCACCTGGCACATGAGCGGCTCGGCGCCCGGGACCTGGTCCCGGGCGTCGTACTCGAACCCTTCGAACGGGTCCTGCGCCGCGACCTCCAGGATCGGCTCGGGATCGAGCCCCTCCAGCCTGACGAGCTGCCCCTGCCCGCCGCGGTCGTTGTCCGTCAGGTGCCACTTGCCGGTGTGGCTCAGCGGCTGCTGCGGCTCGCCGAACATCAGCCCGTCGGCGACGTAGACGCCGTCGTCGCGGAAGCTGATCTTCCCGCCGCAGTCGCTCTGCCAGACCCCCGGCACCTGGTCCTCGCTGATGTGCGGCCGGTCATCGCCGAAGACGCTGTCGAACACCGCCCACGGCGCCTCGCAGCACCCGCAGCCGAGCAGCAGCGGCGCGACCAACGCGGCGATGGCAACCTTGACCCCGAGGCGCTTCTTCGTCATGCCGCAACATGATGATCGCCGTCTCTCTGCATCTCAAGCCGGGGCTCCTCGGTCCGTCTGATCGCTCGCTGTCCTGCCGAGTCCGAAATATCCGGCGCTGGCGCGCCAGATATTTCGGACATTTCATATTATTGCGTGCTGAGCGGTGAATGCTGGCTTCGCCCGTATTTCCTAGCAAATTGGTTGGTAGTCAGCCGACGTGATTTTGCTGTCGGCTTCGCGCCGATGCGTTGCGGGCCGTCCCGTCGGCGCCATTCTCGGGTGCATGCCGAAGCTCGTCGACCGGATGATCCGCGCGGCGCGGTGGCTCGCCCCGCGGTGGCGCCGCCCCGTGCGCCGCACGGTACGGCTCGCGGTGCGGCTGGTCGCGGCGGCGGTCCTGCTCGCCGGCCTCGCCACGGTCGGGTGCACCCAGTGGCTGCGCTTCGCCGCGCGCGGCCACGTGTTCACCGTCGAGGACGTGCCGGCCGCGCCGGTGGCGCTGGTGCTGGGCGCGCAGGTGTACGAGGACGGCTCGCCCTCGCCGTTCCTCGTCGCGCGCCTCGAGATCGCCCGCCGGCTCTACGAGACGGGCAGGGTCCACGCGATCCTGGTCTCCGGCGATCACGGGCGGTGGGAGTACGACGAGCCGTCCACCATGCGCCAGTGGCTGATCGACCACAACGTCCCGGCCGTCAAGGTCGTGCGCGACTACGCGGGCTTCGACACCTACGACTCGTGCGCGCGGGCGGTGCGCGTCTTCGGGGTGCACCGGGCGATCGTGGTTTCGCAGGGGTACCACATCACGCGCGCCGTAGCGCTGTGCCGCCACCTGGGGCTGGACGCCGACGGCGTGGGCGACTCGACGATGGCGCAGTTCCACAAGCCGTGGATGACCGGGGCGGTACGCGAGTTCGGCGCCGCCGACAAGGCCGCATACGACGTCGTGTCGGGCCGCGACCCCGTGTACCTGGGCCGGCACGAGACCGGCATCGAGGACGCCCTGAGCGCCGGATGACATTTTCTCTCCACGATCACGCGATTTGCGCCCGGACAAATCAGACATCGCGATGATGGTGGAGACATGATGCACTCCCTTGTACATTTTCGCTCCACGATCTGACCCATGCCCGATTTGTCCGAGCGTGTTTTGCGTGATCGCGGAGAGAAAAGCGACGAGGCCATCGGGGAGTCGGACTTTTCGCCTGCCGGGGTATAAATCCGATAAGTCGTGGCGCGCCAGCGCCCGACTTATCGGACCCCCAGCACGAGGCGGACGAGGAGAGGGCGAGGGAGGATCGAACGCATGAGTGGACTGTTCGACGGGCTCGGGCTCACCTCGCCGGTGGTCGCGGCGCCGATGGCCGGGGGGCCGACCACGCCCTCGCTGGTCGCCGCCGCCGGGCGCGCCGGGGTGCTCGGGTTCCTCGCCGCCGGGTACCGCACGCCCGAGGACCTTGCGGGGCAGATCGCGGCGGTGCGCAGAGTCGGGAAGGGCGCCTTCGGGGTCAACGTGTTCGCGCCCAATCCGGTGCCCGTCGATCCCGCAGAGTTCCGGGCCTACGCGCAGGCGCTGCGCGGGGACGGGGAGGTGTACGGGCTCGACCTCGCCGCCGCCCACATCGTCGAGAACGACGATCACTGGCATGCCAAGGTCGCGCTGCTGGTCTCCGATCCGGTGCCGGTGGTGTCGTTCACGTTCGGGCTGCCGCCGCGCGGTGACCTGGAGGCGCTGCGGCGGACCGGGAGCATCCTGCTGCAGACGGTCACCTCGGTGGAGGAGGCGCGCGCGGCCGACGAGGCCGGGGTGGACGGGCTCGTGGTGCAGGCCGCGGCCGCGGGGGCGCACTCGGGGACGTTCACGCCGGCGGAGCCGCCTCGGGACGTACCACTGCTGGAGCTCTTGCAGGAAATCGGCAATGCGGTGAACCTGCCGCTGGTCGGGGCCGGTGGGGTGGCGACCGCGGACGACGTCGTGGCCGTGCTCGGGGCCGGTGCCGAGGCGGCGATGGCCGGCACCGCGCTGCTGCGCACGGACGAGAGCGGTGCCTCGGCGGTACACAAGGCAGCCCTCGTCGAGATGTCCACAGTGGACACCGTGGTCACCCGGGCGTTCAGCGGGCGGCCGGCGCGGGCACTGCGCAACGCGTTCGTGGATCGGTTCGACGGGCGGGCGCCGCTGGGCTATCCGGCGGTGCACCACCTCACCACGCCGCTGCGGCGCGCCGCGGCCGCGTCCGGGGACACCGACCGCGTGAACCTGTGGGCGGGCAAACGGTTCCGGCACGCCCGCGCCGGCGCGGCCCGGGCGGCACTGGCGAGGCTGGCGGCGAAGGCCTGAGCAGAGGCTACGAGGCCAGGCCGTGCTCGTACGCGTACCGCACCGCTTGCGCCCGGTCGCGCGCGCCGGTCTTGGCGAACAGCCGGTTGATGTGCGACTTGACCGTCACCTCGGTCACGTACAGCCGCTCGGCGATCTCGCGGTTGGACAGCCCGGCCGCGATCAGGACCAGCACCTCGGCCTCGCGCGCGGTCAGCCCGTCGGGCAGCGGCCCGCCGGGCGGGGACTCGGCTGTGTTCACTGCGGGCGGTGGCGGCGCGCCCTGCGTCGCCGCGGCCACCAGGCGCTGCTGCACGTGCGGGTCGAGCACCGACTGCCCGGCCGCCGCGGCGCGCACCGCCTGGGCGATCTGCACGCGGCCGGCGTCCTTCGTCAGATACCCCAGCGCGCCCGCCCGCAGCGCCGCCAGGATGTGCTCGTCGTCGGCGAACGTGGTGAGCACCACGACCCGGGTCTGCGGATGCCGCTCGCGGATGACGCCGGTCGCCTCCACGCCGTCGCGGCGCGGCATGCGCAGGTCCATGAGCACCACGTCGGGGCGGTGCCGCTCGACGAGCTCGATCGCCTGCTCGCCGTCGGCCGCCTCGCCGACCACCTCGACGTCGTCGAGCAGCCCCAGCATCACCGCGAGCCCCTCGCGCACCGCCGTCTGGTCATCGGCAACGACCACGCGGATGCTCATGCAGGCATCTTCACATCCACCGTCCATCCGTGATCGCTCGGCCCGGCCTCGACGGTGCCGCCGGCCAACTCGGCGCGCTCGCGCAGGCCGGTGAGGCCGTAGCCGGGCGAGAGCCCGGTGACCGGCGGCCCGCCCGTGCCGCGGTTGTGCACGGTCAGGCGGACCGCGTCGTCGAGGTACGCCAGCCGCACCGCCACCTCGCTGCCCGGCGCGTGCTTGCGCACGTTCGATAGCGCCTCCTGCGCACCGCGGAACAGCGCCAGCCCCGTCTCCGCGCTGAGCGCCCGCGGCTCCCCGTCCACCTCGAACAGGGCCGGCGCGCCGGCGTCCTCGCGGTACCCGGCGGCGAGCTCCCCGACCAGCTCCGGCAGCGGCACCGGGTCGCCGCGCAGTGCGCTGACCGCCCGGCGCGTCTCCGTGAGCCCGTCGCGGGCCAGCCGCCCGGCCCGGTCGACGATGACCGCGGCCTCGGCGGCGCGGTCGCGCTCCAGCAGGGCCGCGGCCGTCTCCAGCTGCAGCGACAGCGCCGACAGCGAGTGCGCGAGCACGTCGTGGATCTCGCGGGCCAGCCGCGCCCGCTCGGCGAGCGTCGCGGTGCGCGCCTGCTCGCCGGCCAGCTTCCGGTCCTGCTCGGACCGCGCCTCTCGCTCCCGCCGCACGATCCCCAGCAGCAGCAGGACGAGCATCGTGCCGACCCAGATCGTGATCCCCTCGATCGACGCGCCGACGAGGGCCTGCACCAGCGCCAGGACCGCCGCGCCCGCGCCCGTGAGCACCGCGGCCCGCACCAGCGGCAGGGAAGTGGCGGCGATGGTGACGGCGGCGAGGCAGTAACAGGCGCCGAAGTCCCCGGGCCGGACCGCGGCCAGGAAGATGCCGGCCGCCATGCAGATCCCGATGGTGTACACCTGGAGCCGCTCCCCGCCGGCCCGGAACGTCATCGCGACCCAGGCCAGCCCGCCCACGACCATGCCGGCCGTCAACGCCAGCCCTTGCCCGGTGACCCCCGGCCGCGGTTCGTTCTGGAACATCGCGACGGTCAGCAGCACCACGAAGATGAGACTGCGAACCTGACGCCAGCGCGCGACGTGCTGGTCGGTGACGTTGAGCACCGCACCAGTCTGCGCCACGCGCCCGCCCGCGGCCCGCCCGCCCGGCGCCGGCCCGCCGGGTCGCCGAATGCCGGCCTCGGCGCTTCCGGCGGCCGCCGCAGCATCGGCCGCGTAGCCGGCAGTTGCGCCGCCCACGGTCGCCGGGGCGGCGCTTGCGTTGCTGTTGCTGTTGCTGTTGCTTTTGCTGTTGCCGGTGGCGGTGTGGTGCCGGGTGCCCGCCGGGCCGTCCAGCCCGGCGGGTCGTGCGGTGGTCATCGTCCGAAGAGGCCGGCGCCCGAGCGGGCGGCGCGGCGCGACCCGGGCGGTGCGAAGGGCGCGCCGGTGCCGATCGCGCGGCGGCCGACGATCGCGGCCTCGCCGAGGAAGCTCAGGCCGAGGACGACCAGCAGCCCCGCGGACAGGACGCTCTGGTCTGCGCCGAGCGCGTGGCCGGCGAGCATCTGGCCCAGGCGCAGGACGATCAGGCCGGCCCAGACAGCGATCGTGACGAGGGTGTAGCGGTACCACACATGGCCGTTCTGCACGAAGACCCGCACGGTCAGCCCTCGGATGATCCCGCCCAGCACGGCGACGACCGCACCGGCCCCGAGCACGGCCCCGTCGATGACCCCGTGATGCACGGTGGCGGCGAAGTCGACCTTCGACAGCGTGTACCCACCCAGCACGATCAGGATCAGCGGCGGCGCGACGAGCCGGCGAACCTCGAGGGGCTCGCCCATGAAGCGGCGGACCATCAGCAGGACGATGACGACGAGGGCGATCAGCAGGGTGGTGAGGCTCATGCCGAAGACGTTATGGATCGCCGGGCTCCGAGTCCGCCACCCACGGGTGGAAATGCGCTCGGCCCGCGGGTGGAGATTCCCGGCCCGCACGCGTCCAACCGAACCGTCGCGGGACGCAGATTCCCGGCCGTGCGCATCCGGCGACAAGGAAGGCGACAACGAAGGCGACAAGGACGGCGACAACGAAGGCGACAAGGAAGGGGACAAGGGAGGCGACAAGGGAATGGGACTCCCAGGCCGCACGGGTCCGGCTCGTCAGAGGGATCGGGCTCGTCAGGGGATGGAGACGCCCAGGCCGTAGGCGTCCAGAGCGAAGTCCAGCATCATCTCCTGCGCGGACTGCGGATAGGCCTCAGGGTCGGCCGCGGCCAGCGCCGCGACGCCCTCGACCATCGACAGCAGGCCGAGCGCCACGGCCTCCACCCGGATCGTGGCCCAGCGCGGCGCCGCGGCGGCCACGAGGCGCTCGATCCGCGACCGCCAGCCCCGGTTGTTGGTGCGGTGCATCTCGACGAGGTCCTCGTCGGTGAACGCGGCCGCCAGGAACCCGAGCCAGACCCGGCTCTCGGCGGCCCGCTGCGCGTCGAGCGCCAGCCCCTGGTGCAGCACGTCGCGCAGCGCCGCCCGCGGCGAGGAGGCGGCGGACTCGAGCGCGGCCACGCGCGCCCCGACCACCTCGTGCAGCAGCCGCCGCGCATGGCTCAGCAAGGCCCGCCGGTTCGGGAACCGGTGCATGACGAGGCCCGTCGTGCACCCGGCGGCCGCGGCCACGGCCCGGATGGTGAGTTTCTCGAGCCCGTCGCGCGCCAGCACGTCCCACACGGCCCGGGACAGCCGCTCGCTCTGATCCTCGGAGTGTTTCACGTAACAGATGTTACCGTAACGCTTGTTACGGAGGTGAGCGGCGCCCCACCATACGTCCCGGAACAGTTGTTACGGCGAGGCGAAACACGAGAGGGCGGCGACGTGGGACTGACGATCGAGGAGCGGCCGTGGGACGACCCGGACGGGGTGGCGCTGCGGACCGACCAGCGCGCGGAGCTCGACGCGCGCTACGGCACGAGCTTCCACGAGCCGGGCGCGGCGCCCTCCGCCGCCGACGTCGACCTCTTCCTCGTCGCGGTGGTCGACGGCAAGGCGGCCGGCTGCGGCGCGCTGCGCCGGCTCGATGCGACCACTGCGGAGATCAAGCGCATGTACGTGGTGCCGGAACGCCGTGGCACCGGCGTCGCCACGGCGGTGCTGCGCGCGCTGGAGTCGGCCGCGGCCGAACGCGGCTGGACGGTGCTGCGCCTCGAGACCGGGACCGAGCAGCCCGACGCGCGGCGCTTCTACGAGCGCGAGGGCTACCACGAGATCCCGCTGTTCGGCGCCTACGTGGGTTTCGACCTCTCCGTCTGCTACGAACGGACGCTCGCTACTCCAACAGGCTGACCGCGGCCTCCGCGCGCAGGGCCGCGGGCGCATGGTGCAGGTCGCGCGCCAGCTTCAGGGCCTCCCGCGCGCCGGTCGGGTCGGCCAGGGCCAGGGCGCGGATGCGGCGCAGGTCCGGCTCCGAGAAGCCGCTCTGGCCGGGCAGTCCCCGCTCCAGCGCCGCCGTGGCCACGTCGGCCGCCTCGGCGGCGCGGTCCGAGGCGAGCAGGGCGTCGGCGTACAACGCCTCGAGGCGGCCGAAGCGGCGCATCGCCTCGCCCAGGTGCTCGCGGGCCGCGGTCATCCTCGGCAGGCCCTCGGGGGCGCCGGTGCGGACCTCCGCCCAGCCCAGGACCAGCCCGGCGAGGCTGCGGTACTCGGGGTGCCCGCCCAGCTCCGCCAGCCGCAGGGTCTCCTGCGCCGCCGTGCGCGCGGCCGCGGGGTCGTCGCGGTCGGCGGCGACGACGGCGATGAAGTGGGCGACGTACATGTCGAGGAACAGCTCGCCGACCCGGGCCGCGCGGGACCGGGCCGCGCGCAGGTGGTGCTGTGCGGCCTCGTCGTCGCCGAGCAGACCGCAGGCGATGGCCGCGGGGGCGTGCGCGCCGACGATCGGGTCCCAGTTGACGATCGGGAAGACCGGCGCCTCGCCGTCGGGCAGGGCGGCCAGCGCCGTGGTGAAGCAGCGGTGCGCGCGAGGGAGGTCGAGCACCGTGAGGGCGGCGTGGCCCTCGTGTACCTCGGCGACCAGCGCCGCCCACGGGTCGTCGTCGCCGCGCTGCGCGGGGGCGCGCGCGATCGAGACGGCGCGCTGCACGTCGCCGGAGGCGGTGTGGAAGGAGGCGTACCCCCACAGCGCCGGCAGCACGTCGAGCACCGGACGGCCGCGCAGGCGCAGCAGCAGGGGCTCCATCGCGGCGTACTGCTCGGCGACGAACGGCGCGAGGTAGCCGTCGGTGGCCTGATGCATGTACGCCAGGCGGATGCGCAGGTCCAGCTCGGCCACGTCGCGCCGCTCGCCGGCGGGTGCGCGGTGCAGCGCGGTGATGGCCTCCTGCAGCAGCGCGGAGGCCTGCTCGTGCGCGGTCCGCTCGTAGGCCTCGCCGGCCGCCTCGGCCAGGGCGGGGACCACGTCGAACGGCGTGAGCACCGGCAGCGCCTCGCGCAGGTGGCCGGCGAGCTGGGCCTTCGTGCCCAGGCCGGTGTCGCGCAGCGCCTGCGCGGCGCGGGCGTGCAGCCGGGCGCGGCGCAGCGGGCCCTGGTCCTGGTACGCGGTCTGGCGCACCAGGTCGTGCGAGAAACGCAGCAGCCCGGGGTCGTCGGTGGCGGTGAGCAGGCCGGCGACGACGGCGGTGTCGAGCGTGTCGAACAGCGCCAGCTCGTCGATCTGCACGACCTCGCGCAGCACCGGCACGGCGACGTCGCGGCCGAGCACCGAGGCGACCGCGAGCACGGCGTTGACCTGGCCGGGCAGGCGGGCCAGGCGTCGGCGGACGACCTCCTGGACGCGGACGGGCACCGTCTCGGGGGACAGGGTGTGCTCGGCGACGAGCACCCGCAGCAGCTCGACGACGAAGAACGGGTTGCCGCCGGTGCGATCGGCGAGCATCGCCACCGTGTCGGGCGGCACGTCGCCGCCGGTCACCGACCGTGCCAGGGCGGCGATGGCGTCGTGGCCGAGGCCGTGCAGCGGCAGGCGGACCGCGGCCGGGTCGGCGACCAGCTCGGCGAGCACGCCGGCGAGGGGCGCCTCGGGGGCGAGCTCGGCCTCGCGGTAGCCGACGGCGAGCAGCACCCGGCTGCGGCGCAGCCCCTTGGCGAACATGGTGAGCAGCACGGTCGACGGTGCGTCGAGCCAGTGGGCGTCGTCGACGACGAGCACGAGCGGCGCGTGCGCGGCGAGGCGGCCCAGGCCGTCGACGATGCCCTGGTACAGCCGGGACCGCGCCATCTCGGGGTCGGCCATGCGCTCGGCGGCGGGCAGCGAGAGCACCTCGCCGAGCGTGGGGTCCAGCACGGCGGGCAGGTTGCCGTACGGCGCGAACGCCGCCGAGAGCGCGGCGGCCGCCCCGGCGTTGCCGGTGGCGATCTCGCGCAGGATCTGCGCCCACGGCAGGAAGACCGGCGGCGCCTCGCCGTCGACGCCGGTGCCGGTGCCGACGAGCCCGGGCGCACGGGCCGCGACCTCACGCAGCAGGGCGGACTTGCCGATGCCGGGGCTGCCGGAGACGAGCAGCAGCCGTCCCTGCCCGGCGGCGGCCTCCGCGAGCAGCCGGTCGACGGCGCGCAGCTCCTCGTCCCGCCCGACCAGCCCCTCCCCGAGCTCCGCCGAAACCGCCACGTCCGCCGAAACCGCCACGTCCGCCGAAACCACCACGTCGGCCGGAACCGCCGGGGCGCTCGGCGCCGGATGCGAGCCCAGGTGCGACGCCTGGCGCAGGATCTCCTGTGCCAGCTGCTGCAGCGCCGGGCCGGGCTCGATGCCGAGCTCCTCGATCAGCCCGGCGCGGGCCCGTGTGTAGGCCGCCATCGCGTCCGCCTGGCGGCCGCTGCGGTACAGGGCGAGCATGAGCTGGCCCCAGAGCCGTTCCCGATAGGGCGCCTCGGCGAGGGCGTGCTCGCTGCGGTACACCACCTCGGCCGCGCGCCCGAGCGCCAGCAGCGCCTCCGAGTGCTGCTCGACGGCGGTCAGGCGCAGCTCGACCAGGCGCGCCCGCTCGGCACGGGCCAGGGACGACTCGCCGAGCTCCGGCAGCGGGTCGCCGCGCCACAGGTCCAGGGCCTCGCCCAGGGTGCGCAGCGCGGCGGCCGGGTCGGCGGCGAGCTCGGCGGCGGCGCGCTCGACGGCGGCGGCGAACCGGGCCGCGTCCACGCTCTCGGCCGGCACCTGCAGCACGTAGCCGGGCGCGCGGCTGACCAGGACGGCCGAGCGGTCCCGGGAGGTGCGGTCGGGCTCGAGGGCCCGGCGCAGGCGCGAGACGTAGGCCTGCAGGGACGAGATCGCCCGCTCCGGCGGCTCGTCGGCCCACAGCTCGTCGATGAGCCGTTGCACGGAGACGATGCGGCCGGGCTGCGTGGCGAGCATGGCCAGCACGGCGCGCTGCTTCGGGGTACCGGTGTCGACGGGGCCGTCCGGGCCGGTGACCTCGAGGGGGCCGAGGACGCGGAACTGCAGGATGCCGGACCCTCCCCACGTCGTCGAACGGCGCAAACCGGCGCCGCGACGAGCCTACGGGGCGGGTGTCGGCCGCCGGGGTCGGCCGAAAGGGTCAACGTCCGTACGCTGGTGGTATGAGCGTCCTCGATGACATCGCGCGCGGCCAGTACGTCAGCCTCACCTCGTTCCGCCGCGACGGCACGCCGGTCGCCACGCCGGTCTGGCACGTGGTGTACGACGGCGAGGTCGTCATCGTGTCGGAGGAGCGGGCCTTCAAGGTCAAGCGCATCCGCAACAACCCGCTGGTGACGCTGACGGTGTGCGACCTGCGCGGCCGCATCAAGCCGGGCGCGCCAACCGCCGAGGGCAGCGCGCGGCTGCTGGACGAGGCGGGCACCGCGACGGCCCGGGAGCACCTGCGGCGCAAGTACGTGACCGCCCGCATCGGCTACTTCTTCCAGCGCCTGCTGCGGCTGCGCCGCCCGCCGGGCATCGGCATCGCGGTCACGCTCAGCTGACGGTCGCGCTCAACCGGCGGTCATGCTCAACCGACAAGGCAGGGGGCCCGGGCGGCGCGCGGCCCGGACCCCCTGCCTCGAAACAACCGTTAGCTCAGCGTGACGGCCGTGTCGTCGATGACGAACGAGGTCTGCAGCGAGGAGTCCTCGCTGCCGCTGAACTTGATGGTCACCGTCTGGCCCGCGAAGGCGTTCAGGCTGAAGGACTTGAGCTGGTAGCCCGAGGCCTTGTTGAGGTTGGACAGCGTGCCCAGCGTGGTCGTGCCGGCCGTGACGGTCAGCTTGTCGTACTGGACCGTGGTGGTCGTCTCGGCCGAGTCGATGTGCACGTAGAACGTCAGTGTCGCCGTGCATCCGGCCGGGATGGTCACCGACTGCTGGATCGCCTCGGTGTGGGTCGTGCCGTAGCCGTCGAGCCACGAGCTGTAGGTGCCGCCGTGCGCGGCCTGACCCTGGCTGGCCCACTGGCCGATGCTGCCGGTGGTGCCGCTCCACGACGTCGCGCCGGACTCGAAGCCGGGGTTGAGCAGCTTCTGGCCCGAGCAGCCGCCGGTCGGCGGGGTGCTGGTGGGCGGCGTGGTGGTGGGCGGCGGCGTGGTGCCGCCGGTGCAGGTCGGGTCGCCCGACTGCGCCGGAACCGACACCGCGTCCCACGCGGCCTTGACCGTGTTGAACTGAGTGCAGCTGCCCGGGAACAGGTTCTTGGCGGCGGTCAGCGTCCAGGTGCGGTACTTCAGGTACGACGACGACGAGGTCTTCATCAGCATCGCGTTGTACATGATCTTGATCGCGGTCTGGATGCCCAGGCCGGTCACGGTGCTGCTGTTGCAGGTCGAGCTGGCCGGCTGGCCGTTGCCCGACGTGCCCTGCGACAGCAGGTAGAACCAGTGGTTACCCGGACCGGCGGCCGCGTGGACCTCCTCGGACGGGATGCTGCTGGAGTAGCAGTTGTCGTCGCCGAGGGCCGACGGGTTGTACATGTTGCGGATCGGGCCGCTGCCGACGAGGTTGACCTCCTCGCCGACCAGGAAGTCCGGCGGGTCGTTCGGGTTGTTCGCGAACCACTCGGTGGCCGCGCCGAACGTGTCCGCGACGAACTCCTGGGTGTTGCCGTTGGAGATGCCGCCCGGCGTGGTGTCGTCGATGCCGTGGCCCATCTCGTGTCCGACGACGTCGGCGGAGGCGATCCACTGACCGGCGGTGTTCTTGCCGATCTGGACCTGCGTGCCGTCGTAGTAGGCGTTCTGGTCGTTCAGGCCGACGCGGATCGGCCAGGCGCCGCCCGAGCCGTTCATCCCGTTGCGACCCAACCAGGAGGAGAGCATCGCGACTTCCTTCTGCGCGACGTAGAGCGCGTCGACGCAGCCGGTCTCCCGGTTGGTGCCGGTGCCGTTGCCCCACACGTCGTCCGAGCCGCTGAACGTGGTGTTGTTCGCGGCGTCCTGGCAGGCCAGGCTCGTGATCGACGGGTCCTGCATGCGGTACGTGCTGCCCGACAGGGTCGTGTTGATCGACACCGATCCGTTGATCCAGCCGGTACCGGTGCCGTGCGTCACGTGCTCGGTCGTCTTCAGCACTGCGCCGCTGAGCGCGTCGACGTCGACGGTGAGCCGGCTGGCGCCCTCGGCGCCGGTGCCGGACAGCGTGGTCTCGTAGGCGAGCTTCGCCGCCCCGTCGAGCGTGTAGACCACGAGCTGTGTGCCCTCGACGTTGTTGACCTGCGTCAGCTGCTTGCGGGCGACAGCTTCGGCGTCCTTCGCACTGACCTTCGCCGTCGTCGAGAGGCTGCCGATCGCCTTGGTCTGCGACACCGAGGTGTACGTGGCGGCGCCGGACTTGTCGGTGACGACGACGAAGTCGCCGCCGCGCACCGGCAGGCCCTTGTAGGTGCGCTCGTAGGCGATGTACTTGGCGTTGCCGGAGGCCGTGACCGAGCGCTGCACGTAGGCGTCGTCGGTGCTGGGCTGCAGAACGCTCGGCTTGCCCTGGACGAACGAGTCGACCGCCTGTGCGGCGGCGGCGTTCGAGACCTCGGCGGCCGCCGACGGCGATGGGGGTGAGGCTTGCACGGCCACGGCGGTGCCGGTTGTTACCAGCCCGACCGCGAACACTCCGGCCGCTGTAGCGAACCGTGGTGAGAGCTTCAAAGGGTGCCTTCTTTCAGCAACGACCACCCCACCGGGGAATGTTGACGGGGTGTGCCGGAACCAATGGAGACACGCGCACGTCGAAGCGTGTGGATGGCCGGCGTGCGCGCCGTTCGACCGGCCTGCCGTCCTCATCGACTTGCAGCGATGTCAGGACGATCACACATCGGGCAAGACTTGGACAAGGGTCGATGCCCTATGCCCACCCTCGCCCCCACCCTGTACTTCGGGACCCGAAACAACCCGGAAATCTTGCGCTCCGTAGCGGGAGTGCCAGTTCCACCGCTACTCCTCGTTAACTTTTAACTGATGCTAGGGTGCCGGGGTGGATCTCGAGCCGATCGATGCGGTCGCCGCCGTTGTCTCGGGATACGGGATCGCCGGGCGCCGGCTGCGCGAGATCATCGCCCGGCTCACCGAGTCGCCGACGACCCTCGACGATCTCGTGCGCGACCTCGCCGTCCCGCGCCGCACCGTCGAGGCGCTCCTGCGAGCCGCCGGCCCCGACCTCGACACCGGCGGCGAGACGCTCGTGCTGCAAGATTCCGTCCGGCAGCGGTACGGCGAACGCTTCGCCCTTGCGACCCTGCACGACGTGCCCGAGGTGCCCGGGATGGCCGAACTCGTCGCCGGCGCACCCGCCGCCGACCGCGCACTCGACCACGTCTCCGCGACCGCCGACACCGCGCGCCGCCGGGCGCAGTGGCTGGCCGGCACCTACGACCTCGCCGGCGCCCGCCTGGTCTGCATCGGCGATCACGACCTCACCTCGCTCGCAGTGCGCCGGGCCTGCCCGGACGTCGAGATCACCGTCGTCGACGTCGACGAACGGCTGCTCGCCTACATCGACGGCCAGGGCGCCGGCATCGCCTGTTACCACGCCGACCTGCGCTTCGGCCTGCCGCCGGTCGTCGCCGGCAGCGGCGACCTCGTCTTCACCGACCCGCCCTACACCCCCGAGGGCGTGCAGCTCTTCCTCGGGCGGGGCGCTCAGGCGCTGCGCGACCGGGGCAACGGGCGGCTCGTCATGGCGTACGGCTTCAGTCCGCTGACCCCGGCACTCGGCCTGAAGGTGCAGCGGGCGGTGCTCGACCTCGACCTGGTCATCGAGGCGATGCTGCCGGCGTTCAACCGCTACCACGGCGCGCAGGCCGTCGGCAGCGCCAGCGACCTCTACGTCTGCCGGCCCACCCCGCAGACCTGGCAGGTCCTCGACCGCCGCCTCGACCGGCTCGCCGGCTCGGCCAACATCTACACACACGGCGAGCAGTCCCTGGAGGGCACGGCGGCGCGCGGCCCGGCCCGCATCCTCGGCGGCGGCCCGCTGCAGGCCGACGAGCTCACCGTCGACCTCGCCGCCGACCCCGGGCCGTGGCTGGCCCGGGTGCTGCTCGCGCTCAACGTCCCCGCGGTCACGCTGCTGGTGCCGAACAACCACCCCGACCTGCGCGACGCGGCCTCCCAGGCCGCGCTGCGGGCGCTCGTCGGCGCGAAGTACGACCTGCGCCTGCGCCGCAGCACCCCCGCGCCCGACCGGGCGACCGTCGAGGCGACGCTTCGGACCCAGGAGCCGCCGGACGCGGCCGGCTGGCTGCTGACGCACGCGCACGGCAAGGTCGGCAACGTGCTGCGGGAGGCCCTGATGCGCGCCGACCCGGCGCTGTCGCGGTCCGAGGCGCAGGCCCGGGCGTCCGCGCTGGCCGGGCCCGGCCGCGCCGAGGCGCGCCTGATCGACCTGCCCCGCCACGCGATCGCCGGGCTGACGGGCGCGTGAGCGGTCCGCAGCGAAGCGGAGGGGCCGCGAACAACGTACGCAGCCGTGGCTCGCGCAGGAGCCGGAGCGAAGCGGAGGCGCAGGCGTGAGCGAGGCGAAGCGGAAGGCGCTCTGGCGCGACCGCGACGTGGCGATCTTCCTCGGGGTGCAGACGCTGTCGGCGTTCGGCGACGCGTGCACCTTCGCGGCCGTGCCGCTGCTCATGCGTACCGGCGCGATCTCCATCACCGGCGTGGGCTGGGTCCGGGCGCTCGAGGCCGTCGCGACGCTGCTGACGGGGATCGTCGCCGGGGTGATCGCGGACCGCTTCGACCGGCGCACCGTGCTGCGCGTGTGCGACGCCGCCCGGTTCGTGCTGCTCGGCGCCATCCCCCTCGTCTGGCTGGCCGGCCCGCAGCCGTGGCTGCTGTTCGTGGTGCTGCCCGCCGCCGCGGTCTTCTCGATGGTCTTTCAGGTCACCTACGTGACCGTGGTGCCGGCGCTGGTGCCGAAGGAGCGGATCAACGACGCCAACGGGCTGCTCTACGGCTCCTACTCGATCGCGTGGCTGGCCGGGCCCGCCGTCGCCGGGCTCGTGTCGCAGGCCGCGGGCCCCGCCGCGGCGATCGGCATCGACGCCGTCTCCTTCGCGCTCTCGGCGATCGGGCTGTACCTCGTGCGCCTGCACAACCCTGCCGGCGGCACCGAGCGCGGCCTGGGCGCCGGCGTGCACTTCATCCGGCGGCACCCGGTCATGCTGTCGCTGACCGTGCTGCTCGCCGTGCTGATCTTCTTCACCTCGAGCCTGAACGACGTCATCGTGTACCACCTCATGACCGGCCTCGGCCAGCCGGACTCGGTGATCGGCCTGGTCCTGACCGCCGGCGTGCTGGGCAGCACGTTCGCGGCGGCGGCGGTCGCGCCGCTGCGCCGGCGGGTGGGCTTCGGCGCGACCTGGATCGGCGCCTACACGCTGTGCGGCGCGATCGTCGCCGGGATCGGCGTGGCGACGCACGTGCCCGCCGTCGCCGTCCTCGCCGCCGGCGTGACGCTGTGCACCGGGGTGGCCGGCATCGCCTCGATGTCGCTGCGCCAGGAGGTGACGCCGGCGCCGCTGCTGGGCCGGGTGACCTCGGCGTTCTGGACGCTGCAATTGGTGCTCGCCCCGGCCGGCGACGCGGTGCTGACCTTCGCCGCCAAGCACGCCGGCGTGCCGGCCACCCTGGCGGTCGCCGGCGCGACGATCACCGTGACCGCGCTGGCCGCCCTGCTGACGCCGTTGGGCCGGCGAACAGCATCTGCGCCGCCGCCTCCCACATAGCGACGAGGTCGGTGCCGGCGGGCGCGCGCAGCCACTGCAGCTGCAGCCCGTCCATGGTGGCGATGATCTGCCGGGCGAGCGCCTCCGGGCGGGCCGAGACCGGCTTCGCCAGGGCGGTCAGCGCGTCCAGCACACCCTGCTGGCGGGCCGCGAAGTAGTCGTGCGCGGGATGGTCGGGCGCGAGGGACTCCGCGGCGAGCACCGCGAACAGGCGCACGATCTCCGGCTGGGTGGCGTTGCGGCGCACCAGGGCCGCGCACAGCGCGCGCAGGTCGGACGGCGGCGGGTCGCCGATTGCGCGGTGGTCCTCGGCGTCGCGGTGCTCGAGCACGGCGATGAGCAGGCCGTCCTTCGAGCCGACGTGGTGCAGCAGGCCCGGGACGGTCAGCCCGCACGCGTCGGCGACGTCCTGCATCGACAGGCCCCAGAAGCCGCGCTCGGCGACCAGTGCGGTGGCCGCCTCGATGATCTGCCGGCGGCGCTCCGGCGCCGGCAGACGCGAGCGCTCGCGCCGTGCCATCCGCGCCACCTCCCTTGTCCGCCGCTGCGGGCGGGTCTATCTTACGCACTATCTACTACTTACTAGGTACTAGGTAAGGGGCTTGTCGTGGAGATCGAGGAGCAGGCCGCGCTCACCAGCGGCGCCGACTTCTGGCACACCCGGGCCGTCGCCGACGTGCCCGCCGTGATGGTCACCGACGGCCCGCACGGCGTGCGCAAGCAGGTCGTGGGCGAGGGCCTCGGGCTGCTCGCGAGCGAGCCGTCGACGTGCTTCCCGCCCGCCGTCGCGATGGGCTCGACCTGGGACCCCGAGCTCGTGCGGCGGGTCGGCGCGGCGCTCGGCCAGGAGTGCCTGGCCATGGACGTCGCCGTGCTGCTCGGCCCCGGCATCAACCTCAAGCGCACCCCGCTGGGCGGGCGCAACTTCGAGTACTTCTCCGAGGACCCGATTCTTACGGGCGTGCTCGCCACCGAGTGGGTCGCCGGCCTGCAGAGCAAGGGCGTCGGCGCCTCGCTCAAGCACTTCGCGATGAACAGCCAGGAGACCGACCGGATGCGCGTCAGCGCCGACGTCGACGAGCGCACGCTGCGGGAGATGTACCTGCGCGCGTTCCAGCGCGTCGTGCAGCGGGCCCGGCCGTGGACGGTCATGTGCTCCTACAACCGGATCAACGGCGTCTACGCCAGCCAGCACCGCTGGTTGCTCACCGACGTGCTGCGCGGCGAGTGGGGATACGAGGGCGTGCTGGTGTCCGACTGGGGCGCCGTGGTCGACCGCGTCGAGGCGGTGCGCGCCGGCCTCGACCTGACGATGCCGGGCCCGGACGATGCCGGCGACCGGGACCTGGCCGCCGCCGTCCGCGCCGGGTCACTGCCCGCGGCGGCGCTGCAGACCGCCGCGTCTCGCGTGGAGTCCCTGGTACGCCGGGCAGTCGCCGCGGCGACGCCGGGCGCTACGTATGACGCCGACGCGCACCACGCGCTCGCCCGCGAGGCGGCCTCGCGCGGGATCGTGCTGCTGAAGAACGACGGCGGGCTGCTGCCGCTGGCCGCCGGCGAGCCCTCGATCGCGGTCATCGGCGAGCAGGCGCGCAGCCCGCGGTACCAGGGCGGCGGCTCTTCGCTCATCAACCCGACGCGCCTGGACAACGCGCTCGACGAGATCACCGCCCACGCCACCGGGACCGTGCGCTTCGCGGCCGGCTACGACGACCCCGAGGCGGCCGCGGCGCTCGCGCGCGAGTCGTCGGTGGCGATCGTGTTCGCCGGCTCCGAGGAGGAGACCGAGGGCTCGGACCGCACCAGCCTGGAGCTGCCGGCCGCGCACCGCGCGCTGATCGAGAAGGTCGCGGCGGCCAACCCGCGCACCGTGGTCGTGCTCTCCAACGGCGCCGTGATCCGTACCGGCCCGTGGGACGCGGCCGTGCCCGCGCTGGTCGAGGGCTGGCTGCTCGGGCAGGCCGGCGGCGGTGCGATCGCCGACGTGCTCTTCGGCGTCGTGAACCCGTCGGGGCGGCTCACCGAGACGATCCCGGTGAAGCTGGCCGACCACCCGTCGTACCTGGACTTCCCGGGCGAGCAGGGGCACGTGCGCTACGGGGAGGGCATCCACGTGGGGTACCGCGGCTTCGACGCCCGCGAGCAGGAGGTCGCCTACCCGTTCGGGTTCGGGCTGTCGTACACCACGTTCGAGTACTCCGGCCTGTCGGTGTCCACCGTGGACGGTGGCCTCGAGGTGCGGGTGAGCGTGGCCAACACCGGCTCGCGCGACGGGCGGGAGGTCGTGCAGGTGTACACCTCGATCGGCTCCTCGCGGGTGCGCCGCGCGCCGCGGGAGCTCAAGGCGTTTGCGAGTGTGCCGATCGCCGCGGGCGAGTCCGCCGAGGTCGTGCTGACCGTCGATGCCGGCGATCTCGCCTACTGGGACGTCGAGCTCGGCCGCTGGGTCGTCGAGGCGGGCGACTACACGGTCGCCGTCGGCGCCTCCTCGCGCGACATCCGCACGACGGCAACGGTCGCGCTGGCCGGCGACGACGAGCGCCGCGCGCTGACCGTCGACTCGACGATCGGGGAGTGGTTCGCCGACCCGCGCGGCGCGCAGGCACTCGCCGAGGCGTTCACGGCGATGGCGGCGGCCGGCGGGGGCGCGATGGCCCAGACGGTGGCCGACCCGGCGATGCTCAGCCTCATGGCGAGCATGCCGCTGGACCGCGTGGTCGCCTTCGCCGGCGACGCGTTCACCCCCGAGATCCTCGCCGACCTGCTCAAGGCCGCGAACTGAACTTCGCGACATAGCGCTTCTGCCACGGCGTCTCGACGGCGTGCGGGTGGTAGTGGCGGCGGACGTACGCGACCGCCTCACCCGCCGGCACGCCGTCGAGGACGGCGATGCACGCCAGGGCCGTGCCCGTGCGGCCCCGGCCCCCGCCGCAGGCCACCTCCACGCGCTCGTCTTCGGCCCGCCGCAGCGCCTCGGCGAACGCCTCCGCGGTCGCTGCCCGGTCGGCGGGCAGCCAGAAGTCCGGCCAGCGCACCCAGACGGCCGGCCATCCGAAGTCGGGCGGCGGCTTGCCGAGCAGGTACAGCCCGAACTCGGGTCTGGTGGTCGGCGCCGGGTTGCGCAGCCCCCGGCCGCGCACCAGCCGGCCGGACGGCAGCCGCAGGACGCCGCCCTCTCCGGGTTCCCACATCCGACCACGATAGCGATGCGCCGCGCCGCCGCGGGTGATCGGATGCAGCGGTGGGTCCCATCGAATGGCTCCGGCAACGCGACGCCGGCCTCACCGTCCTGCGCCGCGCCGCCCGCACGGCCGTCGTCATGCCCATCGTCTTCGGGGTGGCCTTCGGGGTGATCCGCAACCCGATCGTGGCCACCTACTCGGCCTTCGGCGCCTTCGCCCTGCTCCTGTTCGTCGACTTCACCGGCCCGATGGCCGACCGCGTCCGGGCCCAGGTCGGCCTCGGGCTCGCCGGAGTGGTGCTCATCTCCCTCGGTACCCTGATCGCGCCGATCACCTGGCTGGCCGTGCTCACCACCGCGGTGGTCACGTTCGCCGTCTTCTTCGCCGGCGTCGTCAGCTCGGTGCTGGCCGGTGCCACGACCGCCCTCCTGCTGCCGTTCATCCTCTCCTCGTCCCTGCCCGGCCCGCCCTCGGCGATCCCGGAGCGCCTGGCCGGCTGGGGTCTCGCCACCGCCGCCAGCGTCGTGGCGATCATGGTGCTGTGGCCGGCGCCGGTGCGCGACCCGCTGCGCGGCCGCGTCATCGAGGCGTGTCACGCCCTGGCCGACCGGTTGCGCGACGAGGTCGCCGGCGCGCTGGACATGCCCGGCGGCACCCAGGCCGAGGTGGAAGAGTCCGCCGAGCGCGCCGCCGCGGTGATCAAGGCGCTGAAGCACGACTTCTACCACACCCCGTATCGCCCGACCGGCCTCAGCACCGGCGACCGCGCCCTCGTCCGGCTCGTCGACGAGCTGACCTGGTTGAGCACGGTCATCGCGGCCGGCGGCCCACCCGGCCCGGTGGGCCCGTGCCGGGTCCGCTTCGGCGCCGCCGTGGCCCTGCGGGAGGGCGCCGAGCTGCTCGAGTCGCGCGACGGCGACCCCGCGAAGCTGCACCACGCCCTGGAGAACCTGCGCGCCGCGGCCCACTCGGTCGAGGACATCCCCGCCCTGCGCAGCGGCCTCGAGCCCAGTTTCCGGGCCCAGGAGATCGGCTTCGCCGCCGGCGCCATCGCCGCGAACATCGAGGTCGCCGCGCTGTCCGAGCGCCGCACCCTGAAGCAGCGGCTCCTCGGCTGGCAGCCCAGCGGCATCGGCGGCCCGTTCGCCGCCGCCCGGGAGCGCGCCGCCGCCCACGTGCAGGGCCACTCGGTCTGGCTGCACAACAGCATCCGCGCCGCCGCCGGCCTGGCCATCGCCGTGCTCGTCGCGCGGCTCACCGCCGTCGAGCACGCGTTCTGGGTCGTGCTCGGCGCCCTCGCCGTGCTGCGCTCCAACGCACTCAACACCGGCCAGACCGCCGTGCGCGCCGTGCTCGGCTCCCTGGTCGGCATCGTCGCCGGCGGCGCCCTGGTCGCCCTCATGGGCCCGAACCGCGTCTTCGCCTGGATCCTGCTGCCGCCCGCGATCCTCGTGGCCGGCCTGGCCCCCGCGGTCGTCTCCTTCGCCGCCGGCCAGGCTGCGTTTACTGTCGTCCTGTTCGTCCTGTTCAACCTCATCGACCCGATCGGCTGGCGGGTCGGCATCGTCCGCCTCGAGGACGTCGCGCTCGGCTGCGCCGTCAGCCTCGCCGTGGGCCTGCTGCTCTGGCCGCGCGGCGCCGGCCGCGCCCTGAACGTCGCCCTCGCCGAGGCGTACTCCGACAGCGCCGCCTACCTGCGCGCCGCCGTCGACTACGGCGTGGCCGCCGGCGCCGACCCCCGTGCGGAGGCCCAGCGCGCCGCCGCGGCCGCCCGCCGCATGGACGACGCCTTCCGCACCTACCTCACCGAACGCGGCGCCAAGCCCGTCCCCATGCTCGACATGAGCCGCCTCGTCGGCGGCGTGGTCGGCCTGCGCCTCGCGGCGGACGCCGTCCTCGACCTGTGGTCCCGGGCCCGCGACGCGACCCCCGGCCTGACCGCGGACCGTTCGCGCCTGCGCGAGTCGGGCGGCGAGATCGCCGGCTGGTACGTCGGCCTGGCCGCCGCCCTGACCGGCACCGCATCGGTCCCGGAGCCGTTGCCGCCGGGCGCCGCGCTGCCCGACCCGCAGGCGGCCTCGCCGCGCCTGGTGTGGACCGGCGGCCACCTGGACGCGGCCCGCCGTCTGCAGCCTGGCCTGATCACCCCCGCGAGGGAGGTCGCCGCTACTGCTTCGGCCTGAAGCTCGCGAACACGAGGTCGAGGTCCGGCCGCGCGGCGTTCCAGTCGGATTCCGGCGTCTGCCACCAGAACCCGTACGCCTTGACCGGCGTCGCGACCACACCACGGTTGTTCACGTGCTGGCGGGTGGAGCTCCCGTCGAACGTGAACTCCCAGTCGGCCGCCTTGATGAAGTAGTCGACGGGCCCGAGCCGCACCTTGGTGTAGTTGCGGAAGTCTCCCGCCCCGACGCGCTGCTGCTCCTGCTGCGTCCAGTCCGCAACCGGATCGGGCCGCGGCTGGTCCGACTGGTCGATGCCGAGCGTGCGCCCGTTCCCGCGGAAGTACACGATCGTGCCCTCCTTGGACTGCCGCCACCCCGCCGGCACGTACACGGAGAACCCACTCGGATCGTGATAGTCGACCCACCCCTGCGGCAGCGTCGGCAGCACCCGCCCGGTCGGCGACGCCTGACCACCCGGCGCCGCAGCACTGCTCGCCTGATTCGTCGGCGCACCACCGGCGCTCGGACCACCCGTGGTCGGCGCCGCGGCGGCCGCGGTCGTCTGCACCGACCCGGCCTGCTTCGCCGGTTCGTTCTTGTCGTCCCCACGCACCGCGAGCCAGATGACCAGCACGATGACGATCACCGCGCCGACCCCACCGAGGATGAGCGCCCGCCCGTTCCTGCGCTGCGGCGCCTCGATGATGTCGGACGCACCCACCCGCCCCCGCACCGGCGCGATGGTGCGCGTCTGCGGCTCCTCGGCGACTTCCGCCCCGGCCTGGATCGCCCCGGCCTGGATCGGCTCGGCCTGGACCGTCTCGACCCGGTCTTCCACGTCCGGCTCGGCATCCGTCACGGTCGCCGTTTCCGCTTCGGCGCGCGCCTGCTCCTCCGCGAGCGCCGCTGCTTCCGCGCGCGCTTGTTCCGCTGCGAGAGCCTCTGCTTCCGCGCGGGCCTGTGCTTCTTCGCGCGCCCGCTCTGCTGCACGGGCCGCGGCCTCTGCTCGTGCCTGTTCCGCGGCGCGAGCTTCGGCTGCGCGGGCTTCCGCCTCTGCGCGTGCTTGTTCCGCTGCGCGTGCCTGTTCCGCCGCGCGGGCCTCTGCTTCTGCGCGGGCCTGTGCTTCTTCGCGCGCCTGTTCCGCTGCGCGGGCCGCTGCTTCTGCGCGCGCCTGTTCCGCGGCGCGAGCCTCGGCTGCGCGGGCTTCCGCCTCTACGCGGGCCTGTTCCTCCGCACGGGCCTCTTCAGCGGCGCGAGCTTCTGCCTCCGCACGGGCCTCTTCCGCTGCGCGGGCCTCCGCCTCCGCATTGGCTTGCTCCTCCGCGCGCAGCTCTTCTTCCGCGCGCGCCCTCGCTTCCTCCGTGTCCGATTTATCGGAAATATCAGCAGCAAGCTCGGCGGGCACCACGGCGGTTCGGGGTTCCGTGCGTGGCGGGACGATCGCCGTCGGTGGATCGACCGGCGCGGGCGGAGGCGTCGGTTCCGGCGTCGTGGGGGGCGTGCGCTGGGCCGGGAGGACCGGCTCGACCGGCTCGGCGCCGCCGCGGCTCCAGCCGCTGAACCACGAGCGCTTTCGTTTCGGGGTCTCGCGCTGCACCAGCGCCTTGCGCAGCAGCTCCTCGGCCTGCGAGAAGTTGGCCCGCGAGCGCGGGTCCTTGCGCAGCAGCCCGCGCAGCACCGGGGCGAGCGCGCCCGCGCGCTGTGGCGGGTCGGCCTCCTGCGAGGCGAGGGCGGTCAGCGTCTCCATCGCCGAACCCCGGCCGAACGGGGAGCGACCCTCGACCGCGGCGTACAGGGTGGCGCCGAGCGACCACAGATCGCTCGCGGGGCCGGCGATGCCCTCGCGGGCCCGCTCCGGCGCAATGAACTCGGGCGAGCCGAGCACGAGCCCGGTCCGCGTGACGTGGCCCTCGCCCTCGACCCGCGCGATGCCGAAGTCGGTGAGCACGACCCGGCCGTCGTCGGCGAGCAGGACGTTGCCCGGCTTGATGTCGCGGTGGTCGACGCCGGCGCGATGTGCGGCCCGCAGCGCGTCGAGGACCGCGAGGCCGATCTCCGCCACCCGGCGCGGCTCGATCGGGCCGTCCTGGCGGATGACCTGGTCGAGGGAGCGCGACGGGACGTACTCCATCACGAGCCACGGCGAACCCTCGGCCGCCAGGACGTCGTAGACGCGCACGACGTTCGGGTGGCTCAGCCGCGCCGCCGCGCGCGCCTCGCGCAGGGTCCGCTCCATGGCCACGTCCCGCGCGCTGTCGAGCAGCTCGGGCGGCAGCACGATCTGTTTGACGGCGACGTCACGGTGCAGCGTCTCGTCCCGGGCGCGCCATACGCGGCCCATGCCGCCCACGCCCAGTTGCTCGAACAGGCGGTAGCGGTCGGCAACGAGCGGGGGCGCGGCGGGCATGCATCATTGTGTACCCGATGCCGCCCCTCACCACGCACAGCCCTCGCCGTGGTGAGTCGCGCGACAGATTTCCGACGCGTCCGCCGGTCGATCCGCCGAGATCGGCTCGGCCCGCCCGTCTGATTGCGGACCCGGGCTCGGCTCGCCGCCCCGTCGAGGAGCTGCCCGCGTGATCGCGTGACGGCTCGGCTCGCCGCCGCGTCGAGGAGCTGCCTGCGTGATCGCGTGACCGGCTCGGCTCGCCGCCGCGTCGAGGAGCTGCCCGCGTGATCGTGATGCCGGCTCGGTTCGCCGCCACGTCGTGGGGCTGCTCGCCTGATCGCGGGGCCGGCTTCGAGCACGCCTCGGCGGGTCACCCGTGTGTCGTTGCCTGACCTCGGGTTTCTTGACTGGTACAGAGATCATTTCTAGGTTGAGCGGCATGACCCCGATGCGGGAGCCGACCTTCCTGATCCTGACCGCGCTCGCGGTGCGGGCGCTGCACGGGTACGCCGTGATCCAGGAAGTCGCCGCGCTCTCCGGCGGACGGGTCGTGCTGCCGGCGGGCACCCTGTACGCGGCGCTGGAGCGGATGACCGCCGAAGGCCTCGTCGCGCCCGAGGGCGACGAGGTGGTCGACGGCCGGAACCGGCGGTACTACCGGCTCACCGACGACGGCGCCCGCGCGCTCGCCGACGACGCGGACCGCCAGCGCCGCAACGCCGACACCGCCGCCGACCGCCTGCGCCAGCGCTCGACGATCCCCCGCTGATCGGCCGATCAGTTCCGTAGCCACGTTCGCCCCGGCCAACGAACGGTACGTATGGCCGGTCGCCCCCGAAAGCGGCAAGCGCCGTTGCTTGCCGGACCAGGGGCCGCGCCGGTGCCAGCATCAGCCGCAGGTAGGGCCGGCCCATGGGTTGCGCATGGTCGTCGTCCTCTCCGTCGTCCTCAGCTCCGTCGTCTTCATGCCGTGCTGCGGAATTCGTTCGCTCGGACCGCGGTCCTGGCCGCCCGGAAACAACTGTTCCGGGCGGCCGAGGGTGGGGGTGGAACATCGGCTGGTCCATACGATCGCCGACGCCACTGACGCGGCGCTGAAACGGGCTTACGGCTCGGGCGGGCGGCGCTCCGGCAGCATGTCGCGCGTCCAGATCATCGGCGGGCGCGGTGGCCAGGCCGGCGGGCGGCGGCGGTACCCGTGCCGCGTGGCCGCGCTGACCACCACGGCGGCCGCCATGAGCAGCCCGGACAGGCGAGCCCGGGGCGTGAGTATCTGCTTCATACACGGCAGTCTGGGCCGGCATCCTGACGCGCCACTGACGCGCGCATGATCAAGGAGATCGGTCAGGTCCACCGAATAATACAAAGCCACCGAATAATACGAAATTTCGGATAAATCCGGACGCGCCAGCGTCTGGATTTATCTGATGAAAACGCCGTCCCGACGAAGCGCCAGTCCGACGAGACGTTCCCTGACCGAGGCCACCCCGGCCGGGAAACGGCGAGGGCGGCGGCATAGAAGCAACGATGCCGCCGCCCCCAACGAGCAACACGGTCAGGACGCAGACGCCAAAGTGAGAGAGAAGCGGGACGCTCGGTCCGTCCAGCGGGAACGCACCGCAAAGCCCGCCGCCGACAGTTCCTCGTCCAGGCGCTCCGGGCGGAACTTCGCCGAGACCTCGGTGCGCAGCTCCTCGCCCTCGGCGAACGACACGTCCAAGGCCAGGTCCTGGACGCGCACCGTCATCCGGCGCTGCGCGCGCAGGCGCATCTCGATCCACTCGTTCGCCGGGTCCCACAGCGCGACGTGGGCGAAGGCCGACGGGTCGAAGTCGGCGTTGAGCTCGCGGTTCAGGACGTGGAGCACGTTGCGGTTGAACTCGGCCGTCACGCCCGCGGCGTCGTCGTATGCCGGCACCAGGACCGCCGGGTCCTTCACCAGGTCGGCGCCGAGCAGGAGCCACTCGCCGGGTGCGAGGCGGTCGCGCAGCGCGGACAGGAACGGGGCCCGCTCCGACGGGGTGAAGTTGCCGATCGTGCCGCCGAGGAAGGCGACCAGGCGGGTGCCGGACTCCGGCAGGACCTCCAGGTGGTTGACGAAGTCGGCGACGATGCCGTGCAGGTGCAGGTCCGGGTAGTCCCGGCGCAGCGAGCCCAGGGCGTCGCGCAGAGCCGCGCCGGAGACGTCCAGCGGGACGAACGAACCCAGGGTGCCGTGGTCGCGTAGCGCGTCCAGCAGCAGGCGGGTCTTCTCCGACGAGCCCGAGCCGAGCTCCACCAGGACCTTCGCGCCGGTGAGGCGGGCGATGAGGGGAGCGCGGTCGGCCAGGATCTCCCGTTCGGCGCGCGTCGGATAGTACTCGGGCAGCCTGGTGATCTCCTCGAACAGGGCGCTGCCGCGGGCGTCGTAGAAGTACTTCGGCGGCAGCCACTTGGGCGCCGCGGTCAGGCCGGCCCGGGCGTCGGCGCGCAACGCCGCGGCGAGGTCTGCGTCGGTCAGGTATACGTCGAGGTCGAGATCCGGCACAGTCACGATGCAGCACCTTCCAGCGCGGTGATCGTCGCCGCCTGCGGGGTGGCGACGAGCAGGGAGCGGTCGGGGACGGGGATCCAGCCGGGGGCGTCGTCGAGCGGCTCCGAGGCGACGAGCACGCTCTCGCCCGGGGTCGCGCGGTAGGACAGGGAGTGGCCGTACGCCGTCGCGGCGATGGTCTCGCCGTCGGTGAGCAGCAGGTTGAGGCGCGAGCCGGGCGCGGCCGCGGCGACCTGCGCCACGACGGCGGCCAGCGCCTTGCCGAGCGGCGCGCCCGTGCGCAGGCCGGCACGGGTCAGGGCCCACAGCAGGGCGCTGTCCGTCGGCGCGTCCAGCGTGAGCAGGTCGCGCGTCGGCAGGGTGGCGGCGGGTCCGGTCACGCTGTCGGGCCAGCCGGCCACCCGGCCGTTGTGGCTGAACAGCCAGCGGGCGTCGGCGAAGGGCGCGGCGGCCGTCTCGGTGACCGGCATGCCCTCCGTCGCCGAGCGGACCGCGGCCAGGATCGCGCCGGAGCGGGCCGCCGCGGCCAACGCCGGCAGTCCGGCGTCGCTCCACAGTGGAAAGCTCCGGCGGTACCGGATGGGCTCCGGAAGCTCTTCGAACCACCCGACGCCGAAGCCGTCGGCGTTGATGGTGCCGCCGCCACGCATGTCCCGGGGTGCCCAGGACTGCCGGTTCAGCGAATGCGGCGGCGTGAAGAGCAGGTCCGCCAGCGGGATCGGCGGACCCAGGTACGCAACGTGCCGGCACACTACGCGAGCTCCGCGGGGCGCGCGTCGCGCGCTGTCCTGAAGCCGCTGAAGATCTGCCGGCGGATCGGGTAGTCCCAGTTGCGGAACGTGCCACGGCAGGCGACCGCGTCGGTGCCGAACGACCCGCCGCGCAGCACCTTGTACTCCGGGCCGAAGAACACCTCCGAGTACTCCCGGTAGGGAAACGCCGTGAACCCCGGGTAGCCGGTGAAGTCGCTGCCGACCCACTCCCACACGTCGCCGATGAGCTGGTGCACGCCCAGCGGGGACGCGCCGGCCGGGTAGGCGCCGACGGGCGCGGGGCCCAGGTGACGCTGGCCGAGGTTCGCGTGCTGCGGGCCCGGGTCCTCGTCGCCCCACGGGAACCGGCGCGAGCGGCCGGTCGCCGGGTCCCACCGCGCCGCCTTCTCCCACTCGGCCTCGGTCGGCAACCGCCGGCCCGCCCACGCCGCGTAGGCGCTCGCCTCGTGGAACGACACGTGCACGACCGGCGCATCGGGCACGATCGGCGCGGTGCGGCCGAACCCGGTCGCGAGCCACCCGCCGGGGTCGCGAGTCCAGTGCAGCGGCGGGCTGCCGCCGGCCGCGACGAACTCGGCGTACTGCGCGTTGGTCACCGGCGCCGCGTCGATGAAGAACGCCGGCACGTCGACCACGTGCGCCGGCCGCTCGTTGTCCAGCGCCCAGGCCTCGGTCGAGGTGCCCATCGTGAACGGGCCGGCCGGCACCAGCACCTCGCCGCGGACGTCCACGGTGGACGGTGGCGGCGGCGGCGCGGAGAGCACCGCCTCGCCGGCCCGCAACTGGTGCGTGGCCAGCATGGTCTCGTCGTGCTGCTGCTCGTGCTGGAGGATCATGCCGAAGGCGAAGCCGTCCTCGGTGAGCCTTCTTCCCTCCAGGTGTACCCGATCCAGCACGTCGAGCGCCTTGTCGCGCACGGTCGCGACGTAGGCGCGCGCCTCCTTCGGCCCGAGCAGCGGCAGCGCCGGCCGGTCCTTGCGCGCGTGCCTGAAGGCGTCGTAGAGGTGGTCGATGTCGGCGCGGACCGGGTCCCGGCCGCCGACGTCGCGCACCAGCCACAGCTCCTCCTGGTTGCCGATGTGCGCCAGGTCCCACACCAGCGGCGACATCAGCGGCGAGTGCTGGCGGATGAGGTCGTCATCGTCGACCGCCTCGGTCAGCACCGCGGAGCGCCGGCGCGTGCGCTCGAGCTCCCGCGCGACGCGCTCCCTCAGGTCAGTCATTACGTGTACTCCCTTCGATGACGTCGTCCAGCAGGGGCGGCGGCAGTTCCAGCCGCTGCAGGGCGAGCTCGCGCACGGCCCGGGCGGCGCCGGCCAGGACCGGGTCGCTCATGCCGTCGCGGGCCGCCTCCACCCAGCGCCCGGCCGCCGGCGCGCACAGCTCGAGGACCATCGACACGGTGCGCTGGTCGGCGAGCAGGACGGTCAGCAGCGCGGCGGGCGCGAACCAGCCGCGCCCGGGCTGGGTGTCGAGGTAGCGGATCTCGAGGTACCCGCGCGGGCGCACCGGCGGGAACAGGGTGCTCAGGTGATAGTCGAGGTCCGCGTACGTCGGCCGCGGACCCAGCGCGCCGCGGATCCAGTCCGCGAACGTCACCCCCGCGGGGACGTGCCAGGCGCCGTCGGGCCGGCGTACGCACAGCAGGGCCGCGTCGAGCGCGTAGGCCGCCCAGGCGGCGGCCGGGTCGGAGCCCGTGCCGACCTGGCGGGTGCGGGACGGGTCGATGCCGCGCCAGGCCTGCTGGCGGGCCGATGCCCAGCCGGTGTCGCGCCCGGCGAACCGCCCCGAGTTGGCGAACAGCGCCAGCAGCGGGGGTCCGAGGGCGTGCACGGCCGCCCAGCGCTCGGCGAGCTCGGGCGCGGGGCCGGGGTCGAGGCAGACCTGCAGGCCCGCCGTCGAGCACATCATGATTTTTCCGGACACGCCCCGGCGGTCGAAGGCCGCTTCCATGGCGTCGTACCGGGGGGTGGAGAGCAGCCGCCGGGGTGACCGGTGCGGATCGACGCCGGTCTCGCCGAGCTCGAGCCCGGCTCCCGCCAGCAGGGCGGTGAGCTGCTCGATTTCATCGCTGACGGCCGTGTGGAGCTCGGCCAGTGAGGCGTGCGGCCGGCTGGAGATCTCCACCTGGCCGCCGGGTTCAAGGGTGACGCTGCCGCCGTGGCGCAGCGGGAGCGCGGGGCTATCGGCCCGCAGGGTCACCGGTGCGTGGTCACCGAGTGCCTGACAGAGCCGGTCACGATCCAGAAAAGCCGAGGGATCGTCGCGTTGGTGAACCGTGAACTCGAGTTCGACACCGACCGCCGCGGGAGGTCCTGTTTTGAAGCAGATCGATGCAATATAGCCCTCGGCCTGCTCGATCTCGGTGATGACCTCGTCGTGGTCGGCGGCCGTGCGAACACCCTGCAAGGTCGCCATGCAAGCCGACGCTACCCCAGGAATCGTCGATCGGCTAACGCTGACGTTGAACAAATCATTACCGAATAACTACCGCACGACTACAGGAAGTGGTCCTCGGAAACGCGTCAGCGCAGCATGCGGTACAGCTTCAGCGCCTCGCGGTTGACCGAGCGCAGACCGGGCACTCTGGCCAGTGCGACCAGCCGGTCGATGAGCGGCACGGCCCGGTCCACGAGCAGGTCGGTCTTCTGCTGTTCGGGGGAGGAGTCGTGCACCCAGTACAGCGTGATCCCCATCTGGCACAGCCACAGCAGCTCGGGCAGGTCGGCCCGCAGCTCGGGGTCGATCTTCGTGGTGGAGCCCTCGACCACGTCGCGCAGGATGCTCATGGCACGCTCGCGGGCCGGTGCCGACTCGGGGCTGAACGGGCTGAGCGGCGAGCCGGGCTCCACCGCCGACTTGATGAACTTGCCGGCGAAGGCGTGGTACGGCGACATCGTGCGCACCATCGTGGCGAACGCGACCCGGAGCCGCTCGTCGAACGGCCCCGGGTTGGCGAGGGGCTCGGCGCAGGCCCGCGCCGCGTCCTCCTGGATCGTGGCGTAGAACTCCTGCACCAGGTGATCCTTGGAGGGGAAGTAGTAGTAGGCGTTGCCGACCGACAACCCGGCCGCCTGCGCGATGCCGCGCATGGTGGTCTTGTCGTAGCCCTGGTCGCGAAACAGCCGCACCGCCGTCTGCACGATCAGCCGCTTGGTCTGCTCGCCGCGCTCCGAGCCCTTCTCGGCCGGCGGGTTCTTCTCAGATGTCGCAGGTTCCGCCACAGTCCCGACCATATCCGTCCGTGCCCGCTTCCTCGGCGGCTGCCTCCCGGCGGCGCAGGGCCGTGCGCAGCGAGCCGGCCGAGGCGGCGACCTGCCGCGCGAGCGGGCGCAGGTGCGGCTGGGCGAGGCGCGCCGCCAGCCCCCGATAACCATCCAGCGCCCAGAGGCACATGAGCCAGGCCGCGTCGCTGGTGTACACGCCGCCGTCGTCGGCGACCACCGTGATGTCGGCCAGGGTCTGCTCCACCTCGAGCGCCGGATACCGGCGGCGCGCCTCGTCGCTGCCCGCCGCGACGAACTCCAGCGGGACGAGCTGGGACCGGCCCGCGAGCCAGGACCGTGCCGTGCGGCACAGTCCACAGCTCGCGTCGTACAGCACGGTCAGTCGGGTGATCATCGCGGCGGTGCCGGGTCCCCGGGAGCCGGGTGGGTGGGGCCGCTGTAGGGCGAGGTCGGGCGATTGGCCGGCGGCGCCGGGTTGCGCGGCGGCGCGTAGGGGAAGGGCGGCACCGGCACCGGCGCGGCCAGGGGTGCTCCGACGGGCGCCATCATCCGCCCCGGCAGCACGGGCGGCGCGGCCTTCTCGAGCATCCGCCGCCGGCGGAACCGGCTGAGCACGTACAGGTTGAAGAAGTGCACCGCGCCGAGCACCAGCAGCACGAACCCCAGCTTCATCGCCAGGGCCTCCATCGCCTCGCTGCCGTCGTCGAGGGTCGCCTTGCTGATCTTCAGGGCGACCGCGACGTAGCCGAGGTTGAGCAGGTAGAACCCGACGACCAGCAGGTGGTTGACCGACTCGGCCAGTCGCTCGTCCTCGAACGCGTCGTCGAGGAACACCTGGCCGTTGCGCTTGAGGGTCCGGGCGACCCAGACGGTGAGCACGATGCTGACCGCCAGGTACACCAGGTAGGTGCCGAGCTTGAGATCCATCTCCGCCTCCGGGAGACTCAGTTGAACGTGTTCAACAACAAGGTAACCCTGAATATGAACACGTTCAACTGTGCCCGTGGTCACGTGGCGGGCGGCCGGTACCAGACCCACGGCCCGCCCTCGGTGCCGAGGATGAGCCCCTCGTCCTGCATCGACAGCGCGAGCGTCCCGTCGTCGAGCAGGATGGACATCTGGGCCCGCACCATCGGGGCCGCGAACGGGGTGAACCGCCCGTCCCGCCACACTCCCGTGCCCTCGCCGGGAACCGTGACGACCAGCCCGCCGCTGCCGACCGGCTGTGCGGGCCCGATCGCCGCCGAGGCCGGGAAGCCGGGCATCTCGACGGCGTCGTCCGGGGTGAGCCGCCAGGCCCGGTTCGGCATATGGGTGAGCACCCAGACGTCGCGCCCGTCCGCCGAGACCTTCGGCATGCCGCCGACCGGCAGCTCGGTCGGCAGCTCCCGCCAGTCCTGCCCGCCTCGGGCGTAGTACACCCGGGTGACCAGGCCGTCGTACCTGGTCTTCCACCGCTCCTGGTCGTTGCCGGGCGTGACCGCCTCGCCGCTCGGGAGCGGACCCGGCAGGAACAGCTTGCGCACGTAGGCGTCGTTGGCGGCGTCGGCGGCGGAGGCCGTGCTGGCCTGGAACGAGCGGCCGCCGTCGGTCGTCTCCCACCACCGTGGCAGGGGATCGTCGGGGTAGCGGTTGGACACGATCCCGACGAACGCCGAGTCCTTGCCCGTCGGGACGAGCAGCAGCCGCCCCACCTCGGGCAGTTCCGGCGGCTCGATCCGGGTCCAGTGCCGCCCGCCGTCCGTGGACCGGCCGAGCGTGACGTCGCAGCGGTTGTCCGCCCGGCAGTCGCTGAAGACCACCCAGCCGTGCCGGGCGTCGACGAACTGCACGCCCATCGTGCCGCGGGCGCCCTCGAGGCGGACCGTGCGCTCGGTGACCTGGTTCGCCGGGGCGGGCGCCGCCGGCTGCACCGCGTTGACCGTCAGCGCCGCGACCAGCGCGGTGGCGAGGCCGCCGAGCCAGACCGCGCCCCGCCGCCGTGCGCGCCGCCACCGCGGCATGGCCTCGACCGGCACCGGCCGGAACGTGCCGGTGAACTCCTCGGCGAAGCGCGCGAACTCGTCCTCGACGATCGTGTCAGGCATGCCACACCTCCGGGGTCGGCCGGGACGCGGGGAGCGGGGAGCGCAGCGCCGTGTCAGGCATGCCACACCTCCGGGGTCAGCTGGGCGGCGAGCCTGGCGCGGCCGCGGGTGAGCCAGGAGCGCACGGTGCCCTCGGCGACGCCCTCCTGCTCGGCGATCTCGGCGACGCCGAGCTGCGCCAGGTGGTGCAGCACGAGCGCGCGGCGCTGGGCGGGCGGCAGCGTGGCGAGCGCGGCCACCAGCGCGACGCGGTCCGGGCTCGGCCCCTCGACGTGCTGCTCGCGCTGCCGGGCGAGGAACCCGATCGCCGTCTGCAGCCGCCTCAAGCGGCTGGTGGCGAGGTTCCAGGCGACGCGGCGCACCCAGCCGGCCGGGTCGTCGTAGCGGGCGATCTTCGGCCACTGCTGCAGGGCGCGGCAGAAGGCCTCCTGCGCGAGGTCCTGCGCCTCGGCGTGGTCGCCGAGGTAGGCGTAGAGCTGCACGGCGATGCGCTGGAACTGCGCGCCGTAGAACTCGGCGAAGGGTGGCGGCTCGGGCATGTACATGTCACGCGCGAGCATGCCCCACCGCTGCATCGGCCGCGGTCTTTCTCCGCCCGCAGGCGCCCCGCAGGGGATTTGCCGGATTTATCGCGGTCGACAGATCCGGCAAATCCCCTAAATGCCCCGATGGGTCGAGCGCCACAACAAAGACAAGGGCAGGACACAACAAAGGAAGAGCAGGAAGAAGGAGCTATGACACGGCGGCGATCATCAGGGCGGTGCCGAGCAGGGCCAGGTGGTGCAGGGCCTGGTCGGCCACGTACATGCCGTTGACCGGGGTGGTGGTCTCGGCGAACTCGGGGGAGCGGGTGGCGCGCAGGATCGCCCGCACGGGCCAGCGGCGGTCGAGCAGGCCGTGCGTCACGACGGAGAAGGCGAAGCCGGCGCACACGCCCAGCGGGGAGAGCGGCAGGCGCAGCGCCGCCGCCGTGAGCAGCAGCACGGCGGCCAGGGTGAGGTGGTACGTGAGCAGGTGCCCGCCCAGGGCACGCCAGGCGGCGGCGCCCGAGCCGGACTTGCCCGCGGCCTGGTGGTCGGTCTGGGCGATGTGGTCGCCGAGCGAGTGCCCCACGAACAGGGCACCGAGCGTCACGGCGAAAACGACGGACCTGACGAGTGTTTCATGCGACATGATGGACGGGCTCCTCACTGAGCGCTGGCGCGGTAGGGAGCAGCGGGGCGGCTCGGTCTTGGCGGATGGGGCCGTCCCGCCGGCCCGGGACTGCATTGCGAGCCTCGATCATCCGCCCGCCGTGTGTCCCACTTCTATGTCGAACCTTGCAGAACACATGTGTCCTGGGTCGCGGCGGGCCGGATAAATCAGGAACTAACCGGACATATCGTATATTAGGGGAGCCTGCTCGGCGGTGCGGTCAGCGCCGCGCTGCGCCAGCGGTCCGGCCGCCGCTGAACTACCCTGACATCCATGGGCATTGACGACATTCAGGGCCTGCTGGAGGAGCTGTCGGCGTCGGGCGCAGAGCGGGCGGTGCAGGTCGCCGTCTACCGCGACGGCGAGGAGGTGCTGTCCGCGGCCGCCGGGGGAGCGACCCCTGAGACGGTCTTCTACACGTACTCCTCGATGAAGGCCGGCATGTCCGCCCTCGTCCACGTATGCGTGCGCGAGGGGATGTTCGGCTACGACACGGCGTTGGCGAAGCTGTGGCCCGAGTTCGCCGAGCACGGCAAGGGCGACGTCACGGTCCGCCACGTGCTCACGCACAGCGCCGGCCTGCCCGCCGTGCCGCCGGACACGACGCCCGAGGACCTCTGCGACTGGGACGGCATGTGCGCGCGGCTGGCCGCGGCCGAGCCCTGGTGGCCGGCGGGGGCGAAGATGGCGTACCACGCGATCACCTACGGCTACCTCGCCGGCGAGGTCGTGCGCCGCGCCACCGGCCTCGCGCCCGGCGCCGCCCTGCGCGAGCTGGTCGCGGCGCCGATCGGCTTCCCCGACGAGCTCTACTTCGGGATGCCGCCGGTCGAGCAGCCGCGCCTGGCGCCGCTCGTCGACGCCGCCGACATCACCGGCATGCCCGACGACTCGCCGATGCTGCGCACGGTGCCGCGGGCGCTGCTGCCCACCGCCGAGTACGGCAACCGGCCCGACATCCTCGCCGCCGACATCCCCGCCGGCGGCAAGAACACGGCCCGGGCGCTCGCCGCGCTGTACTCGGCGCTCATCGACGGCACCCTGCTGCCGCCCGCGCAGCTGGCGGAAGTGACCGCCGTCGCGCTGTCGGCCAAGGACGAGGTGATGGGCAACGACGCCCGCTGGTGCCTGGGCTTCGCCGTCGGCCGCCCCGGCTCCGACTCCGCCGACGCGTTCTGCCTGGCCGGCGCCGGCGGCACGTTCGCCTGGGCCGACCGGGCGACGGGCACGACCGTCGCCGTGGCGAAGAACCTTCTCACCCCGGGCTTCGACACCGCACAGCGGGTCTGCGACCTGGTCTACGCCTGAGAGGGCGTCCACCAGCTCGCGTCGGCGAGCCGCTCGAAGCCCAGCGACTCGTACAACGGGCGGCCCAGCCGCGACGCGGTGAGCGTCACCGGCCGGTCGTCGTAGCGGCGCAGCAGCTCGTGCATGAGCGCCCGGCCCATGCCGCGGGAGCGGAACGCGGGCATGGTCGTCACCCAGTACACGCCGACGGCGTCGTCCTCGGGCACCGCCACGCAGGCGCCGGCGGGCTCGCCGTCGAGGTCGGCGACGAACAGCTCGACCGGGCCGAGCAGCGCGTCGGGGAAGACGACGCCGGGCTCCCACGGCCGGAAGTGCTCCAGCGCAAACCCGTCGACGACGAGCCGCTCGGCGATGCGCAGCTGCGCCGGGGTCTCCACCCTGCGCACCGGGATCGACGGGGCATCGACGGGCTCGTGGGGGTACCGAATCATCACGGGTAAGTGGCGCACGGACATTGCGGCGGCGGGGAACGTCACGGACCCGAACGCGTCCTCGACGGCGACCCGGCCGGGCCGCGCGGCGAGCGCCTCGATCACCTCGACGTCGCCCGGCGGCAGGGTGGGGCCCAGGGTGAGCACGCGCAGGCCGTAGCGCTCGTCGCCCTCGACGGCGACGAAGGCCTCGCCGCGATGCACCGAGTACCCGCGCGCGGCGGCGACCCGGACCCAGAAGGTGGCGGCGTTGGCGGCCGCGAGCGCGAGAGCGTCCATGGCCCGAGCCTAAGAACAAGGCCGCGGTGGTACCACCCTGGGCCCGGCCTCCCGGATCGCGCCCGAGCGCGGCAACGTTGGTGCATGACCGACCGCAAGGTGCTCTTCGGGCTGGGCCTGCCCGAGACGACCGGCCTGCTCCCGCTCGCCGAGCGGGCCGACCGTGACGGGCTCGACCTGGTGACCGTCTCCGACCACCCCTACCTCGCCGACCACCTCGACGCCTACGCCGCGCTCGGCGTCGTCCTCGGCCGCACCCGCCGGGTCGCCGTCGCGGCCAACGTCACCAACCTGCCGCTGCGGCCCGCGCCGATGCTGGCCCGCACGGTCGCGGCGCTGTCGGCGCTGTCCGGCGGCCGGGTCGTGCTCGGCGTCGGCGCCGGCGGGCGGTGGGCCGACATCGTGCGGCTCGGCGCCGAGCCGCGCACGCCGGCCGAGGCGGTCCGCGCGATGGAGGAGGGGATCGTGGTGATCCGCGCGCTGTTCGGCGGCGGCGCGCCGGTCACGTTCGCCGGGGAGTTCCACCGCGTCGACGGCATCGCGCCGGTCGGCCTGCCGGCCCCGCCGATCTGGACCGGCGCCAACGGCCCGAAGTCCCTGGCGGTCACCGGGCGGCGCGCCGACGGCTGGATTCCGGGGCACGCCGCGGACTGGCTCAGCCGGCGGTACCGCGAGTCGCGACCGGTCATCGACGCCGCCGCGACGGCCGCGGGCCGCGAACCGGCCGACATCGCCACGATCTACAACTTCCCGGGGCGCATCACCGCGGCGCCGCTGCGGCGCACCCGCGACGACGCCGGGCGCTGGATCGGCGGCTCGGCCGAGCAGTGGGCGGAGGAGCTCACGGGTGCGGTGCTCGAGCACGGGGCCGGCGGGTTCATCCTGTTCCCGGCCGATCCTGTTTCTCGTGACGACGCGAGTATCGAGCGGTGGGCGGGGGAGGTGGCGCCGGCCGTCCGCGAGGCGGTGGTAAACTGGAGGAGTACCTCCGATTCTAACCCAGGGTGAGGCCATGCCGACGCAGCCGGGCGTGCGCCGGCCCCAGCGGGCCGACGCGCGGCGCAACTTCGACGCGCTGATCGCCGCCGCGCGCGACGCGTTCGCCGAGCACGGCTCGGGCGCGTCGCTGGAGGACATCGCCCGGCGGGCCGGCGTCGGCATCGGCACGCTGTACCGCAACTTCCCCACCCGCCAGGACCTCTTCGACGCGGTGTACCTCGAGGAGATCGAGGGGCTGTGCCGCGCCGCCGAGGACGTCGCCGTGCTCGACCCGTGGGACGCGCTGGCGACCTGGCTGCGCCGCTTCGTCGGCTACGTCGCCACCAAGCGCGCCATCTACGAGGAGATCAACCGCGACTCGCCGATGATCCGCGCCGCCCGCGATGCGATCTACGCCGCCGCCGACCCGCTGCTCACCCGCGCGCAGCAAACCGGCGTGGCCCGCGCCGACCTCAGCTCCGACGACCTGCTGCGCCTCATCTCCGGCCTCACCGCCGGCGGCTACGTCGACGACGCGCAGCGCGAGCGCGTCCTGGCCATCGCCCTGGACGGCGTGCGCGCCCGCTGATCCCAGTCACCCTCATGGTGCGGAAAGCACCGCCTGCGCCCGTCCTGATGGCTGGAACCGCCCGCACGCGCCGTGCGGAGGCGGGACAGTGGGCGGGTAGCCTGGTCCGACGCGCGCTTCGCACCGCGGTCACGAGGTCGTGGTCGTCGGTCCGGGCGAAAGCAGCTGGAATGGTCAGCTCGAATGGATGAGGTGCATCGCTGATGTCCGACCTGGCGCAGATCGGCGTGACCGGCCTGGCCGTGATGGGTCGTAACCTGGCCCGCAACCTGGCCCGCAACGGTTACACCGTCGCCGTGCACAACCGCTCGTACGAGCGCACCCGCCGCCTCGTGGACGAGTTCGGGCACGAGGGCACGTTCGTGCCGGGCGAGTCCATGGCCGACTTCGTCGCCTCGCTGGCCCGCCCGCGGGCCGTCATCATCATGGTCAAGGCCGGCGGTCCCACCGACGCCGTCATCGACGAGCTCGTGCCCCTCCTGGAGGAGGGCGACATGATCGTCGACGCCGGCAACGCCCACTTCGCCGACACGCGCCGCCGCGAGCAGGCGCTGCGCGAGCGCGGCCTGCACTTCTGCGGCACCGGCGTGTCGGGCGGCGAGGAGGGCGCGCTGCTCGGCCCGAGCATCATGCCGGGCGGCTCCCCGGAGTCGTACCGCACCCTCGGCCCCATGTTCGAGAAGATCTCGGCGAAGGTCGACGGCACCCCGTGCTGCACCCACATCGGCCCCGACGGCGCCGGGCACTTCGTCAAGATGGTGCACAACGGCATCGAGTACGCCGACATGCAGCTCATCGCCGAGGCGTACGACCTGCTGCGGGCCGGCCTGGGCGCGACGCCGGCCGAGATCGCCGCCATCTTCCGCACCTGGAACACCGGCGACCTCGAGTCGTTCCTCATCGAGATCACCGCCGACGTGCTCGCGCACATCGACGACGAGACCGGCAAGGCCTTCGTCGACATCGTGCTCGACCAGGCCGAGCAGAAGGGCACCGGCCGCTGGACGGTGCAGAGCGCCCTCGACCTGGGCGTGCCGATCACCGGCATCGCCGAGGCCACCTTCGCCCGCTCGCTGTCCGGCCACGCCGACCAGCGCGCCGCCGCCCGCGACGCCTTCGGCACCGAGGTCGCCGCCCTGGACGTGCCCGACCGCGACCAGTTCATCGAGGACGTGCGCGCCGCGCTGTACGCGTCGAAGATCGTCGCCTACGCGCAGGGCTTCGACCACATCCAGGCCGGCAGCGAGGAGTTCGGCTGGGACATCGACCGCGGCAAGGTCTCCACGATCTGGCGCGGCGGCTGCATCATCCGGGCCCGGTTCCTCAACCGCATCCGCGAGGCCTACGACGAGAACCCGGGCCTCAAGAGCCTCATGGTCGCGCCGTACTTCGCCGAGGCCGTCAACGCCGGCGTGCCCAGCTGGCGACGGGTCGTCGCGGCGGCCGCCTCGGCCGGCATCCCGACCCCGGCGTTCTCGTCGTCGCTGTCGTACTTCGACGGCCTGCGCGCGAACCGCCTGCCCGCGTCGCTCATCCAGGGCCTGCGGGACAACTTCGGGGCGCACACCTACAAGCGCACCGACCGCGAGGGCACCTTCCACGTCGAGTGGGCCGGCGACAAGAAGGAACACACGGCCTAAGGCCTGTTTCGTGGACCGTTGTTGGTGTTGAAACAGTCCGGGTGTGCGTCTCGTCGCTCCGGCGCGGTCCCTGTGTGGGTCTCGTCCGGGGTTGTCGGGGGCACCGTTCCGGTAGTTCGCCGAGCACGCCGGCCCCGGCCGTCATGGCCGGGGCTGCGCGGCGGCCGCCGCGCACCTACGCATGTGCGTTGGTGGGGGCGGTGGTGTCCGGTTGACTCGGTCACGGCTCCTTGCAGCCGTTCATTGATGACATCCACGCCGTAGACGGCGAGGGTGGTTCGGGCGGCGGGCCAGTCGATACGGGCCGAGCCCGGCGCACTGGGTTCGGTCAGGACGGTGTGCGCGCCGACGAGGGCGGCCATGAGGTCGCGGCCCCCGGCCAGCCCGCAGGTGGTGCAGTGGTGCCGGCGGTGGTGCAGCTGTTTGGGGGTGCGGGTGCCGCAGAGGCAGTGCTGGGTCCAGGCGGTGTGCCGGGTCCCGGCCCGGACCAGGCCGGCTCCGCCGCCGAGCGCGGCGATCTTGCTGGTTTCGTGGCGCAGCGCGGCCACCACCATGCCGGGGGTGAAGGCGTGCAGGCCGCGGCCCCACCGCGCCGCCCATGCGCGCAGGTCCGCGGCTTCGATGACCAGGTCCGCGCCGTGGGTGGCGACGATGGTAGCGGCGACGGTCTGGGCGCGGGTCCGGCCGGCCCGGGTCCGGGCCGCGCCGTCGGCGGCGGTCTGGGCTCGCAGCCGCCGGTAGCCGGCGGACAGCTGGTCGCGGCGGTAGGCCTGCACCGGCACACCCGCCGCGGTGGCGATGCGCGGGCCGGTCGGTGTGGTCACGGTGACCGGGGGCAGGCCTGCTGCGCGGCGGCGGTCGGCTCTTTGTTGTTGCCGGGCCGAGAGCTGGTACTGGTGTGGGTTGGCGGCCCGCCGGGAACGCTGCAACGCCCGGTTCCGCCGCCGCTGCCGCAACCGCTCGGCGGCCAGCCGATCAGCGTCCGGGCCGGACCTCG
>NZ_BAABAT010000016.1:0-225586 GCF_039537565.1 Dactylosporangium darangshiense
CCAACGCCGCCACCACAACATCAACCCCACGCTCCACACACAGACCAACCAACGACTCCGCACCCACACCCAACCCACGCAACCGCCCAGCCAAACCCAACACCCGCCGCCGCAACACCCCATACGTCAGCACCACATCACCGCACCGCACCGCAACCCGATCCGGATCCATCGCCGCCCAACCAGCGATCTGCGCACCGACACCACCCGACCACGGCACCACCGGATCGCCCGCGCACCACACCGCCAGATCCGCCGACTCCACCGACGTCAACACCGGCACCTCGGAGAGCCGCACGCTCCCGCCCACCGCCACGCCGGCCAGCACCCGCCGCAGGTGCCCGACCAGCCGGACCATCCGCGCGTCGTCGAACAGCGCTGTCGAGTACTCGACCGAGCCGACCAGCATGCCGTCGACCTCGCCCAGCGACACCGAGAGGTCGTACTTCACCGGCATCGGCGCCGGCATCGGCTCCGCGACGTCGACCTGCGGGGCCGGCCCGTCGCCGGTGACGTAGCGGAACATCACCTGGAACAGCGGCGTGCGCGACCGGTCGCGGTCCACGTCGAGGGCGTCGACCAGCTGCTCGAACGGCAGGTCCTGGTGCGCGTACGCGGCCAGGGTCCGCTCCCGGATCCGGCCGAGCAGCTCCGCGAACGTCGGATCCCCGGACAGGTCCGTGCGCAGCACCAGCGTGTTGACGAAGAAGCCGATCAGGCCCTCGATCTCGGCCCGGTTCCGGTTCGCGATCGGCGTGCCGACCACGACGTCCTCCTGGCCGGTGTAGCGGGCCAGGAGCACGTTGAGCGCGCCGAACACCGTCATGAACATCGACGCCCCGGCGGCGCGGGCGACGCCCCGCAGGCCATCCACCACGCCGGCAGGCACGGTGAAGTCGATGACCGCGCCGTCGGTCGAGCGGATCGGCGGGCGGGGCCGGTCGGCGGGCAGCTCCAGCGCGGGGGCGCCGGCCAGTGTGGCGCGCCAGAACCCGAGTTGCTCGTCCAAGACGTCGCCGGACAGCCAGTTCCGCTGCCAGACCGCGAAGTCGGCGTACTGCACGGGCAGCGACGGCAGGTCCGGCGCCACCCCGTCGCGGTGCGCGGCGTACAGGACTTCCAGCTCACGGCGCAGGATCGCGGCCGACCATTCGTCGCCGGTCACGTGGTGCGTCGTCAGGCTGAGGATGTGCTCGTCCGGCGCGATGCGCACCAGCGTGGCGCGCAGCAGCGGGCCGGTGCCGAGGTCGAACGGGACCTGGCCGTCGGCGAGGACCCAGGCCCGGGCGGCGGCGGCCGGGTCGGGCTCGCCGCCGAGGTCGAGGACCGGCAGGTCGAACCGCTCCGGCGCCGGATCGATCACCTGGTGCGGTACGCCGTCGGCGTCGGCGACCAGCCGGGTCCGCAGCGCCTCGTGCCGGCCGATCAGCGCCGCAATGGCCGCGGCGAGGGCCCGGACGTCGACCTTGCCCGTCATCGGCAGCGGCCGCGGCGTGTTGTACTCGATGGAGCCCGGTTCGAGCTGCGTCAGGAACCACAGCCGCTGCTGTGCGAACGACAGCGGCAGCGGCCCCGAGCGCGGTACGGGGGTGACGGGCGGCGCCGCGGCGGCGTGCCCGCCGCCGTCGATCACGGCGGCGAGGCCGGCCACGGTCGGGTGCGCGAAGATGGTGACGAGCAGCAACTCCATCGCGAAGATGGACCGGATCCGCGACACCACCTGGGTGGCGAGCAGCGAGTGGCCGCCGAGCTCGAAGAAGTTGTCGTCGACGCCGACCTGCTCCAGGCCGAGGACCTCGCACCAGATGCCGGCGAGGAGGTCCTCGGTGGGGGTGCGGGAGCGGCGGTAGCCGGTTGCGACGTCCGGGCGGACAGCCTCGGGCGCGGGCAGGGCGTTGCGGTCGATCTTGCCGTTGCGGGTCAGCGGCAGCTCGTCGAGCCGGACGTACGCCGCCGGGATCATGTGCTCGGGCAGGGTACGGGCCAGGTGGTCGCGCAGGTCGCCGACCGGGGCGAGGCCGGCGGCCGCGTCGGCGGGGACGAGGTAGGCGACGAGGCGGGCGTCGGGGCCGTCGGTGCGGGCGGCGACGGTGGCGGCGCCGACGCTCGGGTGCGTGAGCAGGGCGGCCTCGATCTCGGCCGGCTCGATGCGGTAGCCGCGGATCTTGACCTGGGCGTCGGCGCGGCCGAGGAACACGATGCGGCCGTCGTTGAGGCGCCGTACGCGGTCGCCGGTGCGGTACAGGCGGCCGCCGTCGCCGGCGAACGGGTCGGCGACGAACCGTTCGGCGGTGAGGTCGGGGCGGTTGCCGTAGCCGCGGGCGACGGCCGGGCCGCCGACGTACAGCTCGCCGACGGCGCCGATCGGGACCGGCGCCAGCCGCGGGTCGAGGACGTGGAGCCGCACGTTGGGCAGCGCGTGGCCGATCGCGATCGGGCCGGCGTCCAGGACGGTGGCGGCGACGCCGACGGTGGTCTCGGTCGGGCCGTAGTGGTTGACGACCGCGCGGTCGCCGGCCGCCGCGACCAGGTCCCGCACCAGGGTGGGTGCGGCGGCCTCCCCGCCGAGGACGAGCGTGCGGGCCGGCAGCAGCGAGCTCGTGTCGCGCTGGGCGGTCAGGGCGGCCAGGTGCGACGGGACGATCTTCAGGTAGTCGATGGCGTGCTCGCGGAGGTACCGCGCGACGGCGTCGGCGTCGGTCGCCAGGGCCGGGCCGGGCACGTGCAGGACGCCGCCGGTGCTGAGGCAGACGAACATGACGGTGTTGCCGAAGTCGGTGGCGATCGGCTGCAGCAGCAGGTACCGGCGGCCGGCGCCGCCGAGCCGGGCCCGGCCGGCGACGGCGTCGACGTAGTTGAGCAGGCCGCGGTGGGTGACCCAGACGCCCTTGGGCCGGCCGGTCGAGCCGGAGGTGTAGATGACGTACGCGGCCTGGTCGGCGTGGACGGCGACGGCCGGAGCGGCGCCCGGTTCGGCCGCGACGGCGGCGGCGACGATCGGGTCGTCGAGGGCCAGGGTCCGGATCCGCCCGGCCGGCAGGTCGTCGAGGAGGTCGGCGGTGCCGACGAGCAGCGCGACGCGGCTGTCCGCCAGCATGTACGCGAGCCGGTTCGGCGGATACGAGGGATCCAGCGGCAGGTAGGCGGCGCCCGCCTTCCAGACCGCGAGCAGGGCCACGATCACGTCGGCGCCGCGGCCGAGGCACAACCCCACCACGGTCTCCGCGCCCACGCCGAGCCGGCGCAGGTGATGGGCGAGGCGGTTGGCGCGCTCCTCCAGCTCGCCGTAGGTCAGCCGGGCGCCATCGGCGACGACCGCGAGGGCGGCGGGGTCGGCGGCGGCGACGAGCTCGTGCAGGCCGCCGGCGGCGGGCGCCGGCCGCGCCGGGCCGTTCCACTGCGCCAGCTCGCGCCGCTCCGCGGGAGTGGTCCGGGGCAGCCGGGACAGCCGGGCGCCGGGGTCGGCGGCCACCGTCTCCAGCAGCATGAGCAGCCGGGCGACCAGCCGCTCGATGGTGGCGGCGTCGAAGAGGGCGGTGCTGTACTCGATGGCGCCGGACAGCCCGCCCGCGACGTCGTCGAAGATGAGGCGGAGGTCGAACTTGATCGAGATGGGGGCGGGCATCTTCGCGAGCGTGATGCCGACCGCCGACTCCACGCCGGCCGCGGCGCCGCTGACGTCGTCCTGGTTGTAGTTGAACAGCACCTGGAAGATCGGGGTGCGGGACCGGTCGCGCTCGCCGACGAGCGCGTCGACGAGCTGCTCGAAGGGCAGGTCCTGGTGGGCGTAGGCGGCCAGCGCCTCCCCGCGCACGCGCCGGACCAGCTCGGTGAAGGTGGGGTCGCCCGACAGGTCGGTGCGCAGCACCACGGCGTTGACGAAGAAGCCGATGAGGTCCTCGACCTCGGCGCGGTTGCGGTTGGCGATCGGCGTGCCGGCGACGATGTCGTCCTGGCCCGCGTATTGGCCGAGCAACGTGGCGTACACGGCGAAGAGGGTCATGAAGGTCGTGGCGCCGGCGTCGCGGGAGACGCCGCGCAGGCGCGCGGTGACCTCGGCCGGGACCGCGAACTCGACCCGCGCGCCGGCGGAGGAGCGCACCGGCGGGCGGGGCCGGTCGGTCGGGATGTCCAGCACCGGCGCCCCGGTCAGCCGCTCGCGCCAGTGGTCCAGGTGCCGGCGCAGCACGTCGCCGCTCAGCCAGTTGCGCTGCCAGACGGCGAAGTCGGCGTACTGCACGGCCAGCGGGGCGAGGGCGGCCGGGCGGCCGTCGTGGAAGGCGCGGTACAACTCCGTGATCTCGCTGCGCAGCAGGCCCACCGACCACTCGTCGGAGACGACGTGGTGCGAACACAGGCTGAGCACGTGATCGTGCGGGCTCAGGCGCAGCAGCCGGGCCCGCAGCAGCGGGCCGGAGGCCAGGTCGAAGGGTTCGACGGCGTCGGCGGCGACCCAGGCGCGGGCGGTGGCCAGCGGGTCCGGCTCGCCGCTGAGATCGGCGACCACCAGCCCGGCGCCGACGAACGGGTCGATGATCTGGTACGGGCGGCCGTGGTCGTCGGCGATGAGGCGGGTGCGCAGGACCTCGTGCCGTTCGACGATCGTGTCCAGCGCGCGGCGCAGCGCGTCGAGGTCCAGCGGGCCGCTGAGCCGCAGCGCCAGCGGCTCGTTGTACTCCGGGGAGTCGGGCTCGAGCTGGTTGAGGAACCACAGCCGCTGCTGCGCGAAGGAGAGCGGGATGGCGCCGTCCCGAGCGACAGGCACGATCGGCGGCGCGACGTCGCCAGGCGTCGCGGTGCGCACCCGCTCGGCGAGCGCGGCCACGGTCGGGGCCTCGAACAGCGCCGCGAGGTCGACCTCGACGCCGAACTCCCGGCGCACGCGGGACATCACCTGGGTGGCCAGCAGCGAGTGGCCGCCGAGGTCGAAGAAGTCGTCGGTGACGCCGACCCGCTCCAGGCCCAGCAGGCCGGCCCACAGCTCGGCGAGGACCTCCTCGGTGCGGTCGCGGGGCGGGGCGTAGGCGCTGGCCAGCTCCGGGCGGGCGGCGTCGGGCTCGGGCAGCGCGGCCCGGTTCACCTTGCCGTTGGGGTTGAGCGGGATCTCGTCGATCGGCACGTACGCGGAGGGGACGAGGTAGTCGGGCAGCCGGGTGCGCAGGAACGCCCGCAGATCGCTGGTGCTGGGCGCGGCGGCGCCGCGGGCCACGACGTAGGCGAGCAGCCGGCGGTCGCTGGCCTCGCCCCGGGCCACGACGACGGCGTCGGCGACGCCCGGATGGGCGCGCAGTGCGGCCTCCACCTCGCCGGGCTCGATCCGCACGCCGCGGACCTTCACCTGCTGGTCGATGCGGCCGAGGTACTCCACCTGGCCGTCGGCGCGCCAGCGGACCAGGTCGCCGCTGCGGTACATCCGCGCGCCCCCGCCGGTGAAGGGGTCGGCGACAAAGCGTTCGGCGCTCAGGGCGGCCCGGTTCGCGTAGCCGCGGCCCACGCCGGCGCCGGCGATGTAGAGCTCGCCGGGCACGCCGATCGGCAGCGGCCGCAGGTTCGGGTCGAGCACGAGGGCCCGCGCGTTGCCGATCGGCCGGCCGATGGGCGGCGCGCCGGTGTCGCCGCGCTCGCAGACGGCCGACGTCGTTTCGATCGACGCCTCGGTCGGGCCGTAGAGGTTCGCGACGAGGGCGGTGTCGTTGCGGGAGTGGAAGCGCACGACGTCCTCGGCGGGCAGCGCCTCGCCGCTGCAGAAGACGATGCGCAGCGCCGGCATCGCCGACAGCCGCGGGTGCTTGGTGAACAGCCGGAACAGCGACGGGACGAAGTGCACGACGCTGATGCGGCGGGTCTCGAGCAACGAGATCATGTGGTCGAGGTCGCGGTGCCGGCCGGCCTCCACGACGACCAGCTCCGCGCCGATGGCCAGCGGCCAGAACAGTTCCCAGACGGAGGCGTCAAAGGTCAGCGGCGCCTTGTGCAGGACCCGCTCGGACGGGTCGAGGCGCCACACCTCCTGCATCCGTAGCAGCCGGTTCACCACGCCCGAGTGCCCGACCAGGACGCCCTTGGGCCGGCCGGTCGAGCCCGAGGTGTAGATGACGTAGGCGAGCTGCTCCGGCCGGGGCCGGTCGGGCAGGGGCTCGGCCGGCTCGGCGTCGATCGCGGCCATCGTCACCGGGTCGTCGAGCAGCGCGACCGTGCCGGCCCGGCCGGTCAGGCGCGCCACCGCCTCGGCGGTGCCGAGGACCACCGAGGCGCCGCTGTCCTCCACCATGTAGGCGAGGCGGTCGGCGGGGTAGTCGGGGTCCAGCGGCAGGTACGCCCCGCCGGCCTTCCAGATGGCGAGGAGCCCGACGACCATGTCCAGGCCGCGCTCGAGCGCCATCCCGACCACGACCTCCGGGCCGACGCCGAGCCGGCGCAGGTGCCGGGCGAGCCGGTTGGCCCGCGCCTCCAGCTCGGCATACGTCAGCGACCTGTCCGCGCACGACACCGCGATGGCGTCGGGCGTGCGGCGGACCTGGGCCTCGACCAGCTCGTGGACGCCGGCGACGGTGGCCGGCGGCGCGTCGGTGTCGTTCCACTCGACGAGGACCTGATGCCGTTCGACCGCGGTGAGCATCGGCAGCTCGGACAGGTGCCGGTCCGGGTCGGCGCCGAGCAGGGTCGTGAGGTGGCCGCACAGGCGCCCGACGGTGGACTCGTCGAGCAGGTCGGCGCGGTAACGCAGCATCGCCGGGCCGTCGCCCAGCAGCAGGGCGAGGTCCGGCGGCGGGTCCGCGGCGGGCGCGGCGAGCATCTCGGCGACGAGGTCGCCGCTCCAGCGGGCGGAGCGGGGGCGGCGACCCGCGCCGGGGAGAGGATCGAAAAGCGCCTGGATGCGGTACCGCGGGTCGGCCTCTGGCAGGCCGGCGGCCTCCGCCAGCGCGACGCGGGTCCGGGCGGTCAGTTCGCCGAGGAGCGGATCGCCGGACAGGTCGGCCCGCAGGACCCGGGGCGTTGCCGGAAGGCCGTCGCGCCCGGCGGCCGGGACCGCCACGGCGACGTCGGTCTGGCCGGTGTACCGCCAGAGCAGGATCAGCCACGCGGCGAGCACCGCCACCGGGTCGGCGCCGGCGAGGTCGAGCGGGGCGTCGGCGGTGCTCGCGGTGCGCCCGGCGGCACGCGGGCGGTCGGTCGGCAGCTCCAACGGGCCGGCCGGGGCCGCCGGCGGGGCCGCGCCCGGTCCGGCCTCGGCGTAGGTCGCCGGCAGCTCGGCGAGCAGCGGCCCGGCGTCCAGGTCCCCGTCGGGGCCGGTCAGGTCCAGGCGCAGCAGGTGCCGGCGCGGGTCCAGGCGCACCAGGCGGGCGTGCAGCACCGGCGCGGACCCGGCCGCGCCCGGCGCCGGTGGCTCCCCGGTGAGCAGGCCGGCCGTTTCGTCGCCGGCGGCCGCGTCGCCGGGCTCGTGCACCGACCAGACACAGACGCCCCCGCGGCGGTCCGCCGAGGTCGCCAGCGCCGCGTGCAGGGCATCATCCGCGAGCGCGCCGGTGAGGCGCAGGACGGTCGGCATGGCGACTCCAATGCTGGATCGAACCCGAGGACCCGGACCTCTGCTGCCACCCGCCGCAGCGGGACCTACGGACGGGGCGCCCGGCACGGACGGGGGTGACGAGCGGGTGAGGAGCCGTCGACGCTGCACCGAGACGCCATTGCGGCCTCGCCCGCCGGGGTGACCGCCGGGTGAGGCCAGAACGCAACCATTCCATGCGGCCGGAACGGGGAACAGGCGCCGCCACGACGGCGTCAGGTCCGCTCCATCGGGCTTCCACCTGGCCGCCGCCGGGCCCCACCGGCCCCGTCGGCACGGTGCGGCGGACGGCGCGGCGCCGGCGTCAGCCCCGCGGCTCGCCGGCCTTGACGGGCAGCGACACGGTGACGGTCGTGCCCTGTCCCGGCGCGCTGACGATCTCCACGACGCCGCCGAGCTCCCGCATCCGCTCGCGCATGAGGTCCAGGCCCATGCCGTGGCGCGCGGCGGCGGTCCGCGGGTCGAAGCCGCGGCCGTCGTCGCGCACACTCGCCTCGACCCGCTCGCCGGCGGCGGCGAGCGTCACCTCGACCGAGGCCGGGTCGCCGTGGCGGACCGCGTTGCCGACGGCCTCCTGCACCACCCGCAGCACCGCGTGCTCGGCGGGCGGGTCGAGCGGCACCGGGTCGAGGCGGGCCGTGACGGGGATGCCGAGCCGGGCCTCGTAGGCGCGGCACAGCTCCTCCAGCGCCGCGGCGAGGCCGGCGTCCTCGAGCACGACCGGGCGCAGCTCCATGAGCAGCGCGCGCATCTCGCGCTGGGTGCGGGCCAGCGAGCGCTCCATCGACGCGGCCTGCTCCTGCACTTCCGAGCCGGACGGCAGGGCCTTGCGCAGGCCGGCCGCGACGACGCTGACCGAGAACATGTCCTGGGAGATCGAGTCGTGCAGCTCCCGGGCGATCCGGCTGCGCTCGGCGCGGCGGGCGTCGGCGCCGGCCGCGGTGCGCTGCTCGGCGACGGCGGCGTCGAGCCGCTCGGCCATCGAGTTGAACGCCTGCTCCAGCCGGCCGACCTCGTCGCCGGCGGAGACCGGGATGCGCACGCTCAGGTCGCCGTCGGCCATCTCGGAGGTGCCGTCGGAGAGCCGGCGGATGCGCCGGATGAGCCGCCCGGTGCTGAACAGCCCGAACAGCGCCCCGATCGGCAGCAGCAGGATCAGCAGCACGGCCCCGGGCAGGATGAGCGAGGCGATGGTCGTGTCCGCGATCGGCTGGGCCGCCGGCCCGGTCCCCGCCGCGCCGGCCGGCTGCGCGGCGCCGGTCGAGGAGGCCGCCGCCGGGCCGATCTCGACGTAGGCGATGCCGATGGTGCGCTGCCCCGAGCCGTCCCGGGCGACGCTCAGGATCGGTGCGGTGGCCCAGTACGTGGTGCCGCCCTGGTCGGCGCGCTGGCCGTTCTTGGGGGCCTCGGCGCGGGCGGCCGGCGGCAGTTCGGCGCCGACCGGGTACGCCGTCGCGGGGTCGGCGGCCACGACCCGCCCGGAGGCGTCGGCCACGACCTGCACGGCGCCGTCCGAGTTGGCGATGCCGGTCCCGTCCTGGGCGGCGTTGGTGAGCCCGATGCGGGCCGCGTCGGCGATGAGCACCGGGTCGGGGTGCTGCGGCGCGCGGTCGTCGCGGTTGCTCGCCACCCGGCCGATCGCCGCGCCCAGGTTGCGCGCGAGCGACTGCACCTTGAGCACCGCCAGGCCCTGCTCGGCCTGCACGGCCCGGTCCTGTGCCTGATGCGCCGCCCGGTCGGCGCCGCGCACGCGCGGCACCATCACCGCCAGCAGCGCCGCCTCGACCAGGAGCACCGCCGCGGCCGACACGAGCACGTAGGAGCCGGCCATGCGCGCGCGCAGGCCGAGGTGGGAGAGCACGGGCCGCCTCCGGGGCGCTCGGCTGGAGCAGTCAGGCAACAGCGTACCCATCGCGCCCGCGACCGCCGCCGTCGTCCGGCGCGGGCCACCGATCGACGGGCGCTCGTGTCTCGGTAGCGGCCGGCTGGCGGTCGGGCCGATCGCGGCCGCCCCGCAGTGCCTCGCCGAGGGGCACCAATCCGTGCTGCAGGCCGAAGATGGCGGCCTGGGTACGGTCCTGCAGGTCCAGCTTCGTGAGGATGCTCGACACGTGCGACTTCACCGTCTGCTCCCCCAGCGACAGCGACCGGGCGATCTCCCGGTTGGAGCGGCCCCGGGACAGCTCGGCGAGCACGTCGCGCTCGCGGGCGGAGAGCCGTTCGAGGGGCCCGCCGCGGTCGTGTTCGCGCCGGCGGTGCACGAGTGACCCGGCGGGCTCGATCACGCTGCCGCCGGCGCCCGCGGCCCGCACCGCCTCGAACACCCGCTCGCCCGTGATCGTCTTCGGCAGGTAGGACAGGGCGCCGGCCAGCATCGCCTCGATCGCCTTGTGCTCGTCGGCGTACGACGTGAGCACGATGACCGCCGGGCGCCACGCCTCGCCGCGCAGCCGGTGCAGCACGCCGAGGCCGTCCAGGCCGGGCATCATCAGGTCGAGCAGGACCACGTCGGGCCGGCACCGGCGGATCGCGACGAGCGCCGCCTCACCGTCGGCCGCCTCGCCCACGACCTCGAAGCCGGGCTCCTGGGCCAGCATGAACCGCAGTCCCCGCCGCACGACCTCGTGGTCGTCGACGATCAGAACGTTGACCACGCGCCACCCCCGCAATCGGGCGCCGTCCGCTCCGTCTCACGGCTGCTCACCGCCGCGCGCCTCCCCTCGAGCATCGCCGTGCGGCGCGTCGAGCACCTCCCCGAAAGGAGGGGATCGGGCGGTGTCTTTCGAGGGAGCGGGGGGCTGGCGGCCGCCTGGGCCGTCGATGGCGCCCAACTGGCGTTGCCTGTCCGGGGGCGCCCGGCCCGTGCCACGATCGGCCCGCGTGCAGGCTGCTCCGCCGACCTTGTGGAGGTATTTCCAGTGGATGCCGAAGAGTTCGACGTCATCGTGGTCGGCGGCGGGCCGGCCGGATCGACGCTGTCCGCACTGGTGACGATGCGGGGCGCGCGCGTGCTGCTGCTGGAGAAGGAGGTGTTTCCGCGCTACCAGATCGGCGAGTCGCTGCTGCCCTCCACCGTCCACGGCGTGTGCCGGATGATCGGCGTGAGCGACGAGCTGGCGAAGGCCGGCTTCCCGGTCAAGCGCGGCGGCACCTTCCGGTGGGGCGCCCGGCCCGAGCCGTGGACGTTCTCCTTCGCGGTGTCGCCCCGGGTCGCGTCGCCGACGTCGTTCGCCTACCAGGTGGAGCGGGCGAAGTTCGACAAGATCCTGCTGGACAACGCCATCCGGCTCGGGGTCGACGTGCGACAGGGCTGCACTGTGCAGGACGTGCTGGACGACGGCGAGCGGGTGCACGGCGTCAAGTACGTCGACAGCGACGGCCGTGAGCACCTCGCGAGCGCCCGGTTCGTGGTCGACGCGTCGGGCAACACCAGCCGGCTGCACACCAAGGCCGGCGGCCGGCGCGAGTACTCGGAGTACTTCCGCAGCCTGGCCCTGTTCGGCTACTTCGAGAACGGCAAGCGCCTGCCCGAGCCGGTCTCGGGCAACATCCTGTCGGTCGCGTTCGACAGCGGCTGGTTCTGGTACATCCCGCTGAGCCGCACGCTGACCAGCGTCGGCGCGGTCGTGCACCGCAACATGGCGGAGAAGGTGCAGGGCGACCCGGAGCAGGCGCTGATGGCGCTGATCAAGGAGTGCCCGCTGATCTCGGAGTATCTCGAGAACGCCACCCGCGTGACCGAGGGCAAGTACGGCCAGCTGCGCGTGCGCAAGGATTACTCGTACCACAACACGCGGTTCTGGAAGCCCGGCATGATCCTGATCGGCGACGCCGCGTGCTTCGTCGACCCGGTGTTCTCCTCGGGCGTGCACCTGGCCACGTACAGCGCGCTGCTGGCCGCCCGCTCCATCAACAGCATCATGGCCGGAACCGTGTCGGAGCAGGCCGCGCTGAGCGAGTTCGAGGCCCGCTACCGCCGCGAATACGGCGTGTTCTACGAGTTCCTGATGTCGTTCTACCAGATGAACCGCGACGAGGACTCGTACTTCTGGGCGGCCAAGCAGGTCACCAACAGCGAGCACGCGACCGAGTTCGAGGCGTTCGTCGAACTCGTCGCCGGCGTCTCATCGGGGGAGTCGGCGCTGACCGAGGCCGGGGCGCTCGTCGAGCAGCTGCGGGCCCGCTCCGCGGAGCTCGAGGGGGCGATCGACAAGATCGCCGACGGCACGCCCAGCGGCTCGTCGTCGATGCTGAGGTCCACGATCGTGAAGCAGGCCATGCAGGAGGGCTCGCAGGTGCAGATGCGGGCGCTGCTGGGCAAGGACGCCGCACAGGAGGCGCCGCTGTTCCCCGGCGGCCTGGTGCCGTCGCTGGACGGCCTGCACTGGGAGCCCTCCGCGCAGCCGTGACCCCGCGGGACCCGGCACCCCCTCAAATTGCCCGCGGCACGGCTTACCTTTGGGGGAAGCGAAGATCGACCGGCGCGGGCGATCCTGGGAGCATGACCGTACTGGACAATCCCATCGGCGGCCCGCCGGGCCTCCTCGGCGTGCCCGGGAGCGTATCGTGCCGCGGCATGGGGCGGTTGCCATGAGCCGGACGGCGAAGGTCGTGACGGGCGTCGCGCTGGTCGGCATCGCCGGCGTGACGGGCCTGGTGACGGCCGAGCAGCTGTCGCATCATGACGGCCCCCCGGTGCCGACGTCGGTGAGCACGTCCACCGCCGACGTGGTGCGCAAGACCATCTCGGAGCGCCAGTTCGTCAACGGCACGCTCGGCTACTCCGGCTCGTACGTCGTGCTGGGGTCCGGGCCGGGGACGCTCACCTGGCTGCCGCCGATCGGCACGGTCGTCAACCGCGGCGACGGCCTCTACGAGGTCGACGGCAAGCGGGTGACGCTGATGCTCGGCGCCCGGCCGGCCTGGCGGGACTTCGCCTCCGGCATGTCCGACGGCGTCGACGTGGAGCAGCTGGAGAGCAACCTGCGCGACCTCGGCTTCGGCCAGAGCCTCACCGTGGACCAGAAGTTCACCAGCGCGACCTCCAGCGCGATACGCCGCTGGCAGCAGGCCACCCACGCGACCGTCACCGGGACGGTGCCGATGAGCACGATCGCGTTCCTGCCGAGCCCGGTGCGGGTCAGCGGCCAGGAACTCAAGCCCGGCGCGCAGGTGCAGCCGGGCGGCCCGGTGGAGTACGCCACCAGCAACACGCCCGCGGTCAACCTCTCCGCGTCGACGCAGCAGCTCGGCTGGATCAAGGTGGACACCGCGGTCACGGTGACGCTCCCCGACGGCAAGTCCCGCAACGGCAAGGTGACCGCCATCGGCGCCACCACGACGACCACCTCCGGCAGCGGCCCGCAGAGCGCGGCGGCGGTGACCGTGAGCCTCGAGGGCGAGGCCACCGGCTTCGTCGACCAGGCCGCGGTGCAGGTGTGGGTCATCCGCGCGACGCACCCCGGCGTGCTCACCGTGCCGATCGCGGCGCTCAACTCCGTGTCCGACGGCAAGTACGAGGTGGTGGTCGTCGACGGCACGGGCACGCACCGCGTCGCGGTGCAGGCCGGTCTGTTCGACGACCTCACCGGCATCGCCGAGGTGAGCGGCGACGGCCTCGCCGAGGGTCAGAAGGTGCAGGTTCCACGTGACGACGCATGAGATGACGCGCGAGACCGCCCCGCACGGGGTGCCGCGCAGCACGTTGCGCGCCGCCGACCTGCTCCCCACCGGCTCGCTCGGCCTGCGCTCGCGCAAGATGCGGGCGCTGCTGTCGGGGCTCGGCATCGCGATCGGCATCGCCTCGATCGTCTCGGTGCTCGGCGTCACCAACTCCAGCCAGTCGGCGCTGCTGGCCCAGATCGACCAGCTCGGCACCAACCTGCTCACCGTGGCCAACGGCACCGGCGCCCAGGGCGCCGAGCAGATCCTGCCGACAACCGCGACGCCGATGATCCGCCAGCTGCCGCACGTGCAGGCGGTGGCCCCCACCGCGAAGCTCGCCGGCGTCAACGTGTACCGCAACGACCACGTCGCCCAGGGGCGCACCGGCGGGCGCTCGGTGCGGGCCGCGGACGCGTCGCTGCTCACCACCCTCGACGGGGCGCTGCTTTCGGGACGGTTCATCAGCAACGACGACTCGCCCGTCACAGTGCTGGGCTACTCGGCCGCGGAGACGCTGGGCATAACCAACGTCTCCGGCACCGACCGCGTGTGGCTCGGCGGGCACTGGTACAACGTCGTGGGCATCCTCAAGCCGTTCGTGCTCGCCCCGGAGATCGACCAGGCCGCCGTCGTGTCGTTCGAGTCGGCCGGGCACCTGCTCGGCTACGACGGGCATCCCAGCCGCATCTACGTGCGCGCCGCGACGGAGTACGTCACCGACGTCGCCGGGGTGCTCGCCCCGGCGGCCAACCCCGAGGACCCCTCGCACGTCGCGGTGAGCCGCCCGTCGGACGCGCTCACGGCGCAGCTGCAGGTGAAGCAGTCCGGCGCTGGACTCATCCTCGGGCTGGGCGCGATCGCGCTGCTCGTCGGCGCCATCGGCATCGCCAACGTGATGGTCATCGCCGTGCTCGAGCGGCGCACCGAGATCGGCCTGCGCCGGGCGCTCGGGGCGACCCGCGTGCACGTGGCGGCGCAGTTCCTCACCGAGTCGCTGATCCTGGCCGCGCTCGGCGGCATCGCGGGCGTCTTCATCGGCGTGGGCGTCACCGTCGGCATGGCCGTGAACAAGGGCTGGTCGACGCTGATCCCGGCCGAGGCGCTGTGGGGCGGACTGCTGGTGTCGGTCGCCGCAGGCGCGGTCGCCGGCCTCTACCCCGCCGTGCGGGCCGCGCACCTGCCGCCGACCGACGCGCTGCGCACGACCTGAGCACCCGCGCACGCTGGACGAACGAGCCGCACAGGAAAGAGCCGCCGGATGGATCTCCATCCGGCGGCTCTCGTATTCGTGCGGTCAGGCGGTATCGGGCGGCACGGCGACCCGCTGGCCGGCGGCCAGGCCGTCGCCGCTGACCTCGACCAGGTTGGCGATCTGGTCGAAGATGCCGACCCGGACGGTCACGTGGCGAGTCTGCGCGCCGTCGGCGACGAGCACCTCGTACTGCGCGCCCGGCAGCGCCCGCAGCGCCGGGATAGGCACCGCGAGCACGCCAGGGTGCGCATCGACGGTGAAGCCCACCTGGACCTGCGCGTCCTCGATGACGTTGCTGACCTCGCCGGTCAGCGTGATGACGACGGGGGCCGTCGGCTGCGTGTTGGAACCACCACCCTGGCTGCCCTGGCCGGCCCCGGCGCTGCCGTTCTGCTGCTGAGCCACCGCGCCGACGGTCGTGACGGTGCCCGGCTTGATGGTCCCGTCGGGCAGGCTCACCACGACCGAGTCGCCGACGTGGACGCTGGCCAGCACGTAGGTCGTCACCTGCACGGTGATGGCCCGCTGCTCGCCGGTGCCGTGCTCCACCGTGTCGCCGGGCCCGACGGCGGAGCCGGCGCGGGCATCGGCGGCCGAGACGCGCACGGCGCCGGCCACGAACACGACCTGGCCGAGCGGGACCGTGCCGGTGACCGGCAGCCCCGAGTCCTTCTGCCAGCGGCGGATGGCCCAGTAGGTGGCCGAGGAGAAGTGCTGGTCGACGGTCACCCCGGCGCCGTAGCCCAGGGCCCGCAGGTTGTCCTCGAGCTGCTGGACGTCGGCGCCGTCGGTCATGCCGGACTGCAGCGCGCGCCACGGCGGGCGCTCGCCGAACAGCAGGATGACCGGCTTGCCGTCGACCTCGTAGGCCGGCTTGCCCCGTCCGATCACGGCACCGTTGGCCGGCAGCCAGGTCAGCGTCCCGTGCCCGGGGGCGATCACGGTGTAGGTGCCGGAGCGCCCGAGCGTGCCGGAGAGGGTCTGGCGGCGCGCCACGTCGGTGCTGACCACCGGCGCGGTCGCGGCCGGCGCCTCTTCGGCGGCCGGCTGACCGCCGGACGAGCGCTCGCTGACCAGCGCGACGGTGCCGGCGCCCGCCAGTCCGGCCAGAGCGACCCCGGCCACCACAGCGGCGCGTTTGCGATTCACGTCATCCGCTCCCGCGCGCCGCTGGGACGGAAGGTTCGAGTCTGGCTCATGCCTACAGCTTCACCCGCGACGGCGCCCCGGCGCTTCCCCAAATAGTGGCAGGCCCGGCCCCCCATTTTGGTCCCGCACCGCTCGCCCGAAAGCGAGCGGACCGACGGAAACGAGGACCCGTGACCAACCGTGTCTGCGAGCTGCCGGCCCGGCTCACGACCGCGGAGAAGATCGCGTGACCGTGTTCTGCTTGCCCCGACGGGCCCGGTCAGGACTCCACCCAGCCGTGGGCCCGGGCGTGCTCCGCGAGCTTCGCGCGGACCTGGACGATCTGCGCCGCCGTGAGCGTCGGCACGTGCTGCAGCAGGATCTCCGTCACCTCACGCTTGAACTCCTCCGGCAGCAGCACGTCGCACAGCGCCTCGTCCTCGCCGGCCGCCGTCCGCGGCCGCGCCTCGGCCGGCGTCGCAACGGCGGCCGGGTCGACCGCCCGGTCCGCCGGCTGGGCGAGCAGCCGCACGCTGGCCACCTTCAGGCCGCGTCCGCCGCTCTCGGCCTCGTACTCGACGGGCAGGCCCGCGTGCACCATGTGACGGCGCTCGCCGAAGTCGTTGGCGTGCACGAACACGTCCTCGCCCCCGTCTGCCGGCGCGATGAACCCGTACCCGCGGATGTCATCGAACCTGAGAATCGTGCCGACTGCCACGACAACCCCACCGCCCCTCGAACCGGCCTGGAAAAGCACACCTCCGCCAGGTGTACCACCGTCGGCACCGGCCGGGGCGGCGACGCTACGCGGCCTCCAGCGACCCTCCAGGCTCCCGGCCCCGATCGCGGCGGCGCTGGGGTGCCGCTGGCGGCCCGTTGGCCGTTCCTTGCTGCCTTGCACGGATCGATGCAAGGATCGGCGCTCACCAATGCATGCCCACCGGAGGTGCCGATGCACAGCCCGGCCTCGCACGCGGAGCTCACCACCGCGATCGCCGTCGCCGCCGTCGCGTTCATCCTGCTCGCCGGGTGGCTGTTCGGTTCGCTGGCGCGGCGCGTCGGCCAGCCCGCGGTGGTCGGCGAGATCATCGCCGGCATCGTCCTCGGCCCGAGCGTGCTGGGGCTGCTCCCGGGCCACCTCACCGACGTGCTCTTCCCGGCCGCGGCCCGACCGATGCTGAACGCGATCTCCCAGATCGGGCTGCTGCTGTTCATGTTCATGGTCGGCTGGGAGTTCGACCGGAGCCTGCTGCAAAAGCGCCGCACGGCCGCGGCGGCGGTGTCGCTGTCGTCGGTGACGGTCGCCTTCGCGCTCGGCGCCGGCCTGGCCGTCGTGCTGTACGCCAACCACTCGACGGTGGGCGGCAAGCACGTCTCGGGCCTGGCGTTCGCGCTGTTCCTCGGCGCCGCCATGGCCATCACCGCCTTCCCGGTGCTGGCCCGCATTCTGACCGACAGCCGGCTCATCAACACCCGCGTCGGCGCGCTCACCCTCGCCAGCGCCGCCGTCGACGACCTGCTCGCCTGGTGCGTGCTCGCGCTCGTCTCCGCGATCGCCACCGCCTCCGGCAACGGCCTGTTCGCGCAGACCCTCGCGCTGTCCCTGGCGTACGTGGCGGTGATGCTGTTCGCCGTCCGCCCCCTCCTCGCGCTGCTGTTCCGCCGGCTGGCCCGCGGCCGCGCCCTGCCACACCTGCTGGTCCTCGTCGCCGCCGGTGTGTTCCTCAGCGCCTACGCGACGACCTGGATCGGCATCCACCCGATCTTCGGCGCCTTCCTGTTCGGCCTGGTCACGCCGCGCGAGCCGGCCGACGAGCTGCAACTGCACCTGCGCCGGCCGCTGGGCACGGTCGGCCGGCTGCTCATGCCGGTGTTCTTCATCGTGACCGGCCTCGGTGTGGACATCGCCGGCCTCACCTGGCGCAACGTGCTCGAGCTCCTGGCGATCCTCGCCGTGGCGTGCGCCGGCAAGCTCATCGGCGCGGCCGTGCCGGCATTCGCGATGCGCATGCCGCTGCGCGAGGTCGGCGCGGTCGGCCTGCTCATGAACGCCCGGGGCCTGACCGAGCTCATCATCCTCAACGCCGGCGTGAGCCTGGGCGTCCTGGACACCTCGATGTTCACGATGATGGTGATCATGGCCGTGTTCACCACCGCGCTCGTCGGGCCGCTGCTGCCCAAGGGGCTGGAACGCACGCCGGCGACGAACCGGGACCCGGCGACGGACCGGGAGCCGGCCGCGGCCGTCCCGCCGGGCGCCGAACCGGCCGTCGCGGACACCGCGCGCTCCGCCGCGGCGGACCCGGCGTAACCGGCATCGCCGCCGGAAGGTTGCGGCCCTGACGCCACGCGTTTGGGGCCGCCGAAGGGCGCGGCGAGCCCCGCGCCCGTCGCCGCGCCACATCGCAGTCTGACCGGCCGCGGCCGAGGCGGCAATACGCGCCCTCGGAACGGTTGTTCGAGTGCTCATCCCCCGCAGTCGAACAGCCGGCACGGCCGGTGACCGGGGGTTGCTCCGCCGCATCCGAAGCGGCGCGAGGCATGCTGGACGCGATTCACACACCGCAGTTACGATCTCGGCGACAAGGCTGAGATCGAGGGATCTCGACGGGGGTTTGGTTCCATCTCCCGGCGGACACGTGGCGCCCCTCTGCGCTGGTGCCCGCCGGTTTCGGCCAACGCAAATTCATCGACGCCGGACGATCCCGGTGGTATGACGCCGCCCGGAACACGGGCGGATTCGTTCCCCCTCCGCTGACACCCTGACGACGCCATTCGCGAGCTCGGCGGTGACAGATCAACCGTCACCGCGGACTGTTGGAGGGCTAATGCACTTCTTCATCCTGGGCAGCCTCGAGGTCGGTTCTGAGGACAGGCGAGTCCGGATCACCGCACCGAAACAGCGGGCGGTGCTGGCCGCGCTGCTGCTCGGGGCCAATCACGAGGTACCGCTGGAGCAGCTCATCAGCTTCGCGTGGGACGGACGCCCGCCCGCCGCCGCGCAGACGACGCTGCAGTCGTACATCTACCGGCTTCGCCAGCTCCTGCGGCCGCTGCCCGGCGCCGCCTTACGCACCAACATCGACAGCTACATGCTCGAGGTGAATCCCGCCGACACCGATCTGTGGGACTTCCGCGGGCAGGTCGAACAGGCCCGGGAGGCCGCCCGGCTCGGCAAGCTCGAGGAGTCCGCGCAGGGGCTGCGGCGGGCGATGGCGCTCTGGCGCGGCGGCGCGCTGTCGGGAATTCCGGGCGAGACCGTCGCGCAGGAGGCACGGGTCATCGACGGCGAGCGCATCGCGGCCTACGAGGAGCTGTTCGACGCCGAGATCGCGCTGGGCCGGGCCCGGCAGATCATCCCCGAGTTGCACAAGGTCGTCTCCATTCACCCTTACCACGAGGTGTTCCGGGCTCAGCTGATGCTCGCGCTGTATGCGTCGGGCCGGCAGGCCGAGGCGCTGCAGAACTATGCGATCATCCGGCACCGGCTGCGCGACGTCCTGGGCATCGAGCCGGGCCAGGAGCTGCAACAGTTACACCGATCGATTCTGGGTCAGGTCCCGGCGGCGCAGATCACACCACCCACCTGGATGCGTGCGGCTCAGGTCCCGATCGGCTGACCGGATCGGCGCTGGAGTTATCCTCACATTACCGGCGACCGGCCGCGCAACCCGCTCCAGCCGGGCGTCAACGGCGTCCCACCGCCGAGCCAGGCCATCTGGCGCGGCGACTGCGCAACCGCGCGGGGGCGCCAGTTGGACAGCGCGCCCGCCGCCGCATCCTGCGTCACAATCCACCCGGCATCCCTGACCCGGAGCGTGGTGGGAGAAGGCAGTGACTGAGGATCTGGCAACCGTGTCGATCGCCGCGATGCGCCAGCGCATCGACGAGATCGACGACGCTTTCATCCGGCTGTGGCGGGAGCGCGCCGAGCTGTCGCACCGCATCGGCGCGACCCGCATCGCCGCGGGCGGCACCCGCCTCGTGCTCTCGCGCGAGCAGCAGATCATGGACCGGTTCCGCGACGGCATCGGCGAGGAAGGCACCCAGCTCGCCCTGCTCGTGCTGCGGGCCGGCCGCGGGCCGCTCTGAGCGCCCGACCGTGGGGCCGCGCTGGCGCGCACGCGGACAGCTCGTAGTGGACCGGTGCACGCCGGCAGGTTCAGGGGCTTCGGACAACCGGGCCGACCACGGGTGCATCAATGCACGTCCCAGCGGCCCGTCGCCCTTGCGATCGATTTGTTCCAGCCGGTCGGACAAAGCGCTGGCAATTTCGCGGGTGTTCCAAGACAGCTCCCCCGAGGCATGTCGTTTTCTGGATGTGAAAGGACGGGCGTTCGGCAGTTTTCCTGCCGATATTGCGCGCACGAAACCGTCGATTCAGCCCTGCCGGGCGGGCCCCGGCCGGGCGTGTGCAACTGCGTCGACAGTGCAGTTGGACACTCCCGTGACGCATTCGAGCGACGAACGTCGAGCGAGCGGATCTCTCCCAGTACCAGCACCAAGGTACCGCCGCGCCACCCCGGCGCCTGCGCGCCGCTCCATACTGGACGCCCAAAACAGGCGTCGATACGATGGCGAGCGTCGGGCCGAGATCAACTGATCTCGTCAGACGGGGGTGATTCACGCTCGACGCGCCATCACGCGCTGTCGTCGGAGGCGGGTCCACGACCGGCACAGGCCGGTCGGACTCCGTCCGGGCCGGGCACAACTCGAGCCTGGACGGCGATCGCCTGCGGCCCCCGCTCGCATGTGCGGCGGTTTCGCATGTGCAGCGGCCGTTCGCCCATCCGGGCCACCTCGGCCGCAGTCGGCTCGTGCTGAACGACGAAGCCACATGATGGCTGGAGGCCAGATGCAGTTCTTCATCCTGGGCAGCCTCGAAGTGAGGGGAACCGAGGAGCGCATCCAGATCACAGCGCCCAAGCAGCGAGCGGTACTCGCCGCACTGTTACTTGGGGCGAACAATGAGGTACCGATCGACCAGCTGGTTCGCTACGTCTGGGACAGCCGCCCTCCGGCCACCGCCCAGTCGACGGTGCAGTCGTACATCTACCGCCTGCGCCGCCTCCTGCGTTCGTTACCCGGGGTCCAGCTGCGCACGAACATCGACAGCTACATGCTCGAGGTCGACGGGGCCGAGACCGACCTCTGGTCGTTCCGGGGCCTCGTCGAACGCGCCCGCGCCGACGCCGACGCCGGACGCTGGAACGAGTCGGTCGCGCAGCTGCGCAACGCCACGGCCGTGTGGCGCGGCAACGCGCTCACCGGAGTGCCGGGCGAGACCATCCGCCAGGAGGGCCGCGTCCTGGACGGCGAGCGCATCGCCGCGTACGAGGAGCTCTTCGGCATCGAGATCTTCCTCGGCAACACCCGTCAAATCGTCCCGGAGCTGCAGAAGATTGCCTCGGCGCACCCGTTCCACGAGGCCTTCCACGCGCAGCTGATGCTCGCCCTGTACGCCTCGGGACGGCAGGCCGAGGCGTTGCAGAGCTTCGCGTCGATCCGACGCCGGCTGCGCGACCGGCTCGGCATCGAACCCGGCGTCGACCTGCAGCAGCTGCACCGTTCGATCCTGCGGCAGGTGCCCGCGGCACAGATGACCTCACCGACCCCGCTGCGGCCGATGGCCATGAGCAGTTTCGCGGCGCTGGCACGCCAGGAACCCGCCGCGTGACGAACAGCACACCGGCAGCTTGCGCAGTCGAGCACCGCACGTCACGAACTACCCACCTGTTTGAGGACCACATCGCGGGAACGGATCACCCGGTGACCGCGCGCAGCAAACCCACCGCGTGACGATCGCCTCGCGGGCGCCCGCGAGGCACAAGCGACCCACCCCTGCAGCCGGCGGCACCGAACCCGCGCTCCAGGGCGTCCAAGCACAGTCGAGACGACCGAACCCGTAGCCGTGGCGTCCCCAACCGCGGTCGGGACGACCGCAACGGCCGCGACGCCGGTTCCCGCGAGCGGGCCTCCAGTGCTCGCACGCAGGAACCGGACACGCGGGTGGCGTGGATGTGGGCGTGGGCGTGGGCGTGGTGTCAGTGAATGGCGCGGACCGTCCGGTCCGGACGGGCCGAACGGGACTTGCGCAGGTCCAGGGTCAGGTTGACCCGCTTGAGCCAGCGGTCCGTGCCGTCGTGTCGGGCCTTGAACGGCTTACGTCCGTGTACCACGCGGAGGTTGTCCAGAAAACAGAAGTCGCCGGCGGCCAGGGTCATGTCGAACATCGCGTTGTCCATGGCCTTGACCAGCGCGTCGAGCGCCCACTGCGCCTCCTGGTCGTCCTCGGCGACGATCATGAAGTAGGGGTCGGCCCGGATGTAGGGGCGGTCCGGATCGCCGAACAGCACCGCGACCGGCTCCGGGTTGCGCTGCATCTCGTTGATGTCCTCGAACGCGTCCATGCCCGGCTGGGAGTTGTTCTTCGCCAGGTGCGACTCGTCGGGGCGGATGCCGAAGCGCTGCTGCGTCAGCACCTCCCTCGCGCCGTCGGGCAGGTCCAGGTCCGATGCGTAGCCGACCGTGGTCGCCGCCGCGTACGGGTTGCGCAGGCACGCGAAGGAGAGGTAGTCGCCGCGCAGCGGGTGGAAGGCGTCCTCGGTGTGCCAGGTCAGCAGCGCCTCGCTGCTGGAGCCCAGCTGCTCGTGCTCGTGGCCCTTGATCGGCACCACGTCGTGGACGAGGCGGCCGTCCTGCTGCGTGGCCCAGGCGAACGGGTGGCCGATCAGCGAACCGAGCATGATCAGCATCAGCTCCTCGCGGTGCGCCGGCGAGTGCTCCGGGCGGTCCCGCCAGTGGCCGGGGGTCGGGCCGAGCCGGTTCTCGTCCACCTCGTACCCACCGATGCACAACACGCCCGACAGCTGCTCGAGGCGGAAGGCGTCGAGACGCTCGACGATCCGCGTGGGCAGCTGGTGGGCCAGGACGGCGGCCGCGTGCAGCGATTCCTCCGTGTCCAGCGGCCACAGGTCGGCGGCGTGCTCGTCGAGCAGCCGGTTCACGCGGTCGAGCTCGGATTGGTCCAGACGCAGTGTGTCCATGCTGAGGTCATCTCCCACTCGTTGACGACGGGGCAGGGGTGTGCCGTCGAGAACGTCTCGCCGGCCCGGTTGAGAAGGCTGCTGGCCTGGGAGAAAACCATTCCCGGGCCGCACGCCGTGACATCGACATCCGCACTTGAAACCCTTACGTGTGCTCTGCGCTGCCTGGCGAACGCTAATTCGCACTCCTAACCGGGCGATGACGGCAGTGACTGCGCGACATCGTCAGTCAGAGTAAGAGCCGCTTCTTTTGTTGAATTGACCGGTCGAGACCATGTTCACAAAGTCGGAGATGGTCGGGCAAGCGCCGCGAACGGGTTTCCATGACGACACCAGCGCAACGCCAGAAGGACGAGAAACGCACGCGGCGGCGCTTTCCGGTGGGGGATGCCGGAAACGCCGCCGCGCAGTGCGATGAAGTTCAGCCGTTCCATTCCTGCAAAGCGCCGGCGAGGCCGATCGCCCGATTGCGGGCCACCTGCTCCCGCCGCGGCCGCAGGAACGCGGCGGCGTTGCCGAGCACGGCCGCGGCCGGCACCTCGATCAGCGGCGCGACGTGCAGGGTGCTGTAGTGGCGGATCCGCGCGCAGTCGGCGAGCACCTGCGCCGGCGCGACGCACCGTATCCGGCGGCGACGACGGCCTGGGTCTGGTGCAGGCCCCGGACCCGGCCGCCGGCCGACGAGCCCATGACGAACAGGATGATCCCGGTCATTCCCCGTCGAGCGCGATGCGCAGGCTCTTCGGCCGCATGTCGGTCCAGGTCTTGCGCAGGTACTCGTCGCACTCCTCCTTGGAGGCGTGCACCCCGGTCTCGGCCCACCCGCCCGGCACCGGCAGGTCTCCCGGCCACAGCGAGTACTGCTCCTCGTCGTTGACGAGCACCTTGAAGCGGGCCTCGGGATTGTCGAAGTCGAAGCTCACCGTACGCACAGCGTCCTCCAATTCCGGCGACAATAGCCGCACAAGACCTTCCCGATCATCAGGTCCAGGTGACGACGGTTTCGTCGTCGATGAAGCCGAGCAGGAACGACACGGCCGTACGGTTGCCGATGGTGGCGTCCACGGCGTGGACGTGGCGGCCGTTGAACACGTAGACGTCGCCGGGGCGGATGTCGACCGTCAGGCGGTCGAAGCCGTCGAGGGTCTCCGGCGGGTACGAGAAGCCGGAGTGCTCGATGCCGAAGCGGCGCCGGCTCTCGTCGTCAGGCCGGAGGTTCCACAGCACCAGGCGGCCGCCGGAACCGTGCTCGATGCACATGTTCGTGGCGCACACCTCGTACCGCAGTACCTGCTGCACCTCGAAACCGGCCTGGCGCGGGTCGCGGCACTGTGCCTCGTCCTCGTGCGGCTCGAGGGCGTACTCGCCCTCCTTGTGCCAGGCCCGCACGAGCGCCGGGCAGGCCGTCTCACCGTTCATCTCGGCCAGGCGCAGCCGGGCGCCGTCGCGCGACAGCCGAGTGTTCATGCGGTCCCGGAACCAGTGCCACGGCGAGTCCGCGACGTCGAGCACGCCCATGACGTCCTGCACGACCTTGCCGGTCTCGGCGAGGTACGTGTCGATCGGCTTGTTCCAGTGGTAAGCGCCGACGTGGTACGACGGCTCGCCCGTGCGCCGGGTCAGCCCCGGGCTGTTCCAGAACCGGGCCGTCATGTCCTCGCGCACGGCGGGCGGGATCACGTCGCGGAAGATCACACCGAGCCGCCGGCCCTGCAGCACGTCGAGGACCGGCTCGGGGTCGAACTCGCTGCGCTCGTCGAACCGGAAGAAGTGCGGATCCATGCGGACTCCGGTGACCGGAGCGAGTGTCGATGAAACCATCGAGGCAGGTCCCTTCAGGCGACCGATGGCCAACCGTGGCACGCGGTCTGGAGACCGGACAAGGATTGCCATCGCGCCGTCAGAGCAGTGCCACCCGGCCTCCACCGAAGCGCCCGGGCGCGACGTTCCCCCGAAGGAGGCCGGTCACGACTGACCTTTGGGGGATGCGCCGCGGGCCGTGTCACGGCATCGTGGAGCCCATGCCCGTGCCCGTGCTCGAACTGCGCGAAGTGTGCAAGACCTATCCCGGCGAGCCGCCCGTCGAGTCCGTCCGCGGCGTCGACCTGCGGGTGGAGGCCGGCGACATGGTCGCCATCTCCGGCGCGTCCGGCTCCGGCAAGTCCACGCTGCTGAACCTCATGGCGACGCTGGACCGCCCGACGGCGGGCTCGGTGATCGTCGACGGCATGGCCGTGGAGAACCTGTCGGACCGGCAGCTCGCGGGGGTGCGGGCCCACCGGGTCGGTGTGGTGTTCCAGCAGTTCTTCCTGCTCGAGTCGCTCAACGCGCTCGACAACGTGGCCAACGGGCTGCTCTACCGGGGCGTGCCGGCCAAGCAGCGGCGGAACGCGGCCGAGGAGGCGCTGCGGCGGGTCGGGCTCGGCCACCGCATCAACCATCGGGTCACGAAGCTCTCCGGCGGCGAGCGCCAGCGCGTGGCGATCGCGCGCGCGGTCGTCGGGCGGCCGGCGATCGTCTTCGCCGACGAGCCGACCGGAAACCTGGACTCCAACAACAGCGGCGAGATCATGGCGCTGCTCGCGGAGCTCAACAACACCGGCACCACCATGGTGATCATCACCCACGAGCAGGCCGTGGCGGACGCCTGCCGCCGCCAGGTCGTCATGCGCGACGGCCAGATCGTCGCCTGAACGCCGGCAGACAAGACACAACAAAGCCCAGCCGTCGGTACGGCATGAGCCCGAGCGAAGGCTCACCCGCCCGCGTCCGGGATGCCGAGCGGCGGCGCGCTCACCCCGCCTCGGACTCGATGAACCGGGCCAGGCGCGCGATGCCCTCCTCGATCTCCTCCGGCGACAGGTAGCTCGTGGACAGGCGGAGGGCGCGTTCGCCGCCGCCGCCCGGGTAGAAGTACGACATCGGGGTCCACAGCACGCCGAAGCGCTCGACGGAGCGGGCCAGCGCGGCATTGTCGGCGACGAAGGGCACGGTGGCGGTCAGGAAGAACCCGCCGGTGGGCCGGTTCCAGGACACGCCGAGGGCGGAGCGGCGCGCGGCGGGCAGCCGCCGGTCCAGCTGGTCCAGCACGAGCCGCATCGACTCGCCGTAGTGCTCGGCGGGGCGGGCGTTGAGGTCGGTGACGCTCCCGCCGGCCGACAGCAGCGCGCCGGCCACGGCCGCCTGGCTCAGCGGCGACGTGTTGACGGTGACCATGCTCTTGAGCTTGGCGATCTCGTCGGCGAGCAGCCGGACGGTGCCGTCGGCGCCGTGCACGGGCTGGTCGGCGACGACGAAGCCGACGCGGGCGCCGGGGAAGACGGTCTTGGAGAACGAGCCGAGGTGCACGACCCGCCGGCCGGTGTCGAGCGCCTTGAGGGTCGGCAGCTGGGGACCGGGGCTGACCAGGCGGTACGGGCTGTCCTCGATGATGAGCAGGTCGTAGCGCTCGGCGAGGTCCAGCAGCGCCCGGCGCGCCGGCACGGGCACCGTGGTGCCGGCCGGGTTGGAGTGGTCGGGGATCACGTAGAAGGCGCGCGGCCGGCGGCCCAGGGCGAGCTGTGCCTCGATCGCGGCGGCGACGTCGTCGGGCGCGAGGCCGTCCGGGCGCTCCACGACCGGCACCACGTCGACGTCGAGCATCCGGGCGGCGCCGCTGATGCCGACGTAGCAGGGGCTGGACACCATGAGCACGTCGCGGGGCCCGGCGATCAGCGCCCGGACGACGAGCAGCATCGCCTCCTGCGCGCCGACGGTGACGACGATGGACTCCGGCGGCACGTCGACGCGCTCGTCGCTGCGCAGCGAGTCCGCGATGAGCTCGCGGATCTGCCCGGCCGTCGGCCCGTACTGGTACATCATCGACCGCACCTGCGCGGGCGTGCGACCTCGCTCCTCCAGGTGCGCCAGGTAGCGGCGGATGTGCGCGACGAGGTCCTCGGTGTCGAAGAACCCGTCGTAGGGCCGTCCGGGCGCGAACGAGATCGCGTCGGGGTGGCGCAGGGCGATCTCGTTGAGGAAGTTCATGGTGTCCATGAGCGGGTCGGACAGGCTGGCATGCAGGTCCGCCGCGCGCAGCACGGCCGGCCCAGACGCCGGCCGGGCGGAGGTCAGCACCGCCGGGCTCGCGTGCAGTTCCGGCGCGCGCAGCACGGCGGGCCCCGACGCCGGCCGGGCGGAGGTCAGCACCGCGTCCGGTCCAATCCCGTCGAGGGCGCCGAGGCCGGCCAGGGCCATGGCGTCGAGCAGCTCGTCGCGCAGGATCTCCAGGACCAGCGCCACGCCGCGGTGCGGGTCGGCGGCCAGGCCGTGCAGCACGGGCCGGCCGACGAGAACGGCGTCGGCGCCGAGGGCCCGGGCGGCGACGACGTCCGCGCCGTGGCGCACGCCGCCGTCGAGCAGGACCGGTACCTTGCCGGCGACCGCGGCGGCGACCTCGGGCAGCACGTCGAGCGTCGGCGGCGCGCCGTCGAGCTGGCGGCCGCCGTGGTTGGACACGACGATGCCGTCGACGCCGGCGGCGAGCGCGCGTTCGGCGTCGCCGGCGGTGAGCACGCCCTTGACGAGCACCGGCAGCCGGCTCACGGACCGCATCCAGTCCACAATGGACCAGTCGAGCGCCGGGTCGAACTCGGCCCGCGCGTGCCCGGCCGGCGAGGCGTAGTCGCCGTCGGGCAGGTTCGCCGGCCGGACGCCCGGCGGAAGCGTGAAGCCGTTGCGCTCGTCGCGCAGGCGCCGCCCGAGGTGCGGCGCGTCGGCGGTGACGACGAGCGCCTCGAAGCCGGCCCGCTCGGCCCGCTCGACGAGCGCTCGGGTCGTGTCACGGTCGCGGAAGCAGTACACCTGCAGCCACAACGGACCGGGGGCGGCCGCGGCGATGTCCTCGAACGTCCGCCCCGCGAACGTGCTGACCACCAGCGGCACCCCGGCCGCGCCGGCGGCCCGCGCGGTGGCGAGCTCGCCGTCGCTATGGGCGAGGGTGTGGTACGCCAGCGGCGCCACGGCGAACGGCGCGGCCCAGCGGCGGCCGAGGATCGTCGTGTCGATGCGCGGCCGGCCCGCCGCGGCGAGCACCGCCGGGCGCAGCCACACCCGGTCGAACGCCGCCCGGTTGCCCGCCAGCGTGCGTTCCTGCCCGGCGCCGCCTTCGATGAAGTCCCAGACCGCCGGGTCGAGCCGGCGTTCGGCCTCGCGGGCCAGGTCGGCGAGGGTCAGCGCGCTCACTCGGCGATGATCCGATCGCGCTCGACCGCCTCGTACAGCGCCCGGATGTTGGCGCTGCCGAAGCCGCGCGCGCCGCGCCGCTGGATGAGCTCGTAGAAGAGGGTGTTGCGCGGGTACGGCGAGCGGGTGAACAGCTGCAGCAGGTATCCCCACTCGTCGCGGTCGGCGAGCACGTTGGTGTCGCGCAGGTCGCCGATCTCCGGTGCCATCTCGTGCAGCCGCTCGGCCAGCGCGTCGTAGTACGCGCCCGGGGTGCTCAGGAATTCAACGCCGCGTACACGGAAGTCCCGCACGGCGGGGACGATCTCGTCGACGAGGAACGCCAGGTGCTGCACGCCGGCGCCCCCGTTGCGCTCCAGGAACGCGTCGAGCTGGCCGGCGTCGCGGCCGGTGACCGGCTCGAGGAAGGTGAAGGTGACGGTGCCGGCGGCGTTGCGGGCGACGATGGAGTCCATCGCCTGGCGGCCGACCTCGATGAACTCGCTGGAGTACCGCTCGAAGCCGAACGCGTCGATGTAGAACGCGACCCGCTCGGCCAGGTCGCCGGCGTCGAGCACGACCGCGATGTGGTCCAGGGCCTGGACGTGCCGGACCCGGTTCGCCGGGCCGGGCCCGCCGGCGACCGGCGTCCACGGCAGGGCCGGCGAGTAGCGCGTCGACTCCGGCAGCAGGGTGTGCCGCACGGAGCCGAACGCCGCGACAGCGTTGACGCCGACCGGCCGGGCGCCGGCGGCCAGCGCCCGCTCGCGGGTGGCGTCGACGTCGTCGCAGAGGTACGCGATGTCGGCGACGCCGTCGCCGTGGCGCTCCAGAAACTCGGCGGCGATCGGCCCCTCGGTGACGACGAGCCGCACGTCGCCGCGCTCGAGCAGCGACGACTCGGCGTTGCCGGTGCGCGCCCGGGCGACGTGGGCGAAGTCGAGCGCGGTGGCGAAGTAGTCGACGAGGGACTCACGGTCGCTCGTGTAGATCTCGATGTGCCCGATCCGCAGGACCGTCATGCGCTGCTCCCATCGGGGAAAGTCACGGTGGACATGCTGGGCGGCCTTTGACGATCGGCGCCGACTCGAAGAACCGGTTGGTCTCGACGATCGAGTCGAGCAGCCGCCGGCCGGGGACCGGAGCGATCGTCGGCGAGTTCATCGATGCGGCCACCTCCCGGCGCGGATGGCCCACCGTGGCACGCCGAGCGGGGCCGGGGACAGGGATCGCCAGCGGGGCGTCAGGGACGAGCCAGCCGGGCACCATCGACCCACCGGAGTATGTGGCCGGTGCGCCGCCCCCTAAAATCATGCGCGGGGCGGGTTACCTTTGGGGGAAGCTTCAGGCGGCCATTGGCGCGATTGTGTGCGCATGACCGTACTGGACATTCCCACCGCCGCGGGGTGGTGGCCGTGAGCCGAGCGACGAAGGTCGTGACCGGCGTCGCCCTCGCCGGCGTTGCCGGTGTGGCGGGCATGGTGACCGCCCAGCCGCTGGGGCACCACGAGGGCCCGCCCGTGCCGACCTCCGTGAGCACGTCCACCGCCGATGTGACCCGCAAGACCATCTCGGAGCGGCAGTTCGTCACCGGCACCCTCGGATACTCCGGCTCGTACGTGGTCGCGGGCTCGGGTCCGGGCACATTGACCTCGCTGCCGCCCGTCGGCACCGTCGTCAACCGCGGCGACGCCCTGTACGAGGTCGACGGCCAGCGCGTGACGCTGATGTACGGGGCCCGTTCCGTGTGGCGGGCGTTCGGGTCCGGCATGAGCGACGGGGTCGACATCCAGCAGCTGGAGACCAACCTGCGCGACATGGGCTACGGCCAGGGGCTGACCGTCGACCAGAAGTTCACCAGCGCGACCTACACCGCGATCCGCCGGTGGCAGTCGGCCATCCACGTGACGGTCACCGGCACGATCCAGCCCGGGCAGATCACGTTCATGCCCGGCGCGGTCCGCATCAGCGGGCACGAGCTGCAGCTCGGCGCGCAGGTGCAGCCGGGCGGGCCGGTGGAGTACGGCACCAGCAACGAACCGGCCGTCAACCTCAACGCCTCGACGCAGCAGCTGGGCTGGATCAAGGTGGACACCCCGGTCGTGGTGACCCTGCCCGACGGCAAGACCCGCAACGGCAAGGTGACCGCGATCGGCGCCACCACGACGTCCGCCGGCAGCGGCGGTGGCGGCGGTGGCGGCAACAGCCAGCCGCAGACCACGGCCGCGGTCACCGTCCGCCTCGAGGGCCAGGCGACCGGCTTCGTCGACCAGGCCAGTGTCCAGATCTGGGTCGTCCGCGCGACGCACCCCAACGTGCTCACCGTGCCCATCGCGGCACTCAACTCAGTTTCCGACGGAAAGTACGAGGTGATCGTGATCGACGGGGCCACCACCCGCCGCGTCCCGGTGCAGGTCGGGCTCTTCGACGACCTTGCGGGCACGGCCGAGATCAGCGGTGAGGGCCTGACCGAGGGCCAGAAGGTGCAGGTTCCGCGTGACGACGCATGACGTGCCGCGCAGCACGCTGCGCACCGCGGACCTGGTGCCGACCGGTTCGCTCGGGCTGCGCTCGCGCAAGATGCGGGCGCTGCTGTCCGGGCTCGGCATCGCCATCGGCATCGCCTCGATCGTGTCCGTGCTCGGGGTCACCCGCTCCAGCCAGTCGGCGCTGCTGGCGCAGCTGGACCAGCTCGGCACCAACCTGCTCACCGTCGCCAACGGCACCTCCGGCCAGGGCGCGGAGCAGATCCTGCCGACGACGGCCACCTCGATGATCCGCGAGCTGCCGCACGTGCAGTCCGTGGCGCCCACCGCCAAGCTGGCGAGCGTCAACGTGTACCGCAACGACCACATCGCGGCCGGGCGCACCGGCGGCCGTTCGGTGCGCGCGGCCGACGCGGCGCTGCTCGGCACGCTCGACGGGTCGCTGCTGGCCGGCAGGTTCATCAGCAACGACGACTCCCCCGTCACGGTGCTGGGCTACTCGGCGGCCACGACGCTGGGCATCACCGACGTCAGCGGGAACGACCGCGTCTGGGTCGGGGGTCACTGGTACAACGTGGTCGGCATTCTCAAGCCGTTCACGCTCGCACCCGAGATCGACCAGGCCGCGATCGTGTCGTTCCAGTCGGCCGAGCACCTGCTGGGGTACAACGGCCACCCGAGCCGCATCTATGTGCGCTCCGACACCGAGTACACCGCCGGTGTCGCCGGCCTGCTGGGCTCGGCGGCGAACCCGGAGGACCCGTCGCGGGTCGCGGTGAGCCGGCCGTCGGACGCCCTCACCGCCCAGCTGCAGGTCAAGCAGTCGGGCGCCGGCCTGATCCTCGGCCTGGGCGCGATCGCACTGCTGGTCGGCGCGATCGGCATCGCGAACGTCATGGTCATCGCCGTGCTGGAGCGGCGCACCGAGATCGGCCTGCGCCGGGCGCTGGGCGCCACCAGGGGTCACGTCGCGGCGCAGTTCCTCACCGAGTCGCTGATCCTCGCCACCCTCGGCGGCATCGCCGGCATCGCCATCGGCGCCGGCGTGACGCTCGGGATGTCGGTGTACCGCGGCTGGACGACCCTCATCCCGCCCGAGGCGCTGTACGGCGGGCTGCTGGTGTCGATCGCGGCCGGCGCCATCGCGGGCCTCTACCCGGCGTTGCGGGCCGCGCACCTCCCCCCGACCGATGCCCTGCGCACGGCCTGAGGGTTCGGCCCAAACAAACAGCGCCGCCGCGAGTCCGGGAACTCGCGGCGGCGCTGTTTGTCGTCGGTTCAGGACTGTTCGTTCGGTACCGCGACCCGCTGGCCGGCTGCGAGCCCGTCGCCGCTGACCTCGACGAGGCCGGTGACCTGGTCGAAGATGCCCACCTGGACGGGCACGTGGCGGGTCTGCGCGCCGTCGACGACCAGCACCTCGTACGCGGCGTGCGGCAACGCCCGCAGGGCCGGCACGGGCACGGCGAGCACGCCGCGGTGCGCCGTGACGGTGACGCCGACCTGCACCTGCGCGTCCTCGAGCACGCCGCTCACCTCGCCGGTCAGCGTGATGACGACGGGCGCGGTGGGCTGGGCGTTCGACCCGCCGTTCTGGCCCGGGCCGCCGCTGCTGGTGCTCGCCTGCGCGACCGCGCCGATCGACGTGATGGTGCCGGTCTTCTTGCTGTCGTCCGGCAGGGTCACCACGACCGGGTCGCCGACGTGCGCCCACTGCAGGACGCCGGTCGTCAGGTTGGTGGTGATCGCGCGCTGCTCGCTGGTGGCGCGCTCGACGACCTGCCCGGGCCCGACGGCGCTGCCCGCGCGCATCTCGGCGCTCGAGACGCGGACGGCGCCGGCGACGAAGACGACCTGGCCGAGCGGGACGGTGCCGGTGACGGCCAGGCCCGAGTCCTTCTGCCAGCGCCGGATCGCCCAGTAGGTGGCCGACGAGAAATGCTGGTCGACGGTCAGGCCGGCGCCGTAGCCGAGGGCCCGCAGGTTGTCCTCGAGCTGCCGCACGTCGGCGCCGTCCGTCATGCCGGACTGCAGCGCCCGCCACGGCGGGCGATCGCCGAAGAGCAGGATGACCGGCTTGCCGTCGACCTCGTAGGCCGGCTTGCCGCGCCCGACGACGGCGCCGACGGCCGGCAGCCAGGTCAGCGTTCCCTGGCCGGGCGCGATCACCGTGAACGACCCGGATCGCCCGAGGGTGCCGCTGACGTTCTGCCGCCGCAGCACGTCGCTGGTGACGACCGCGGTGGTCGAGGTCGGCGCATCGGTCGAGGCCTGCTGCGGGTTGCCCGTCCGGCCCTGGTAGACCACTGCGCCGGCGCCGGCGCCCGCAAGGCCGGCCAGCGCGACCCCGGCCAGCACCGCGCTGCGTTTGCGATTCACGTCATCCGCTCCTGCGCTCCGATTCGATCCGACGATGGTCGGCGAGACTGGCTCATGGAGACAGCCTCGTCCGGCGCACGGATCGGCGCTTCCCCAAATAGTGGCAGGCAGTGCCCCCCATTTTGGGCTCGGGCCCGCGCGTGTCAGGCCTGCTCGGCGCCGCGGGCCTCCAGGTCCCCGGCGAGCTGGCGCCATTCCGCGGCGCAGGCGTGGGCGAGGTCGGCGATGATGTACGTGCAGTGCGGCGGCACCTTGTCGGCGACGTCGACCCAGTCCTCGGCGCTGATGGCGTGCGACAGGACCCAGCGCAGCAGCCCCCGGCCCGACTCGCTGAAACGCAGCGCCGGATCCGTCTGCAGGCCTCGCAGCATGGCGACGAGGTCCTGACCCACCGGCCGCTCGGCCTCCGCCGTCGGCCCGCCCTTGCGCCGCCGACGGGCCTTCGGCACCGGGTCCTCGCCGCGCTCGATGCGCAGCCGCACGTCGCGAACGGTGGACGGCGAAACGCCGGCCTCCTGCGCGATCTCGCGTAGCGACGCGTCCGGCCGTGTGCGGATCAGCTCCGAGGCCCGCAGCCTGCCCTCGGCGTTGTTGAGCGGCCGGGAGCGCCCGTCACGGCCGGTGCGGATCGTCACCTCGACGGCGTTACGCTCCCGCTGCAGCCGCCGCCGGATGACGCCCACCGTCCGGGAGCCGAGCCCGACGATGGCGGCGATCGCGCGGTCTGACCAGCCCGGGTGCGAGCCGATGACCCGCTCCGCGGCCCGGGTGCGGTCCTCGTGCGACAGCGGCAGCCCGTGCGAGACGTTCGACCGCACCGCGAGGACGAACGCCTCCTGCTCGGTGCCGTCGAAGAAGCGCACCTGCACCATGTCCTCGCCGCGCAACCGGGCGGCGCCGAGGCGGTGCATACCGTCGATCACCCGCATGGTCGGCCGGTGCACGATGATCGCGGGCAGCTCGGCTTCGACGGCGGCGAGCATCTTCATGTGCTCGACGTCCTCGCCCGCCTGACGGGGCGAGTCGGCCGGTAACAGCGAGTCCACCGGCAGCCACTGGGGCTCCGACCAGGCGACCGGATCGTCGCCCTCCTCGGGCGCCGAGGCTTCGCACTGCTGTTGTTCCACGGTTGCTCCCCCGACGTGAACGCAACATGGCGTGTGCGTCGTCGAGCATGGTCGGGCCATCCGGGAGGCGCCTCCCCAAAAAGAGTGGATTCACCGTCTCTTTCGAGGGAGAGCTCCGCGCGCTGCACAACCGCCGATATCGGGTACCGCACCCACTACTTTTGGGGGGAGCCCACGGGCTTCGTCACGACGTGCCGCTCGGCACCACCGTGCCAGGAGTGCCACAGGCGGGCGTACGGGCCGCCGGCGGCCAGGAGGTCCTCGTGGGTGCCGAGCTCGGTCAGGCGGCCGGACTCCAGCACGGCGATGCGGTCCGCGTCGCGGGCCGTGTGCAGGCGGTGCGCGATGGCGATGACCGTGCGGCCGTGCAGGACCGCGGCCAGGGCGCGCTCGGTGTGGCGCGCCGCGACCGGGTCGAACAGGGCCGTTGCCTCGTCGAGGATGACCAGGTGCGGGTCGGCGAGGATCACGCGGGCCAGACCGAGGTGCTGGGCCTGGGCCGCGTCCAGGCGGTGGCGGGCCTCGCCGACCTCGGTGGAGAGGCCGTCGGGCAGGGCATGTGCCCAGTCGGCGCCGACGCCGTCGAGGGCGGCCAGCATCTCGGCGTCGGTGGCGGCGGGGCGGGCGATGCGCAGGTTGTCGCGCACGGTGCCGTGGAAGACGTGGTGCTCCTGGGTGACGAGCAGGATGTGGCGCCGGCGCACCTCTGGGGCGATGCGGGCGACCGGGACGCCGCCGACGGCGACGGTGCCGGTGCGCGGGGTGTCGAGGCCGGCGAGGAGGCGGCCGAGGGTGGTCTTGCCGGCGCCGGACGGGCCGACGACGGCGAGGCGCTCTCCGGGGCGGACGACGAGGCTCACGCCGTGCAGCACGTCGTGGCCGGCGTCGTAGGCGAAGTGCACGCCGTCGACGTCGACGCGGTCGCCGTCCGGGGTCTCGCCGGTGGGCGAAACCGTGTCCGGGGTGACGCCGACGCCCTCGACGCGGGCGTACGCGGCGGTGCCGCGCTGTAGCGGCTCGGCCCACAGCGTCAGGGCGTCCAGCGGCTGCGAGAGCTGGCGCAGGTACAGGGCCGCTGCCACGACGGTGCCGACGGTGACGGCGTCGCGCATCAGCAGGGCGCCGCCGAGGAGAAGGACCGCGACCACGGGTACCGCTGCGGCAATCTCGACGGCCGGCAGGAACACGGTGCGCAGGGCGAGCGTGCGCTCCTGGGCGTCGCGGCAGTCCCGGATCGCGGCGGCGGCTACGGCGTTACGGCGCTCCTGCAGGCCGAGGGCCTCGACCGTGCGGGCGCCCGCCGCGGTGGCCGCGACCACCTCGGCGAGGGTGGCCTGCGCGGCGGCCTCGGCGAGGTAGGCGGGGCGGGCGCGGCGCAGGTACCAGCGCGTGACCAGGAAGCAGCCGAGCAGCCCGAGCAGGCCGCAGGCGCCGAGCAGCGGGCTGACGACAAGGACGGCGGCGAAGATGCCGGCCGCGTGCACGGCGGCGACGAGCACGTCCGGGCCGGCGTCGCGCAGCGTCCGGGCGACCGCGCCGACGTCGCCGGTCCCACGGGCGGCGATCTCGCCGGCGCCGGCCCGCTCCACGATCGCGGTGGGCAGGGCGAGGACGCGTTCGAGGTACCGCTGACGGATGCGCAGCAGGGCGCGCTCGCCGAAGCGGAAGCCGGCGCGCCGGCCCAGCCGCGCGAGGACGAGTTGGGCGAGGGCGCAGGCGACGATGAGCAGCGCCGCGCGGTCGACGGCGGCGACGTCGTGCCCGCCCGCGACGACGTCGTCGATGATGCGCCCGATCAGCCACGGCGCGACGAGGCCGGCGCCGGTGGCGAGGCCGACGGCGAGGACCGTGAGCGCGAACGTGGCCGCGTCGGACCGGACGAGGGCTGCGGCGGCCCGGCGCACCTGCGCGGTCGTCGCCACCGGGAGGCTCATTCGGCCTCGCCGCGCGACACCAGGGCCCGGTAGCCCGGATGCCCGGCCAGCAGGTCGCGGTGGTGCCCGGAGGCCGCCACCCGCCCGTCGACGAGGTAGTGCACGACGTCGGCGCGCTCCAGCAGCGGCGGCGAGGTGCTCGTCACGACCGTGGTCCGCCCCTCGCGCGCGGCCCGCAGCCGGTCGGCGACGAGGGCCTCGGTGTGCACGTCGAGCGCGGAGGTGGGCTCGACGGCGAGGAGCACCTCGGGGTCGGCCAGCAGCGCCCGGGCCAGGCGCACGCGCTGGCGCTGCCCGCCGGAGAGGTTGCGGCCCTGCGGCTCGACGGCCGTGTCCAGGCCGGCGACGATGTCCGTCGCGGCGGCCGCCTCGAGTGCCGCGCGCACGGCGGCGTCGTCGTGGTCACCGCGGCCGGAGACGACGTCGCGCAGCGGGCCGGCGAACAGGTGCGCGTCGTTGTCGGCGACCAGAAGCCGCTCGCGCAGGTGCGTCGCGTCGATCCGTTCCAGGGGTACACCTCCCCACATCGCCCCGGACGAAACGAACCCGGCCAGCCGGTCGACCACCTCCGCCGACGCCGCGCCCGAGGCGCTCACCAGCGCCGTCAACGTGCTGGGCAGCACCTGCACGCCCGAGTCCGGGTCCGCCAGGGGCGCGGGTTCCGGCGGCGGTGCGGCGTCGCCGGGCGCCCGGTCGGGCTCGAGAGCCAGGAACCGCACCACCCGCCGGACCCGCACCACGCCGAGGCTGAGGTCCTGCCCGCCTTCGATGAAGAACGCGACCGGGACGGTGAGCACGGACGCGTACCCGTAGACGGCAACCAGGTCGCCCGGCGAGATCGCCCCGGTGGCCGCGGCGCGGGCGGCCAGCCACGCCACCCCGGCGACGAACACGGTCGGCAGGCCGGCCGCGAGGGCCTGGATCCAGCTGGCGACGCCGCCGACGCGGTAGCCCTCGGCGCGCAGCTGCCGCAGCGCCGCCCGGTAGCGCTCGAGGAACACCGCGGCGCCGCCGAGGCCGCCGAGGATGCGCGCACCGTGCGCAAGGTCCACGAGCTGCACCGTGATGCCGCCCTCGTACTCCCGGTAGGCCGACTCGACGCGCTGCAGCCGCCCGAAGAGCGGTCCGACGAGCAACGCCAGGACCGGCACGCCGATCAGCACGACGGCGGCGAGGAGCACGGACACCGACAGCAGCAGGCCCGCGGCGACGGCGTAGGCCAGCACGGCGCCGACGCCGGGGCCGGTGATGGTCAGGATGTTGGAGATCATCGCGACGTCGCCGTAGCCGACCGCCACCACGTCGCCGGTGTGCATCCGGCGCGGCAGGGACGCGCCGAGCCGGGTCTCCTGCCGCACCACCGCGGCGGCGGTGCGCATGAACGCGTCGCGCCGGACGCGGCTCATCGTGCGGTGGCGCAGGATGCCCAGCCAGGCCAGGAGGACCACGACGCCGAGCAGCGCGCCGGACCAGCCGAGCAGGGCCGCCCGGTCCCGGCCCGTGAGGCCGTCGTCGATGGCGCGCGACATGAAGTACGGGGGCAGCATCAGGCACACCATCCAGGCGCTGCCGAGCAGCGCGCCGGCCGCGACCCGGGCGCGCTGCCGGGTGACGAGCCACCACAGGTACCCGGCCGGCGTCGTCGGCGCGGCCGTCATCCCGCGATGATATCGATCCGATTCCGTGACTGAACGCTGCGATCCTTGCCGCATGCGCAAACGGGGGTTCGTGCTGCTCTGGCTGGCCGGCATCGCGCTGGCCACGCTCGGGCTGCGCGCCTGCACGGCGGGCATCGCGCAGCAGAACCTGAACGGGATCGGCGAGGTGACGTCCGTCGTCGACGGCGCGCGGCCGGGCGAGGTCGTCGTGCACACCCACACCCGGGGCTACGCGCGTGACCTCGCCTGGGTGGTGACCGACGACGGGAACGTGACCTCGATGGAGGGCGACGGGGCCGAGGCGCCGGGCGGCCCGCAGGCGCAGGGGTGCGCCGGCGACGCCTGCTACCGCGCCGCCGGCGACGCGCTGCGGGTGGAGGGCAGCGGCGACGGCGGGCGGACGTGGGCGACGGCGTGGCAGGTGACCGGGCCGGCGTACGAGAACCTGGTGCGCACCTACCCGAAGCTCGGCGACCCGGCCGAGCACCTCGCCTCCAGGTCCGTCGTCGTGCACACCGTCGCCGGCGGGCACGTCGTCTACGTCGCCAACGGGCGGGACGGGCTGCTGCGCCGCGACCCGGGCGGCGCGTGGCGGCGCATCGGCAGCCCGGACTCCGGCGAGGGCTGCTGCTTCCTCGACCCGGTGCCGCGCCTCGCCACCGACCCGCCGCCGCCCGATCCGGCGCCCTACGTCGCGGGCTTCGTCGCGCTGGGCGTCCTCGCCGCCGGCGCGGTCGCGTCGGCCCGGCGACGCTCATGGCACCCGCTGGCGCTGGTGGCCGTGGCGGCGCTCGCCGCGCTGGGCGGCTGCGTCGCCTACCTCGGCGCCGGCATGCCCGACGTCGGCATGTTCCCCGGGCTCATGTACGGCGCGCCGCTCGTCCTCGGCGCCCTCGCCGGCGGCGCGGTCCTGGCGGCGGCGTTCGTCCGGCGGGCGGCGCCGGCCCGGCCGTCAGGCGCCGACGTGGACGTGCCCGGCCCAGAAGCTGGGTTAGCGCGGCTCGGCGGCGGCGAGGGCGGCGGTGGCCCGGCGTAGCGCCTCGGCGGGGCCGGCGTTGTCCAACTCGGCGTAGAAGTCGCGGGCGATCGGTCCGCGGCGGCGACGGCGGCCAGGCCGTGCGGGCGCCGCGCCTCGTCCTGCGGCTCCAGGTCCTCCTCCAGGGCCGCCTGCGGGCCGAAACCATGACGGCCGCCGGCCGATCTCGGTCGTAGCCCGGGGTGGTTGAGCGCTAATCTCGAACGGAGGGGCGGGCATGAACCGTACCAAGGGTGGACTGATCAGCCGTATGGTGCTGGCCACCGGCGCGCTGTTGCTCATGGTCGGCTGTGCGTTCGGCGCCCTGCTCTTCTCGATCAACGACTTTCGCATGACAGCCCGCGTGACTCACCACGCCCAACAGGTCTTCGCGGCGGTCGACGATGTCCAGCGGATCGCTGTCGAGGCGCAGACGAGGCAGCTCAAGTACCTCGTCACCGGGGACACAAGCTATGCCGCCGGCTGGCAGGCCGCCGTGGCGGACATGCCCAGGATGACCGACCGCCTGGAGCAGACCGCCACATTGCCGCAGGAGCGGGGCCCTGCTCAGCGCGTGATCCAGATGGCCCGGTCCTACGTCGACGACTACTCGGTGCCGGTCATGAACGCGGCACGAGAGGGCAATGCCACTGCGCGGGATGTGGCGACGATGCAGGAAGGCGATCGCCGAATCGCCGAGTTGCATCAGGAGACCCAGGCCCTCACGGTGACCGAGCGGCAGATCGTCGTCGCCCGTGACGTGCATGCCGACCGGATGGCCGAACGGGCGGCCTTCGCGGTTGTCGGCGGCTTGGCGGGATCGGCGCTGGTCATCGCCGTCGTCGGGTGGTACCAGACGCGGATCATGGTCCAGCCGATCCGCCGGGCGGCCGTCATGGCCGACCAGCTCGCCGGCGGTGACCTCGGCACGAGGCTCCCTGAAACCGGCGCCGCCGAGATCGGCCGGCTGGAGCGCTCCTTCAACGTCATGGCCGCATCGCTCGAGCGCAGCCACCTGGAGCTGGCCGAGCTCGCCGCGACGCAGACCGCTCTACGGCGGGTCGCCACGCTCGTGGCGACGGGTGCCCCGCCGGCCGACGTGATGGCCGCCGTCGCCGCTGAGCTGGGTCGGTTGATCGCCACCGAGTCGGTGCGGATCCTGCGCTTCGAGCCGGACGGCACCGGCACGGTCGTCGCGAGCTGGGAAGGCGCCGATCTGGACCTGCCGGTTGGCGCGCAGGTGCCGTTGGAGGGCTGCAACATCGCGGCGATGGTGCAGCGGACGGGCCGGACCGCCCGCATCGACAACTTCGCCGAGGCCACCGGAGCTCTTGCCGGCCACCTGCAGCAGCGCGGCATCCGCGCGGCGGTGGGCGCACCGATCCACGTCGAGGGCCGGCTGTGGGGCGTGGTGGCCTCCGGGACAACCCGCGATGAGCCCACGTCGGGCGATGCCGAGGCACGGCTCACCGAGTGCGTCGACCTGATCGTCGCCGCCATCGCCAACGCCCAGGCCCGCGGCGACCTGCTCGCCTCGCGGGCGCGGTTCGTGCTCGCCGCGGACCAGGCGCGGCGCCGGATCGAACGCGACCTGCACGACGGGGTCCAGCAGCGGCTCATCTCGCTGGGGCTCGACGTCCGCCAAGCCCAGGACAGCCTGCCGAGCGGGCTCCCCCAGGTTCGGGAGCAGCTGTCGGCGGTCGCTGCCGGCCTCGCCGGGACCGTCGACGAGGTGCGGGAGCTGTCCCGCGGCGTGCACCCGGCGATCCTGACCGACAGTGGCCTGCGGCCCGCGCTCTTTGCGCTGGCCCGCCGTTGCGGTGTGGCGGTGCAGCTGGACGTCCGGCTCGATGCCCGGCTGCCGGAGTCTGTGGAGGTGGCCGCGTACTACGTGGTGGCGGAGGCGCTGACCAACGCCGCGAAGCACGCCCAGGCGACCGTCGTCTCGGTACACGTGGCCATCCGCGACGACCACCTCGACCTGTCGATCGTCGATGACGGCGTCGGGGGCGCCGAGCTGGACCACGGCACGGGCCTCATCGGCTTGACCGACCGGGTGGAGGCCCTGGGCGGCGAGCTGACCCTGGACAGTCCGCCCGGCCGCGGCACTCGCCTCGACGTGCGCCTGCCCCTCGCTGCGACAACCCCGTGATCAGGCGCGTTCCAGGGTCTGGGCCAGGTACGTGACCGCGAGAACGTAGCCCAGAGGGCCGGCGCCGGCGATGACGGCGTCGGCCACCTCGGCGATGTAGGAGTGGTGGCGGAAGGGCTCGCGGCGGTGGATGTTCGTGATGTGGACCTCGACCGTCGGCAGGGACACCGCTGAGACGGCGTCGCGCAGCGCGATCGACGTGTGTGCCAAAGCGCCGGGGTTGAAGATGACCGCGGCGCACGTGGTGCGGGCCTCGTGCAGGGCGTCGATCAACACGCCCTCGTGGTTGCTCTGCAACGCTCGCACGGCCAGGTCGTGGTCGGCGGCGGCCTTGGTGACCGTGTCCTCGATCTCCGCCAAGGTGGTGGTGCCGTAGCGCTCCGGCTCGCGGAACCCCAACAGGTTGAGGTTCGGGCCGTTGAGCAGGAGCAGCCGGCGGGGCATTTCGCGCTCCTGCCTCTCACGGGACGGGCAGACGTCAGTTCGTCGGCAGCATACCGTGCGGGCCGTAGACGAAGACCAGCCAGAGCGGCTCGCGGCCGGTGTTGACGTGCTGGTGGTGCGCGCCCTTCGGGATGTACATGAACGTGTGCGCGGCGAACGGGGTGCGGGTGCCGTCGGCCGTGACGACCTCGCCGGAGCCGCGGACGATAAAGTTGATCTCCTCGGAGTCGGGGTGGTTGTGCAGCGAGCTTGCCTCGCCGGGCTCGAAGATGGTCAGGCCGCTGGTCAGGAACTCGCTGCCGTGCAGGCGCTCGTCGACGACCTTGTAGACCTTGCGGCGGAAGCCGGCGTCGTCCAGGCCCAGCCAGGCGGGCTGGGCCTGGCTGAAGGGGTCGATGACATGGATCACGGGGGGCCTCCAGAGTCAGGGGTGAGACCGGCGAGGGCGGTGTGGCACCCGCAGGTCCACGGCGGCGGCGAAGATGTCGGTGCAGGCGAAGGCGATGTGCTGGTAGTCGGCGGCCTCGGGCAGCCGGCCGCCGCCGAGCGCGGGCACGCTCAGCAGCAGGCACACGGCGCCCGACGGCGAAGCGGCCGCGCGGCTGCGGACCAGGCCGTAGGGGTCGGCGACCTCGACGCTGGCGGAGTGGCGCAGCGGCTGGTACAGCTCGACGCGCAGCCCGAGGTCCTCGATCCGGCGCCGGATGCCGGCCGGGCGGGCCGCGCTGGTGACGACGTCGTTCTCGAACAGCTCGACGCCGTCGAAGCCGGCCTGCGCGGCCGCCGCCAGTTTCTCCTCGAGCGTGCCGCTGAGTGAGACGGTGGCGATCGAGGTTCGCATGCTGCCGCTCCGCAGGTAATGTACGAACTAGTACGTTAGTTATGCTCCCGGCGGGACGACGCTGTCAAGAGCCGTGCGAGACTGGGCGCGGAAAGGAATCGATGAACCAGCCAGACGAACGGCGGCGCGACGCGGAGCGGACCCGCCGCGAGATCCTCGACATGGCGACGCGGGAGTTCGCCGACCGCGGCTACGACGGGGCACACGTCGACGAGATCGCCGAGCGGACCCGCACGACCAAGCGGATGATCTACTACTACTTCGGCGGCAAGAAGCAGCTGTACATCGCCGTCCTCGAGCGCGCCTACGCGCAGATCCGCGAGGCCGAGGCCGGGGTCAACCTGGACCACCTGCCGCCGGCCGAGGCGATCCGCCGCCTGGCCGAGATCACGTTCGACCACCACGAGGCCAACCCGGACTTCATCCGCCTGGTGAGCATCGAGAACATCCACCGCGGCGAGCACATCGCGCAGCTGGACAGCCTGGCCGCGCTCAACGGCCCGGCGATCCGGCTCATCGAGCAGATCCTCAAGCGGGGCCGCGCCGACGGGGTGTTCCGCGAGGACGTCGACGCCATCGACGTGCACCTCGCGATCAGCGCCTACTGCTTCTTCCGCATCGCCAACCGGTACACGTTCACGGCGATCTTCGGCCGCGACCCGGTCGACCCGGGCCGGCGCGAGCAGTACCGCCGCCAGCTCGGCGACATGATCGTGGCGCACCTGTCGGCCTCAGCACCGCAGTAGCTGCCCGTCCCGCGCGACCTCCACCGGCGCCTCGCCGACGGCGAGGGGGTTGGTGTTGTTGAGGTGGCCGAACAGCACGCGGGTGCCGGCGTGGCGCTGCAGCTGCGGCAGGACGTCGGTGATCGGCAGGTGGCCCATCTGCCGCGGCGTGCGGGTCAGCCCGGCCCGCAGTGCGGGCTCGTCCTCGGTCCAGAACGTGCCGTCGAGCAGCGCGACGTCGGCGCCGCGCAGGAACTCGTCGAACTCCTCCGTCCACTGTGGCAGGCAGGTGGCGTACACGAACACGCCCCCGGTCCGCTCGTCGCGCAGCCGCAGCGCGCAGACCCAGTCCTCGCCCTCTGCGCCCTCGGCGTAGCGGGGCACCTTCGCGCCGACGACGGCCGCGCGCACGGTCAGGCCGCCCTCGAGCGGCACGGGCTCGCCGGCGGGCAGGACGCGCAGCCGCAGGTCGGTGTACCGGCTCAGGATCGGCACGATCGGCAGCGCGCCGAGCACCGTGCCGGTCGCGTAGAGGGTGAGCGTCTCTGCCTCGCGCAGGGCGAGCAGCCCGGCGGTGTGGTCGATCTCGGCGGTGGTGAGCAGCACGCCGCGGATCGGGGTGTCGCGCCGCCCCGGGCCGGGCCGCAGCTCCTCCGCGGCGAGCACCTGCGCGCGGATGTCGGGCGAGGCGTTGAGCAGGTACCAGGCCGAGCCGTCGCCGCTGACCGCGACGCCGTCCTGGGTGCGGTCCACGCCGGCGTCGCGGGCCGCCCCGCAGCCGTCGCACGCGCAGTTCCACTGTGGACAGCCGCCGCCGGCCGCGCTGCCCAGGACGCGGATCCTCACCGGTTCGCCCGCGGCACGGCCGGTTCGCGTCCACCGTGGACGGTTGCGGCGCGCGCGACCGTGTCGTGGTGCGGCGACCAGCGGCACGCCGGGTCGGTCGCCGACGCGTCCCCGGTGAGCTGGAACGCCTGGCAGCGGCAGCCGCCGAGGTCGACCTCGCGCAGGGCGCAGGACGCGCAGGGTTCGGGCATCCATGCGGTACCACGGAAGGCATTGAACATCGCCGAATCGCGCCATATGGCGGCCAGGCCGGCGTGGCGCACCGACGGCACCTCCAGGCCCGGCAGCTGCCCGGCGGCGAGGCACGGCAGCACGTCGCCGTTGGGCGCCACGACGAGCTGGCGCGCGCCCCAGCCCTGCATGCACGGCTTGGCTTCGCCGGTGTGGTAGTCCGGCTGCACGTACACGATCTCGATCCGGTCGCCGTGGCGGCGGTGCACGCCGGCGGCGGCCTCCGCGGCGGCTTCGACCTGAGCGCGGGCCGGCATGAGCGCGGCCCGGTTGCGCAGCCCCCAGCCGTAGAACTGGGTGTGCGCGAGCTCGAGCCGGTCGGCGCCGAGCGACACGGCGAGGTCGGCGATCTCGGTCAGCCGGGCCACGTTGGCGGCGTGCAGGACCACGTTGACGGTCAGCGGGATGCCGGTGGCGCGCACGAGCCCGGCCGCGGCGAGCTTGCGCTCGTGGAAGGCCCCGCCGGCGATCGCGTCCGCCTCGGCCGCGCGTGCGTCCTGAATGGACAGTTGCAGGTGGTCCAGGCCGGCGTCGAGCAGGGCGGCGAGCCGGCCGGCGTCGAGCTGGATGCCGCTCGTGACGAGGTTGGTGTACATCCCGAGCCCACTCGCCCGCCCGACGAGCTCGGGCAGGTCGTTGCGCAGCAGGGGTTCGCCGCCGGAGAGGTGCACCTGCAGCACGCCGGCGGCGCGGGCCTGGCCGAGCACGTCGCGCCACTGTTCGGTGGTGAGCTCGTCGCGGTACGCCGCCAGGTCGACCGGGTTGGAGCAGTACGTGCAGCGCAGCGGGCAGCGGTAGGTCAGCTCGGCGACCATGCCGGTCGGGCGCGGCGGCCCGTCCGGCCACGGGTCCGCGCTCACGGCGCCGGCGGAACCCTCGGCCGGCGGCGCGCCGCCGTCGACCAGGAGCCGCCGCCCGCGCAGGTCGGCCAGGAGCTCTGCCACGTCGCCGGCGTCGACGCCGTCGTAGTCGCGGGCGAGCACGGCGACGATGCCGTCGGTGCCGCGCCGGCCGTCGCACGCCCGCACGACATCGGCGGCGACGGGGTCGAGCAGCAGCACGCCCTCCGGGTACAGCAGCGCGCCGGCCTCCCGCACCGGGTCGTGGACGAGCCGGACTCCGCGGGCCAGCCCCGGCCCGCTCATGCCGCCGGTTGCATGGTCATGGCCGCGTAGTCGACGGCGTCGAGCATCGCGCCGAGCACGTCGCACTTGAAGCGCAGCGCGGTAAGGGCGGCCGCCTGCCGCTCGGCCGTGTCGCAGTGGGTGAGGACCATCTCGAGGGTGCCGGCGCTCTCGGCGCGGGCGACCGGGATGCGCCGCTCGAAGTACGCCAGCCCGTCAGGCTTGATCCAGTCGTAGTGCTGCTGCCAGGCGTTGAGGCGGTCGGTCATGAGCTCGGGCGAGAACAGCTCGGTGAGCGCGGCGGCGACGCCGTCGGTCCACGGCCGGGTCTGGCAGAAGTGCAGGTACCCGTCGACGGCGAAACGGACACCGCGCAGCACGTGCCGCTCGTCGAGGACCTCCTCGCGGGACAGCCCGACGGCATCGGCGAGCGCGAGCCAGTCGGCGAGGCCGCCCTCGCCGTCCTGCTCGCCGTCGTGGAACGTCACCCGCGGCAGCCACGCCCGGCGCACGTCCGGCAGCGGGCAGGCGGCGATGATCGCCGCGTTCTTCTGCGCCAGGCACCGCTGGTAGTACCACCGGTTGGCCACCCACGAGCGCAGCTCGTCGGGCCGGCACTCGCCGGCGTGCAGGCGCACATGGAAGCGGTGCCGATCCCAGTAGTGCTCGCCGAGGCCCAGCAGGGCCTCGGCGAACGCCTCCCGGGTCAGCGAGGCTGACGGAACCACGGGTCACCAGCGCCGGAGTAGGCGGAGACCTCGGGCCGCGTCTCGAGGCACTCGACGCGCGGTGCGGTCCAGGCCCGGCGGGCCGGCCGCGCGGGCGCGTTGCTCGGTTCGGTGTTCGACACGGTGGTCGCTCCTCTCGATCGGGTTGTGCGGTGATACCCAACGCCGCCGGGGACATGCCGCCCTCATCCGGTGGTCCGCTCAGCGGTCCTACTGCTCCGCACCATAGACCGGCGCCGAAGCCGGGCACAAGACCGATCCTTGTGCCGAGAGTGGTACGGACCTATATTGAGCCAGCCTTCTTCCGGTACAACTGGTCCGCCTGACGGACCGTATGGATTCCAACCCGTCTGAAGGAGCATCCGCCATGCAATGGAGACGTAACGCGCTGCTCGCCGGCCTCGTCGCGGCGGCGACAGCGGTGATCGGCCTGACCGCCGCGCTGCCCAGCTCGGCGCAGAACCCGAAGGAGCGCAACACCGGCGCCCGCGAGCTCGGCAACCCCGACTACGGCGTCTGCCGCGGCACCGACGAGCGCTGCTACCACGACTGGGGCAACTTCGACCCGGCCAAGGGCTACCGGGTCCTGCTCTACACCCGCACCGCCGGCCCGCGGCACGCCAACCTCGGCCCCGCCCTCGGCACCGGCCTCAACCCGACGCTGAGCGCCGCCAACGTCGTGCAGAACGGCATCATCGCGCTGGGGCAGAAGAACGGCTTCGCGGTCGACTGGACCGAGGACGTCGCGCAGCTGGCGAGCCCGGGCCAGCTGTTCCGGTACAACGCCGTGATCTTCTACAGCACGTCGCGCGACACGCTCGACGACGCCGCACAGACCTCGCTGCGGCAGTACGTGCGCGGCGGCGGGGGCTTCGTCGGCGTGCACAACGCGTTCGGCACGGAGTACAACTGGCCGTGGTACGAGGGCCTGCTCGGCGGGGCCAACTACTACGACCACGGCCCCAACCAGAGCGGCACGGTCCGCACCGTGGACCGCCGCGACGTGTCGACCGCGGGCCTGCCGCCGACGTGGCAGTTCAAGGACGAGTGGTACAACCTGGTGCCGTACCCGTCGCGGGTGCGCATCCTGGCCACGGTCGACGAGCAGAGCCTCGTCCAGGGCGCGACCGGCTCGATGGGCCACCCCGGCCACGGCGACGAGCACCCGGTCGCCTGGTGCCAGTACTACGACGGCGGCCGCGCCTGGCTGACCACCCTCGGCCACGACGCGCTGGACTTCAGCGACGGCTCGGCGTTCCCGGGCGCGCCGCAGTTCCAGCAGATGCTCACCGGCGGCATCCGCTCCGCAATGGGCGCCGCACCGTTCTGCCGATGATGTGCGGGTCCTGGCCGCCGCTCAGCCGGCGGCCAGGACCTCGCGCAGCCGGGCGGCGAACTCGGCGGGCTTGCCGGCATAGCCGAACTCGCCGCCGAGGAAACCGCCGTGATGGCTCGGGAACACCGCCGCGCTCCGCCCGAGCAGGGCGGCCAGGCCCTCGGCCGTGCGCGCGGTGTACGTCCCGGCCGACTCCTCGCCGACCGCGACGACGATCCGGGTCGCCACGGCGGCGAGGCGCTGCGCGTCGGGCCGGTAGTCGGTGACCGCCCACGAGCGCCGCGACAGCAGCGGGTCGTCGCGCCGGCCGTCGTCGACGGCCGGCATGCCGAACGCGGCCGGGTCGGGCACGGGCTGGTCGAAGTACGCGTCGGTGAACTCGCCCTGCCACGAGGTCATCGCGATGAACGCCGCCATGCCGGCGCCGAAGCCGTTCGCCTCGTACGCCTCGTTGAACCGCGCGCGGGCGCGGGCGGCGCCGTCAGCGTCGGGGAGTACCACATTGATGGGCGGCTCGTGCGCGACCAGCGTGACGACGTCCTGCGGATGCCTCGCGACGAGCTCGATCCCGGTGACCGCGCCGCCGCTGCTGCCGAACACCTCGACCGGCCCCGCGCCGAGCGCCTCGATGAGCCGGTGCAGGTCCTCGGCCTGCTCCTGCGGCGTGTGGTCCAGCCGCCCGTCCGAGCGGGCGCTGCGCCCCAGCCCGCGCGGGTCGTAGGTGACGACCGTGCGGTCGCCGAAGTGCCCGGCGAGCTCGGTGAACCCGTCGGCCGCCATCGGCTGGCCGATCATGAGCAGCACGGGCCGTCCGTCCGCGGGCGGCAGCGGCCCGCGGACGTCGTAGACCAGATCGACCCCGGGCAGGGCGAGGGTATGCGTCTGCGTCGTCGTCATACGCCGACCTTACGGGCTGCGGGCGTTTCGACGGCCATCCCGATGCACCCCGGTCAGGTGAGTCCGGTCGGCTCGGGCGCCGCGACGCTGGCAGGGTGCGGTACCGAACCGGCGGTATCGCACCTGAAGATCCGAGATAGAGGAAGGTGCCATGTCTGATCTCGTTGCGATCGGCTACCGCGACCTGTCCACCGCCAACGCGGCCCGGGACAAGATCCTGGACCTGCAGCGCCAGGGCCTCATCTCCGTGCGCGACGCCGCCGTGGTGGAGTGTCAGCCGGACGGCAAGGTCAAGCTGCACCAGTCGGGCTCGGCGACCGCGATGGGCGCGGCCGGCGGTGCCCTATGGGGCGGCCTGATCGGGCTGCTGTTCCTTGCGCCGTTCATCGGCATGGCGGTCGGCGCGGGCGCGGGCGCCCTCGCCGGGAAGGCCACCGACGTCGGCGTGGACGACAAGTTCATGAAGGATCTCGGCTCGGAGCTCGAGCCGGGCACGGCCGCGCTGTTCCTGCTCGTCGACCAGGTCACGGTCGACAAGGTGATGGCCGAGATGGCGCCGTACAACTTCGGCGGGCACCTGCTGCGCAGCTCGCTCAGCATGGAGGCCGAGCAGCGCCTCCGCGAGGCGATCTCGGCGGCGCACCTGCAGCCCGCCTGACCCTGCGGGCACAACGAGCCCGGGCGGCCCTGGCCGCCCGGGCTCTTTGCCGTCCTCAGCCGCCCCGGGTGGAGGCGAACCGCGCCCGGTAGGCCGCCGGCGTGACCCCGAGCGCGGCGGCGAACGCGCGGCGCAGCGTCTCGGCCGAACCGAGCCCGGCACGACGGGCCACCACGTCGAGCGGGTCGGTGCCGCCCTCCAGCATCGTGCGGGCCGCCTCGACGCGGGCCCGCGCGACGTACGCCGCCGGCGTGGTGTCCAGCTCGTCGCGGAACAGCCGGGTGAGGTGGCGGGCGCTCACCCCGGCCCGCCCCGCCATCGCCGCGAGGGTGTGGTCGCCGGCCGGGTCCTCGGCGATCGCGTCGAGCAGCCGCCGCAGCGGCTCGTGCCGCGGCCGCCCGGCCCCCAGGCGCACGGAGAACTGCGACTGCCCGCCCGGCCGGGCCATGAACACGACGAGGTGCTTGGCGACCAGCCGGGCGGTCTCGGCGCCCAGGTCGTGCTCGACGAGCGACAGCGACAGGTCGATCCCGGCGGTGATGCCGGCCGAGGTGAACACCCGCCCGTCCCGCACGAAGATCGCGTCCGGATCGACGTCGACGCCGGGGAAGGCGCGCGCGAGCTCGCCGGTCAGGCTCCAGTGCGTGGCCGCCCGCCGCCCGTCCAGGAGCCCGGCGGCGGCCAGCGGGAACGCGCCGGCGCACACCGATGCGGTACGCCGGGCCGCGCCCGCCAGCCGCCGCACCTGCTCCAGCAGCGCGCGGTCGGCGATGCTGGCCGCCCAGTCGGGCGCGCCGGGCACGACGAGCGTCCCGAGCGGCCCGGCGACGTCCGCGAGGGCGGCGTCGGCGCCCAACCGCAGCCCGGCCGTCGCCCGCACGTCCGCCCCGCTCGGGCTCGCGGTGCGCAGCCGGTAGCGCCCGCCGTACTCGTTGGCGACGGCGAACACCTCCAGCGGCCCGGTCACGTCGAGGAGCCGGACCCCGTCGTACAGCACCATCAGCACCGAATGCGACCTCACCCAGCCAACTGTTGCGCGCCGCCGCGCACGGCATGTCCGGATGTGTGGGTGACATGGCGCAAAGCCCGGCGATCGCCGCGATCGCCGCCGACTTGAAACCACATATGATCCTTTCGGTACCCGCACCGCCCGCCCGCCGCACCGAGCCGCTCGTCGCCCTCGGCCTGGCCGCCGGCCCGGTCGTCGCCCTGGGCTTCACCCGCTTCGCGTACGCGCTGCTGCTGCCCGCGATGCGCGAACAGCTGTCCTGGACCTTCGCCGCGGCCGGCGGCATGAACACTGCCAACGCCGTCGGCTACATCCTCGGCGCGCTGTCGGCCGCCTGGTGGAGCCGCCGCCTCGGCGCCCGCGCCGCGTTCGGCTGGGGCATCGCCCTCAGCGCCGTCACGCTGCTGCTGTCCGCGGCCACCGGCACCTACGCGGTACTGGCCGCACTGCGCTTCCTCGGCGGCGTCACCACCGCCGTGACGTTCGTGGTCGGCTCGGCCCTCGCCGCCCGCATCCACACCGGCGGCGACCAGCCCCGCTCGGCCCGCCTCGTCGCGTTGTACATGGCCGGCGTCGGCATCGGCATCGTCGCGGCCGGCCTCGTCGTCCCCGCCGCGACCACCCTGTTCGGCGCCTCCGGCTGGCGCATCGGCTGGCTGGCGATGGGCGCCCTGTCGCTGCTCGCCCTGGCCCCCGCCATCTGGGCCACCCGCCGCGTCCCCGACCCGGCCGCGCCCGCGCCCGGCGCCACCGAGCGCGCCGGCCTGCGCGCCCTGACCCCGACCTTCGCCTGGTACCTCCTCTTCGGCGCCGGCTACGTCGCGTACATGACGTTCGTCGTCGCCCTGCTGCGCACACAGGGCCTGGGCGCCGCCGCGGAGGCGGCATTTTTCGTGGTACTCGGCCTGTCCTCCGCCACCGGCACCCTGACCATCTGGGCCCGCGTGACCGGCCGCCTGCGCGGCGGCCGCGCCCCCGCCTTGGTCAGCACGGTCGTCCTCGCCGGCGTCCTGCCCGTCCTGCTGTGGCACGGCCTCCCCGCGGCCCTCGCCTCGGCTGTGGTCTTCGGCGCCGCGTTCATGGCCGGCCCGACCGCAGCGACGGTCCTCGTCCGCCGCGCGCTACCGCCGCACGCCTGGACACGGGGCATCGCCCTGCTGACCGCGGCGTTCAGCATCGGCCAGGCGTTCGGCCCCCTGGTCTCCGGCCTCCTGTCGGACACCACGGGCGGCATCGCACGGGGCCTGTGGCTTTCGGCGGCCCTGCTCGCACTGGCCGCCGTCGCCGCCCTTCCCCAACGCGAGCCGGCCCCGTCTCCGGCACCGCACCGCGAGCCCGTCACGGCCGCTTCGACCCGCTGAGCCCAGGACGGGGCCAAGACCGCTTGGCCCCGTCCTCTTCCTTCTGACGCCGTCTGCTCGGCCGCACGGACGACGAGCGGCGGCTATGGTTTCGGGCCGTCAGGAAGTCGCGGACCATGAGACGGACACCAAACCTCGCCGCCTACGGCCTGGACCACCGAATGATGACCCGCGCGGACCCGTCGGCGGCAGGCGGCCTGGAGGAATTACCGTGGGCCGGGTCGGGCCTGGACCACTGTGCCCGGTGGATTGGGCTGGCCGAAGGCGCCCGCAACCATCGGCCGAGCGTCGTTGTCCAGCCCCTCGTCCAAGTGAATCTGCGCTCGTGCCACGACGGGCCCGCAGCGGCCGCGAGCGGACATGCAGTCCGCGCCAGCCTGACGGCCCGAACCTGCCCCTGCTCGATAGGACCGACCTGATGACGACGAGAAGGGCAGCGCTCCTTTGCCTTACGCACCCTCGCGTCGCCGTAGAACGCCAGGGCGCCCGCGGCGACGATCGGGATGACCTTCGAGCGCTCGTCCAGCAGCGCCGCGACCGCGCATCGTTTGGTCCGTCCACACGCGGCGCTGCCCGTGGGCGGTGTGAGCCCCACCCATGGCCGCGCGCATCCGCCGCGCTCGGTGCGTGGCGGGAACTCGCGGGCGGGCGAGCGAAGCCGGGCGTCGACAGCCACGGACGGGGCGAGCCGGCCTCACGGCACAGCGCGAACGCTGTCTCCATCGCCTCTCCAAGACGCAATGCATCGACATCGGGGACGCCGTCCAGGACCGAGGGGTAATCGTCTTCGAGTCCCGCGCCGCCGCAGCTGCTGAAGGTTCGAATCAGCAGGCGTCCATCGCATTTCTGATCCGCGTGCACTGTGCACGCCGATGTCGTTGTCGAGGCGTTCCGGAATTGGTGCCGGCGGCCCGTTGAGTTTCGCGCGCCACACGTTCGAACGACAGCTCTTGCCGCCTTGATGAACCGGTGCATGGTTGGTGTGGCGTCGATCGGCGCCGGACGCCTGCTGCGGTGCGGCGTCCTCGTGCGGGCTGGTATCGCTCACGGGATGGCCGGCCTGCCCAGGCGCCGCGGCCGGAGGCGACGACGGGACCGGGCACGGCGCCGGTCCGGGCGCTGAGACTTCCTGCTGACCGTCAAGGGCGCTCACCGGCACCGCGGGCGACGAAACTGGTGACGGCACCGGTCCGGTCGCTGAGACTTCCTGCTGACCGTCGAGGGCGCTGGCTGGCGGGGCGTTGTCGTGTGCGCGGCGCAGTCGTTCGGCGTGTCGTCTGGCGAGGCCCCAGGCCCGATGCCGCGCATGTTCCCGGCGGAACTGCTCATTTGCGGGAGAATAACGCGACCTGGTTCGATCGCGCATGGCAGCCAATTCGCTCGTGGTAAACAATTGCAGCTGCCGCATACATTGATTATCCCAAAACCCGACCGACCCCGCCGCCCCGTCCAGCGACGAAGAATGTCAAATGGCGCACGCTCAGCCTCCTGAGTGGCGTTACCGAGTGGCGGTTGAGCACCACGACGTACGGCCGCGGCCGGGACCTGCGGGCAATTCCGGTCAGGTGGTGCGTTTCAGTTGGATCATGCCGACCAGGCGCGTGTCCTCTGAGCGGTGTTCAGCCTCCTGGTGCCGCAGGAGCCCGCCCTGCCGGCGTATGCCGTGTGGCAGCCGATCGGCGGCCGGCCACCGTTAGGCGCCGTCGATCAGCTGCGCCAGCGCGGGTGCGTGCTTGCGCCGGGCGATCCGCGCGTAGGCCAGCCTGGTCGGTGGCAGCAGCTCCGGACGCTGCCCGAGCTGCGTCCGCAGCACCTCGTGCGCGGCGGCCCGCACCTCGGGCACCCAGTCGACCGCCCGCTCGACCAGAAACGGCAGGTGAGCAGGCCGCACCCGGCGGCCCATGGCGGTCACGGCGGCCTCGCGGGCGCGGCCGTCCGCGTGGAGGCTCGCCAGCATCGGGGCGAGGCCTCCGGCGCCCCACCGTCCGAGACGCTTGACGAAGACCCCCACGCTGATCTGGCGCCGCCGGCAGTGCACGATCAGGCCGTCCATCAGCCGCTCGTCTGCGGTTATGGCGTCCAGGGCGATCCGGCTGCGGCGGCGTGCCCTGGGCGTGCGGCCGTCCATGTCGGCCAGCACCCGCAGCAGCCAGCCGTAGCCGTCGACGTCGCCGCGCCGGAGCCGGAGCAGGAACGGCTCGAGGCGGGCGCGGGTCTTGTCATCCTGACGCCCGCGCCGCGTCGCCTCGGCCAGAAGCAGGCTCAAGCCGAAGAAGACGAGTCCGAAGATCGACCAGAATCCGGGCTCGACCACGGTGACCAAGGCCGCGGCGGCGGTCATCAGGCCCGCGCAGAACAGGTGGATGTAGTTGCCGACTGCGTCCGCGAAGTACGGCTTTGGCGTTGGTCGGTACTGGTGGGGCAGGCCGCGCACGCGACGGATCGTACGCGGCACGGCCGCTGCGCGCGGCCCCGCTCACCCGAGGGTCCCAGCAAGTCGTGGGATCCAGTGCGATGGGTGACCGCCGGGGACCTGCGGGCGGTTCCGGTCAGGTGGTGCGTTTCAGGTGGATCATGCCGACCAGGCGCGTGTCCTTGCGCCAGTCGCCGACCAGGTGGTCGCCGAGTATCACGGCGCGGTAGACGCCGTTGAAATCCAGGTGGCCGGCGTTGCTGCTGTGTTCGCGCCACTCGAGCTTCGGGCAGCCGTCCGCGTCGGCGAAGCCTGGCTCGTCGGCGGGTACGACGCGGCCGGCGATCGTCGTCGTGCGAGCGGTGTGCTCGGACGGGTAGTGCATCTCGCCGGCGATGTGGTCTCCCCGGAGCTCGTTGATGATCAGGTGCACATCCATCGGGGCCTTGGAGGACATGTAGGTGCCCACCCAGCGGCCGGTGATGTCCGGTTCCTCAGGGGCGCGTGGGGCGGTACCCCGCAGGATCACGTGGATCGCGCCTTCGGCGAGCCCTATGCACTCGAAGGCCTGCCGCCGGGCCTCGGCCTGGTCGCCGATGTGATCGATCATCGCGAGCGCCCGGGAGACCTGCCGGACCGCCTGCTCGACCTCGGCGTTCATCGCGTCGTGAGCGACCAGGCCGTCCATCACGTCGGGCAGGTTGCCCTGGGACACCCCGGCGGTTGCCGGGAAACGCTTCGCGAGGGCCTGCCGCACGTGCCGGAACGCTTCCTGGACGGCGCGGCGCGGGTTTCTGGAGGCCAGCGGGTAGAGGTCGACGAGGTTGGTCGGCACCTCGCCCGGCTTGGTCGGCTGCTCCGGCATCTTGGCCAGCACGTCCGTCACGTCCTGCCAGGCGTTGTCGATCGCGAAGGCCAACTCGACACCCGCCGCCTTGACACTGCGGAGCCCCGCGGTGAGCGTCTGGAAGCCGGCCACGAGCGCACGACGGAAGACGATGCCCAGCACGATCACCACGAGCGGCCAGATGAGGACGCTGACCATCTTCCACGTGAACTCCATGCCGCTCATGGGGCCAGGCTAGACATCGCGGCGCCGGAAAGACACACGCGAATGGCCGGGGTTGGTCAGAGGCCCAGGTAGACGCGGCGGACGCGGACGTCGTGGCGGAGCTTCGACGACGGGCCGTCCATCGCCACGGCGCCGTTCTCCATGACCAGGCAGGTGTCCGTCGCCTCGAAGGTGAGCTTCGCGTTCTGTTCTACCAGGAGCATGCTCAGGCCGTTCGCCGACAGGCGTTGCAAGGCGGCCAGGATCTCCTCCACCAGTTTCGGGGACAGGCCCATTGACGGCTCGTCCAGCAGGAGGAGTTTCGGGCCGGACATGAGGGCCCGGCCGATGGCCAGCATCTGCTGCTGGCCGCCGGACAGCGCGCCGGCCAGGCGCGTGCGCATCTCGGCCAGGACCGGGAACAGGGTGAAGACCTCGTCCAGCCGGGCGCGGGTGGCGGCGTTCCACGGCTGGGCGTACGCACCCAGCAGCAGGTTCTTCTCCACCGTCAGGCCGCCGAAGACGTGGCGGCCCTCGGGAACATAGCCGATGCCGTGGCGGACCATGTCGCGGGCCTTCACGCGGGAGATGTCCTGGCCGTCCAGGCGCAGAGCGCCTACCGTGCGCGGGATCAGGCCGAGCAGGGCCCTCAGGGTGGAGGTCTTGCCGGCGCCGTTCGCGCCGATCAGGCCGACGCAGCCGCCGGGCGGTACCGTCAGCGACATCGAGCGGACGGCGCAGACGCCTCCATAGTGGACGGTCAGGTCTTCGACCTCGAAAAAGGTCATCGAGGTACCTCCAAGGTGTCGGCCATCGAGTCGCCCAGGTACGCCTCGATCACCTGCGGGGCGGTCGCCACCTCGGCGGGGGTGCCGTCGGCGATGATGCGGCCGCTGGCCAGGACCGTGACGCGCTCGCAGAGGGACATGACCAGGCCCATGTTGTGCTCGATCAGGATCACCGTCACGCCGCTTCCGCGGATGGAGCGGACGATCTCGCCCAGCTGGCGGACCTCCTCGCCGTTCAGGCCGGCGGCGGGCTCGTCGAGCAGGAGCAGGCGCGGGTGTTGGGCCATGGCGCGGGCGATCTCGACGCGGCGCTGGATGCCGTACGGCAGGGCGCCGGGCAACGCGCCGGCGAAGTCGGTCAGGCCGAAGCGTGCCAGGAGTTCGTCGGCGGCGGCGCGCAGGTCGCGGTCGTGGCGCCAGACGCCGACCGGCCACAGCGGGTAGCGCCAGATCGAGCGGGTGCGCGTGCGGTCGAGCGCGACGAGGACGTTGTCGCGGACGGTGAGCGCGCGGAAGAGGCGGAGGTTCTGGAACGTTCGGGCCATGCCGGCCTGCGCGAGGCGGTAGGGGCTGGCTCCCGTCACGCGGCGGCCGGCGAAACGGACCTCGCCGGTCGTGGGCTTGTACAGGCCGGTGACGACGTTGAACAGCGTGGTCTTGCCGGAGCCGTTCGGGCCGACGATGCCGCGGATCTCGCCGGCACCGACGTCCAGCGTCACGTCGTCGAGGGCGCGCAGGCCCTTGAACTGCTTGCCGATGCCAGCCACCTCGAGCAGACGCGAGGCGCCGGCGTCGACTGGAGCTTCAGCAAACGGCGTGAACGGTCGCAGCTCCTGGCGTTGAGCCGCGGCGCGGCGGCGGAAACGGGCGGGGAGGCCGGCCAGGCCCGTCGGGGCGAAGACGACGACCAGCACGACGACGCTGCCGTAGGCGACCTGCGCGTAGGTGGGGTAGTCGACGAGCAGTTCGCGCAGCAGGGACAGCGTGACGGCGCCGGCGACGCAGCCGAGCAGGCTCTGGCGGCCGCCGATGATGACCATCGCCAGCAGCAGGAACATGTTGGCGATGCTGAACGTCTCCGGTGCGACGTAGCGCACGAGGCCGGCGTACAGCACGCCGGCGGTGCCGCCGTAGACGCTGGCCAGCGCGAACGCGGTCATCCGCAGCATCGGTACCTCGACCCCGACCGCGCCGGCGGCGAGGGGGTCGTCGCGCATGGCCCGCATCCGCCGGCCCAGCGGGGTGCGGACCACGAACAGGCCGAAGGCGAGGGCGATCGCGAAGACGATGAGCTCGAGGTAGTAGAAGAGGTACTCGCTGGACAGGTCGACGCCGGGGAGCACCGGCACGGGGATGGCGTTGATGCCCTCGGCGCCACCGGACACCGAGGCGTTGGTGACCCAGTTGGTGAACGCCAGCGCCAGGCCGAGGGTGACGATGCCGAGGTAGTGCGACTGCACGCGCAGAGCCGGCGTGCCGACGAACAGGCCGGTGATGGCGGTGGCCAGCAGCGCCAGCAGCGCCGCGGTCCAGAAGCCCAGGCCGGTGCGCGTCGTCAGGATCGCCACGGTGTAGGCGCCGACGCCGAAGAACGCGACCTGGGCGAGGTTGACCTGGCCCGCGATGCCCATCGTGAGGCCGAGCCCGACGGCCAGCAGCGCGAAGATGAGCGTGACGTCGATGACGTGGATCGCGTAGGAGTCCACGCCGTACGGCAGCATCCACAGTGCGGCGGCGATGACCGCGAGGATCGCGAGGCGGCGTTTCATGCGCGGTTGACCGTCCTCTCGCCGAAGATGCCGGTGGGCCGGACCATGATGATGACGGTGAAGACGAGGAACGTCACCAGCTCGGAGTACCCCTGGAAATGCCCGGCGGCGAACGCGTCGAGCACGCCGATGGCCAGGCCGCCGACGATCGCGCCGGGGATGCTGCCGAAGCCGCCGAGGATCGCGCCGGCGAAGCCCTTGATGCCCAGCGCCCCGCCCATGGTCGGGCTGACGTAGAGCAGCGGCCCCACGAGCCCGCCGGCGAGCGCCGCGAGGCCGGCGCCGATGACGAACGCGATGCTGTTGCTGCGCCCGACGTGGATGCCGACCGCGGTGGCGGCCTCGTGGTCCATCGCCACCGCCTGCATCGCCGCGCCCCGCTTGGTGCGCTGCAGGAACAGCATGAGCAGCACCATCGCGGCGGCGGCGATGGCGAGCACGACGAGGTCGTAGGTGCGGATGCGCAGCCCGAACAGGTCGATCGGCGCGGCGCGCACCGGCGAGGGCACGGCCCTGCCGGTGGCGCCCCAGATGATGATCGCGAGGGCGTCGAGCACGATGCCGAAGCCGATGGTGCCGATCAGCATCAGGTCGAAGTCCTTGTTCTCCAGCGGCCGCAGCACGAACTCGATGACGGCCCCGACGAGGCCCGTCACCACGATGGCGACGATCATCGCGAGCGCGAACGGCAGCCGCGTGGACATGTAGAACGTCGAGGCGACGTAGGCGCCGAGGGTCACCACGTTGCCGTGTGCGAAGTTGACGAGGCCCATGGTGCGGTACACCAGGGAGAACCCCATGGCGACGAGGGCGTAGACGGCGCCGAGGCTCAGGCCGCCGATCAGGGTTTGGAGCGTGACCTGCATGGCGTCAGCTTGCGGCCTGGAGCTTGCCGCCGGTGATGACGCCGATCGCCGTGGCGAAGATGCCGACCCCCGTGTCGTCGTAGGCGAAGTCGCCGAGCAGGCCCTTGTACTTCGTCGCCCGGATCGCGTCGGCGAGGGCCTTGCCGGTCGCACCGTTGCTGCTCTTCAGCGCGGTCAGCACGATCTGGGTGCCGTCGTAGGCCTTGGCGCCGTGCAGCTCGGCGTCCTCGTTGTAGGCGGCCTTGTAGGCGGCGGCGAACTTCTTGCTGGCGTCGTTGATGTCGTTGCTCAGGTACGGCGAGCTGACGATGGTGCCCTCGACGTTGGCGGCGCCGGCGGTGTTGAGGAAGACCGGCGTGCCCTGCGGCGCGGCGCCAGCGAACGGCACGGTGATGCCGAGGTCGCGGGCCTGCTTGACGATGAGGCCGGACTCGACCTCCTCCGCGCCGAGGAAGATCAGCTGCGGGTTCTTGCTGCGGATGGTGGTCAGGGCCGCGCTGAAGTCCTTCTGGTCGGTGGTGACGACCTGGTCGGCGACCGGCGTGATGCTGCGCGACTGCAGGGCCTTGAGGAACGCGTCGTGCTCGCCCTTGCCGTAGGAGCCGTTGTTGGTGATCATCGCGATCGACTTGATGCCCTTGGTGTCCACGATGTACTTGGCCAGGGTCTCGTCGTAGGTCGTGCTCGTCGGGCCGTTGAGGAACAGGAACGGGCTCTTGACCGCCACGAGGCCGGTGGACTGCCCTGACGTGATGTTCGGGATCTGCGACTGCTGCAGGATCGGCGCCATGGCGATCGTGACGGCGCTCTCCGCGGTGCCGATCATCGCCACGTACCCCTCCGAGGCGATCTTGCGGGCCAGGTTCGTGCCCACGGTCGGGTCGCCCTGGTCGTCGAAGACGTCGAGCTGGACCTGGCGGCCGTTGACGCCGCCGGCCTTGTTCCACTCTTCGACGGCGAGCTTCGCCCCCTTGAGCTCCCACGCGCCGAGCGAGGACAGCTGCCCGCTCTGCGCGTCAACGAGGGCGAGCTTGATCGGCCCGGCGGCGGGCTGCGAGTCGTTCTTCTTCTCGCCGGGCGCGCTGCAGGCGGTCAGCGCGAGGGCGAGCAGAGTGGTGCCGGCGAGCAGTCTGAAGCGTTGCGTGGACATGGGCGCATCACCTCGATGTGAGAAGGGGGTGTCAGTCGAAGAGACCGTGGTAGATGTCCTTGATGTTCCAGTGCCCGGGTGTCGGCACCGGCTCGTTGACCATCGCCACGTCCAGCACCGCCGGGCGGCGGCGACGGTCGGCGGTGCGCAGCGCGTCGCGCAGGTCCTCGGCGCGCTCGATGAGGTAGCCGTCGGCGCCGCAGGCCCGGCCGAAGGCGGCGAAGTCCGGGCTGTAGGGGCGGCCGTCGGGGTCGGTGAAGGTGCAGCCGTACTGCTGGCCGAAGTTGGCGGCCTGCAGGTCGGCGATGGTGCCGTGCGCGCGGTTGTTCATGACCACGAACAGCACCGGCAGGCCCCGCTCGACGGCCATCGGCACGGCCGGCAGCTGGGCGCTCATGCCGCCGTCGCCGACGAGCGCGACGACGACCGCGTCGGGCCGGGCGATCTGCACGCCGAGCGCGGCGGCGGGGCCGAAGCCCATGGTGGAGGCGCCGCCCGGGGCGATGAAGCGGCCCTGGTCCGGCAGGGGGTAGCACTGCGCGACGCCGTTCTTGTTCCAGCCGACGTCGGTGACGAGGATCGTGTCCGGCGGCAGGGTCTCGCGCAGGTCGAGCAGGATCCGCTCGGGGCGCAGCGGGAACTGGTCGCTGCGGCCGCGTTCGGTGCTGCCGTCGAACAGGGCGGTGCGGGCGGCGTGGATCTGCTCGCGCAGCCCGGGCCGGCGGCGGGGTTCGGGCACGGCCCGGCGCACCGCCGCGTCGATGGCGCGCACGGCGTGTGCGGCGTCGGCGACGACGCCGATCTCGACCGGGTAGTTGCGCCCGATCTCGGCCGGGTCGATGTCGATCTGGATGAGCCGGGTGGGCGGGATCCGCCAGGTGTAGGCAGGGTTCCAGGAGCTGGCGTCGGTCTCGGCGAAGCGGGTGCCGATGGCGAGCACGACGTCGGCCTCGAGGGCGTAGGTGTTGGTGACCTCGAGGCCCCAGAAGCCGGTCATGCCCATGACGAGCGGGTGCCGGTCGGGCAGCGCGCCCTTGGCCATGAGCGAGTGCGCGACCGGGATTTCGAGGTGCTCGACGAGCGACAGCAGGGCGGCGCGGCCCTCGCCCTGGCCGAGACCGCCGCCGAGGTACACCAGGGGCCGCTCGGCGCCGGCCAGCACCTCGGCGATCCGTCCGGCGTCGGCGTCGGCGAGGGCCGGCGCCGTGCTCGCCGCCGGCAGCGGGTGGGCCGCCGCGGCGCTCAGCGGCCGGGAGAACAGGTCCATGGGCACGTTGAGCAGCACGGCGCCGGGCCGGCCGGAGGTCGCGGTCCAGAAGGCGCGCTCGGTGAACCGGGCCAGGTCCTCGACCCGGTGCACGTGCCAGGCGCGCTTGACGAAGGGCCGGTAGATGGCGGTCTGGTCCGCGTCGGCGTGGAGGTTGACCTCCTGGTGGGGGTGGCGGCCGTACATGTACGACGGCACATCCCCGGCGATGACCACGAGCGGGACGGAGTCCAGCGCGGCGGTCGCCACGCCGGTGACCGCGTTCATCATGCCGGGGCCGACGTGCACGAGCACGACGCCGGGACGGCCGGTCATGCGGGCGTAGCCGTCGGCGGCGTGCGCGGCGGCCTGCTCGTGCCGCGCGATGACGAACTCGATCCGGCTGCGGCCGACGGCGTCGAGCAGCGCGATGTTCGTGTGCCCGCAGGTGCCGAAGATGTACTCGACCCCGTACGCCTCCAGCTGGGCGACCAGCGCCGCGGCGGCGGTCCGGGTGCTCGTCTCGACGCTCATCGCGGCGCATCCTCCAGGTGCTCGAACGTGATCCAGGTCTTGCCGGGCAGGTCGCGGGCCTGCGCGAACGCGTCGGGGGCGGCGGCGAGGGGGAAACGCCCGCGCAGGATGCGGCCCGGTCGCAGGTCGGCGGCCCGCTGAAGCGCCGCGGCGAAGTCGGCCGGGTGGTCGTAGATGAGGCAGCCGAGCAGCGTCAGCCGGCGCTGCACGACGGTGAACGTGGACAGCCGGGCCGGCGTGGCGCTCTGCCCGATGAGGACGATGCGCCCGTCGGGCGCGCAGCGCTCGACCGCGGCCTCCAGGGCGGCCGGGGAACCGGAGGTCTCGAACACCACCGGGAACGTCTCGCCGTCCGGCGCGACGGCGGCGCCGAGCCCGACGGCGGTGGCCAGGCGCCCCTCGTGCGGGTCGACGGCGAAGGGGCGCGCTCCGATCCCGTGGGCGGCCAGGCACACCAGCAGGCCCTGCGCGCCGGCGCCGACGACGAGGCACCGCTCGCCGGCGGCCAGGCCGGCACGGGCCGTGGCGGCGAGGGCGACCGCGAGCGGCTCAACGCAGACCAGATCCTCGTCGGCGAGGCCCTCGGGTGCGGCCCAGGCGAACCGGGCCGGCACCGCGACCCGCTCGCGCAGCGCGCCCGGCTCGTTGATGCCGAGGCTGCGCCGGCGCGGGCAGACGGCGGTGCGCCCGGCCGCGCACGCGGTGCAGGACAGGCAGGGGAAGTTCGGCTCGACCGCGACCCGCTCGCCGATGCGGCCGCGCTCGACGTTGGCGCCGACGCGGACGATGTCGCCGATGGCCTCGTGCCCGACGGCCCACGGCAGGCTGGGCACCGCGCGGCGGCCGTCGACGACGGCGAGATCGGAGCCGCACACGCCGACGGCCCGCACGGCGAGGACGACGTCGTCGGGGCCGCACTCGGGCTCGGGCCAGTCGCCGGTCACCGCGACGGCGCCGGGCGCGGTCAGCACGGCGGCCCTCACGAGCCTTCGCCCCAGATCGACATCCCGCGCACGAGCAGGGTCTTGACGACGGTGTAGTCCTCGATCATGCAGGCGGGCGACTCGCGGCCGAAGCCGGAGTCCTTGACGCCGCCGAAGGGGACGTGGTCGAGGCGGAAGTTCGAGGAGCCGTTGACGACGAGGCCGCCGACCTCCAGGCGCCGCCAGGCGGTGAGTATCCGGGCGATGTCGCGGGTGAACAGGCCGGCCTGCAGCCCGAAGCGGCTGCGGTTGCACGCCTCGAGCACCTCGTCGAAGTCGTCGTAGGGCAGGACGGCGACCAGCGCGCCGAACACCTCGCGGGTCACCACGGAGGCGTCGGCGGGCGGGTCGAGCACGACCGTCGGGGCGAGTGTCGCGCCGTCGCGGGTGCCGCCGAGGGCGATCTTCGCGCCGCCGGCGCCGGCCTCGGCGGCCCAGCGCACCACCCGCTCGGCGGCGTCGTCGTCGACCATCGACCCGACGTCGGTGCCGGGGTCGAGGGGGTCGCCGACCTTCAGCGCCGCGACCTGTTCGGTGAAGGCGGCGGCGAACTCGTCGAAGCGGGTGCGGTGCACGTAGACGCGCTGCACCGAGATGCAGCTCTGCCCGGAGTTGGAGTAGCCGGTGCGGGCGCAGACGGCCGCGGCCGTGGCCACGTCGGCGTCCTCGCAGACGATGGTGGCGGCGTTGCCGCCGAGCTCGAGGACGAGCCGCTTGGCGCCGGCGGCGCGGGCGACGGCGGCGCCGGTCTCGGGGCTGCCGGTGAAGCTGATGACGGCGACCTCGGGCGCGGCGCACAGCGCGGCGCCGACCTCGCCGCCGCCGTGCAGCAGCTGCACGGCCTCGGGCGGCGCGCCGGCCTCGCGCAGGAGGGCGACGACGGCGGCGGAGGCGGCCGGTGCCTGCGGCGGCGCCTTGACGATGGTGGTGTTGCCGGCGGCGAAGGAGGCGCCGAGCTTGTGCGCGAGCAGGTTGGCCGGCGCGTTGAACGGGGTGATGGCGAGGGCGACGCCGGCCGGCGCGCGGTAGGTGAGCGCGGTGTTGCCGACGCCGCGGGCCCAGCCGGCGACGGGGAGCACCTCGCCGCCGATGCGGCGGGCCTCGGCGGCGCACACGGCGAACGTGTCGGCGACGCGGTCGATCTCGCCGCCGCCGTCCTTGACCGGCTTGCCGAGCTCGAGGGCGAGCAGCCGGGCGAGGGCGTCGCGGTGGCGCACGGCCAGCGCCGAGGCGCGCTCGAGGACGGCGGCGCGGGCGGCCGGCGACAGGTCGGCGACGCGGCGGGCGGCTTCGCGGGAGTACCGGACCGCGTCGCGGACCGCTCGATCGTCGGCCTGTGGCGCCCGGCTGACCGCTCGCCGCATGTACGGACCGGTTCGTTCGGCGAACTCCCCCGCCGCCGACCACTCGCCCGCCACCAGCGCAGGCGCCTCGACGGGAAGGTCGGCGGACCGTCCGAGGATCGCGTTCAGCATGTTCGGTCTCCTGCTGCAAACCGCTTGACGGCACATCTGGACCGCTATGCGGACTGGGTGTAACGTACGGGCGGCCGACAGCCGCTGGCAAGAGTCCGAGTCGAGAAAGTTACGACCGCGTGAAAGCGCGACAATCGGCGTCCAGGGCATCGCGCGACGCTGGATGGAGAGACGACATGGCGAAAGCAATGGCAGGGCCGGCCGCCGAGACCGACGGGGACAACCCCGCGGAGGCGCAGGGGGTGCGCAGCGTCCAGCGGGCGCTGGACATCCTGGCGCTGCTCACGGAGGACCGCCCGCTGGTGTCCATCCGCGACATCGTCGAGGAGACCGGACTGGCCAAGACCACCGTCATCCGCCTGGTGCAGACCCTCGAACAGATCGGCCTGCTGTGGGGCACCGCGAGCGGCTACATGGCCGGACCGGGCCTGTGGCGCTGGGCGCACCTGGCCCGGCGCAGCTGGGAGCTGCCGCCGGAGACCCAGCGGATGATGCGCGACCTGGCCGCGCGGCGCCGCGAGACGGTCAACGTGTACGTGGCGCGCGACATCTACCGCGTCTGCGTCGCGCAGCAGGAGAGCCCGCAGCCGCTGCGCCACGTCGTGCACATCGGCGACGAGCTGCCGCTGTGGGCCGGCGCCTCCTCCAAGGTCCTGCTGCGCAACGCCACCACGGCCCGCCTGCAGCGCATCGCCCGCAGCTCCCCATACGGCGACGGGCACACCCGGCGGCTGCAGGAGTGGATCGACGAGGCGGCGCACCAGGGCTTCGCGGTCAGCCACGGCGAGCGCGAGGACGGGCTCTCCGCGGTCGCGGCGCCGATCTTGTCCCGGTCGGGCGCCGTCGTGGCCGCCCTGTCGCTGAGCGGGCCGACGCTGCGCTTCACCGAGGAGCGCATCGCCGAGTTCGCCGCCGACCTCAAGGACGTCGCCAACCACATGTCGGAGCGCGGGTTCGACCACCCCCTGGGCGGCTCGCTGTGACGCCGCCGATGGAAGGAGCATGCGCGTGCACGAACGACCACTCGCCGGCATCAAGGTCCTCGACCTGACCAATGTCCTCGCCGGCCCCTACTGCAGCTACCAGCTCATGCTGCTGGGCGCCGAGGTGGTCAAGATCGAGATGCCCGGCCGCGGCGACCTCGCCCGGCAGCTGGGGCCCGACGCGGAGCTCAACCGCCACGGCATCGGCGCGTCGTTCCTGGCCCAGAACGCCGGCAAGAAGTCGGTCGAGCTCGACCTGAAGGACCCGGACGACCGGGCCGTGTTCGCCGAGATGCTCGGCGGGGCCGACGTGCTGCTGGAGAACTTCCGGGCCGGGGTGCTGGCCCGCCTCGGCTTCGACCGGGACCGCCTGCGCTCGCTCAACCCGGCGCTGATCGCCTGCTCCATCACCGGCTTCGGGCAGACCGGGCCGATGAGCCAGGCGCCGGCCTACGACCAGATCATCCAGGGCCTGTCGGGGATGATGAGCGTCACCGGTACCGCGGAGACGGCACCCCTGCGGGTGGGCTTCCCGGTCTGCGACAGCATCGGCGGGCTCGCCGCCGCACTGGCCGTCGTCGCCGCCGTCGCCGCCCGCCAGCGCACCGGCGCCGGCTGCCACCTCGACGTGTCGATGCTCGAGGCCTCGATCTCGGCGATGGGCTGGACCGTCTCCAACTACCTCGTGGCCGGCGTGCCGCCCGAGCCGACCGGGGACCAGAACGCCACCGCCGCGCCGTCCGGCACGTTCGACGCCGCCGACGGGCCGCTCAACATCGCCGCCAACCGCCAGGAGCAGTTCGAGCGCCTGTGCCGCATCGTCGGCCGGGCCGACCTCGTGACCGACGCCCGCTTCGCCGACCGCGAGGGGCGCAAGGCCCACCGCGAGGCGCTCAACGACGAGCTGAACGCCGCCCTGCGGGCCCGCCCGGCCGCCGACTGGGAGGCGCTGCTGGGCGACGCCGGGGTGCCGGCGGCGCGCATCCTCACCGTCCCGCAGGCGGTCGAGTCCGAGCAACTGCGCCACCGCGGCTTCATCACCGACCTGCCCTTCCCCGACGGCTCCGGCCGCCGGCTGCAAGTGGTGAGCAGCGGCGTGCTGTTCGACGGCGAGCCGCTCACCCCGCCCGAGCCGCCGCCGCTGCTCGGCGAGCACAACGCCGACGTGCCCGCCCTCGTCGCCGCCTGGCGCGGCACGGGCGGCATCCCGGCCACGCGCACGCCGTCGAGCGCCGAATGAACGCCGGCGACGACGTGCGGCGGGAGGTGGCCGAGTGGTGGGCCACCTCGGTCTCGCGGATCGAGCCCGGCGTCATCGAGCTGCGCGGCCGGCCCATCCAGGACCTCCTCGGCGCCGCCTCGATCACCGACGTCATCTGGCTGCTGCTGCGCGGCGAGCGCCCGAGCGAACGGCAGGCCGCACTGCTGGACGCCGCCCTGGTCGCCTCGGCCGACCACGGCCCGCACGCGCCGTCGATCGCCATCGCCCGCATGTCGGCCACGTGCGGCGTCGGGCTCAACAACGCGATCGCCAACGGCGTCAACGTCATGGGCGACGTGCACGGCGGCGCCGGCCAGCAGTGCCTGGAGATGTACACCGAGATCCGGGACCTGGCCCGCGACGGCGCCGGCGTGGCGGAGGCGACCCGGTCCACGATCGCCCGGTGGCGCGAGCGCAGCCGCTACCTGCCCGGCTTCGGCCACCGCTTCCACCCCCGCGACCCCCGCCGCGACCCGCTCGTCGGCCTCGTCGAGCGCGCCGTCGCCGACGGCGTCGTCGACGGGGAGTTCCTCGCCGCCGGGCTCGCCGTTGAGGCGGCGATCGCACCGGTACCGATGAACGTCGACGGCGCCACCGCGATCATCTACGGCGAGCTCGGCTTCCCCGCACCGCTGGCCCGCGGCCTGTTCGTGCTCGGGCGCAGCGTCGGCATCCTGGCGCACGCCTGGGAGGAGACGCAGGGCGGCCGCCGGATCAAGGGCCCGATCCCGCCGAGCATCACTCCGGCGTACCACCCGGCCTAATTCATCCATGGTTCTAGATATCGAAAGGTTCCTCCGCTAACATCCGGCGATATGTGGAAATCTTTCAATAGGCGCCTGATCGCCGTCGCCTCGGCCGCGGCGATCATCGCGGCCGTGGCGCTGCCCACCGGCGCGTACGCGGCCGCCGCCTCCGCGACCGGCACGGTCAACACGGCGGGTGCGCCGCTGACCGTGCGCTCGGGCCCTGGGACCACCTACGACTCGTGGCGCACGGTCGCCGACGGCGCGACCGTGACGCTGCTGTGCCAGACCAACGGCGAGTCGGTCACGGGCACCTACGGGACCACAAAGCTGTGGGACCTGCTGTCCAACGGCGGCATGGTGTCCGACGCCTACATCTACACCGGCTCGGACGGCCAGGTCGTCAACTCCTGCACCTACGTGGGCGACGAGCCGTCGTCGAAGACCAACCCGCGCGCCGCCAACGGCGCCATCAACTGGGCGTTCCAGCACTACGGCTCGAGCGCCTACGAGAACCTGTGCCTGGCGTTCGTCGCGCAGTCCTACGGCTGGGGCGGCTCCGGCTGGAACACCGCCGAGATCGGCGGGGACTGGGAGACCAGCAACGGCTACCTGCACACCACCGGCATCCCGCCGCGCGGCGCGCTGGTGTGGTACCACAACTCCGCCGGCAGCGGCCACGTGGCCATCAGCCTCGGCGAGGGCAAGGTGATCGGCACCTCGGTGGCGGGCGCGGTCGGCGTCGCCGGCTACCTCGACCACGGCATGTACCGCGGCTGGTCGGTCGCGTACCTCCCGGCCGCCTGGTGAGCGTCGCGGGCCGGCGCCGCCGGGCGCCGGCCCGTACGCCGGTCAGTACACCTCGATCTTGCCGGTCGGCCGCGGGCTGAAGCAGTCGTTGAAGAAGTACTCGCCGCGGCGGGTGAACGTGTAGGTCGCCGACTGCCCGGGTGCGAGCCGGAAGTCGAACAGGCCCTCGAAGAACTGGGTCGCGCCGTGCTCGTTGACGTTGTCCGGCGGGTTCACGAACGTCACCGTCGTGCCGAGCGGCACCCGCAGGTGCGTCGGGGCCATCGCGTTGACCGCCGTCGACTCGGCGGTGCCGACCTGGCCGGTCGTCGCGTTGTACGTGCGCGCCAGCACCACCGTGTTGGCCACGACGGCGCCCTCGACCGGCCCGCCGGACACGGGCCGGCGCACCACGGGCGGCGGCGGTGCCGGCGCGGCGGCCACGGTGCCGCCGACCTTGAACGCCCACAGGAAGTCGCCGCGCGGCGCCGAGTCGCCGTAGGGGATACCGGTCCCGCCGGCGTACACGGCCACGTACTGCACGCCGTCGACCTCGTACATGATGGGGCTGCTGCTGATCGCCGCCCCGCACTGGAAGCGCCACAGCTCCCGGCCGTGCTCGGCGTCCAGGCACAGCAGGTTGCCGTCGGGCTGACCGATGAACAGCAGGTTGGCGGCCGTGGTCAGGATGCCGTTGCCGTGCGCCAGGGAGTACGGCATCCGCTTCTTCCACCGCACCCGGTTGGAGCCAGGGTCCACCGCGACGATGCCGCCGGTCTGGTACTCCCCCGGCGGGCGCAGCCCGTTGCTCGCCTCGGTCAGCGAGTGCGCCGCGGCGACGTAGCCGAACCCGGCGTACACCAGGCCGGTGCTGTGGCTGAAGGACTGGTGGTTCCAGTCGGCGCCGCCGCCGTGGCCCGGGATCGACAGCACCGGCACGTCCCAGTGCGGGTCGTAGAGCGCGCCCTGCACGTAGTTGGGCACGGCCCGGTTCGGGTCGCCGGGCACCGACGTGCCCAGCGGCTGGTCGACCACCCGCGTCTCGGTCCACGCACCCTGCCGCGGGAACGGCTGCGTCGGCCACGTCTTCTGCCGCGGGTCCTGCGGCACCGGCACCTCGTCGATGCCCAGCGGCGCCGAGCCGTCGGTGCGGTCGAGGATGAAGTACATCCCGGACTTGCTGCCGTAGACCACGACCTTGCGCGGGCGGCCGTGGATGCGCACGTCGGCGAGCACCGGGGCCATGACGTTGTCCATGTCCCAGATGCCGTGGTGGATGGACTGGAAGTGCCAGCGGTACTTCCCGGTCTTGATCTCCATGGCGACGATGGAGCTGGAGAACAGGTTCATCCCGCCGCGCTGCGAGCCGTCCTGCGACGAGCGGTTGCCCCGCGCGTTGCCGAACGTCCAGTAGACGAGCCCCAGCTCCGGGTCGAGGGCCGGGTGCATCCACGGCGTGGCGCCGCCGGTCTGCCAGGAGTCGCCCTCCCAGGCGTCGTTGCCGAGCTCGCCGGGGTCCGGCGCGCCCCAGAAGTGCCAGACGAGCTCGCCCGTGCCGGCGTCGACGGCCAGCGCCGCGCCGCGGTCGCCGTCGTGGGTGCCGACGTGCAGCAGCCCGTCGTGGTAGGTCACGGCGACCTTCTCCATGTTGCCGTACCCGGTGATCTGCCGCTCCCACACCACCGCGCCGGTGGCCTGGTCGAGCGCGACGATCCAGTTGCCGCGCCCGTGCGTGAACACCAGGCCCTGCCCGACGGCCACGCCGCGGCGGGTCAGCGTGCCTCGGGTCTGCGTGTACGTCCACTTCGTCGCGCCGGTCGCGCCGTCGACGGCGTGGACGTTGCCCAGGGCCGACTCGATGTACAGCACCCCGTCGACGGCCACCGCCGTGCTCTGGTTGGTGCCGGTCGTAAGCCCGCCCTCGATCCGGTTGACCCACGCCGCGCCGAGCCGGCGCACGTTGCCCTGGTGGACGCGGTTGAGCGACGAGTAGTTCTGGTTGCCGTAGTTGCCGCCGACCTTCGGGAAGTCCTTCGCCATCGGCTGGGTGCACGAGCGCGGCACGTGCCCGTCGCCCCTGCCCGGCGCCGCGTCGGCCGCGGCGGCGCCGGCGGGCGCGAGCGCCGTGCCGACCGCGGTGGCGGCCGCGCCCTTGAGCACGCGCCGGCGGTCGACCCCGGCGCCCTCGCTCTGCTGATGCTTCACATTGCCCCCTCGCTGGAGCATTGATGGTCCGCCAGGCGGTCCAATCGTTCCGAAACTGGCGAGCCTGAATGTATAGCTCCGCCAGATCACGAGGCAAGGGTGCGTGAAAGGTCCGCTTGACGGACCTGGGGTGCCGCTGGTTCGTGCGCCAGCGCGGACGTAGCGGGTGCCGGCCGTACTGCGCCGAGGTGAGGCCGCGGGGCCCGAACCCCAGTACCGGACGGCCGGGTGAAACGAGGGGTAGTGGCGGTTTCGTGAACCGGTCACAACGCAACGATCGGGTCGAGGCGCGGCGGATGCCACGCCTGCGCGGTAACCTGGTCGGCGTGCGCATATGGCCACATTCGATCCGGATTGGCCTATTTGTGCGCTTGTCGGCCGTGCCCGCGATCGTCGCTCTGTCGGTGGCCGCTGTTGTCGGTCTGAGCAGTTCAGGGCTGCTGAACCCGTGGTGGTCGCTCTTCGTCAGCGCCGCCGGGCAGGTCTCCGCCGCGCTCGCCGGGACCCTCGCCTGTTGGATCACCGCCGCCCGGCGTTCCGGCGCGCAGCGGTGGTGGCGGCTGTGGATGGGCGCCGCGACATGCGGCTGGATGATCGCGCAGTCCCGCTGGTGCTGGCGCCAGCTGTTCGGCGACGGCGGGCTGCCGGTCCCGTCGCCTGCGGATGCCGTCAACCTGATCCTTGCGGTGTTCGCGCTCGCGGCGATCATCGTGCTGGCCGCCGACCGGCCCGCGCAGAGCGCGCTGCGGCGTCCCGCGGGGCTGATAGTGACGCTCCTCGACGGGCTCATCGTTGTGGGTGCGTTGTTTGTGCTCACCTGGGCCACCGCGCTCGGGTCGGTGGTGCGGGCCGGTGCGGCCACCCCGTTCGGCTACTGGGTTGCGATCTCCTTCCCGGTCGCCGATCTGGTGCTGACCGTCATCGTGATTCTGGTCATCGCCGTATCCGCGTCGGCGGCGAACCGGGTGCAGCTGATCATTCTCGGAGCCGGACTGTTCTGCGTGGCGTTCTCGGACAGCGTCGTCGCGTACCTGCTGTCCGAGGGCGCGCAGAGCATGCCGCCGCTGGCCAATGCCGGGTTCGTCGCCGGGCCCGCTCTCGCCGTAGTCGCCGCGCTGACACCGACCCGCGAGACGCCGCACTGGGCGGTGCGCCCGGACACACGCTGGGGCCACCTGTTGCTGCCCTACGCGCCCGTCGCCGGCACGGGCGTGCTGTTCATCGTCCAGCTCGCCCGGGGCACCCCGATCGATGGCGTCGAGATCGTCGTCGTGACCGTGGTCATCGGAATGCTGATCATCCGCCAGGCGGTCACGCTCGTACAGAGCGCCAATCTCGTCGCGTCGAGGGCGCGGCTCGTGCTCGCTGCCGACCAGACGCGCCGACGGCTCGAGCGCGACCTGCACGATGGCGTCCAACAGCGACTCGTCTCGCTGGCGCTGGACATCCGCCAGGCCCAGGCGGACGTGCCGCCGGAGCTGACGCAGCTTCGGCGGCGGCTTTCCGTCGTCGTGGCCGGGTTGAGCGGCACGGTCGACGACGTGCGGGAGATCTCACGCGGCGTGCACCCTGCGGTCCTCACCGAGGGCGGCCTGCGACCCGCCCTGCGCACGCTGGCCCGCCGCTCCGCCGTCCCGGTGGAGCTCGACGTGCACGTGGACGGCCGCCAGCCGGAACCGGTCGAGGTCGCGGCGTACTACGTGGTGGCGGAGGCGCTGACGAACGCCGTCAAGTACGCCGACGCCACGCACGTCAACGTCTGCGTGCAGGCCCGGGGTAACAACCTGCGCCTGTCGGTGCGCGACGACGGCGTCGGTGGCGCGAACCCGAAGCGCGGCACAGGCCTCATCGGACTCAACGACCGCGTCGAGGCACTGGGCGGCACCCTCACCGTCGACAGCCCGCACGGCCAGGGCACCCACCTGCAGGCTGACTTCCCGCTCGACCGACGGTGACCAGGTTGGAACAGCGAACGGGTGCGGCCGGTCGAAATACCTGGCGAAAACCTTCCCATCCCCGTGCCTGCCCAACCTGGCACAGGGTTCGGGGCGGCCCGATCAGAGCGTGGCGAGGGCCTCCGTCGGGGACAGGCGGGCGGCCCGCATCGCCGGGTAGAGCCCGGCCAGGCCGCCGATGAGCACGGTGGCGACCAGGCCGCCGGCCGTCGCCCAGACCGGCACGACCGCGGGCCAGCCCTGATAGGCCGCGTAGGCCGTGGTGACCGCGATGCCGAGCAGGACGCCGCCGAACCCGCCGAGCAGGGACAGCAGCAGCGACTCGGTCAGGAACTGCAGCCGGACCTGCCCCCGGGTGGCGCCCAGGGACCGGCGCAGCCCGATCTCGGCCCGGCGTTCCAGCACCGAGATCACCATGGTGTTGGCCACCCCGATGCCGCCGACGAGCAGCGCCACCGCGCCCAGGCCCAGCAGCAGCGCGTTGAGGGTGGCGTCGGCGGCCAGCTTGGCCGCCAGCGCGTCCGACGGCCGCGACACGTTGACCGCGGCGGGCGCCTCCGGATTCGCGGTGGCCGCCAGGACCTTGCGCACCGCCGCGATCCGGCTGTCCGGAGCCTTGGTGTAGATGGTGGTCGCCCGCTGGTCGAAGCCGCACTTGTCCGCGGCGATGTCCCAGCCCATGAGCACCGCATTGTCCAGCTCGGGCGCCAGCGCGACCGGGTTGAGGACACCGATCACGGTGAACCGGTGCCTGCCGATCAGGATCTCCTCCTGCGGATCGGCCCGGCCAATGCCGAGCCGCTTGGCGGTGGTGGAGCCCAGCACCGCCGCCGGATAGCGGCCGGTGATGCCGTTGAGCCAAACCCCGCTGCGCATCGTGGCGCCCACGGTGACCTTCAGGCTCTCCCGGGCCGCGAACACGGCCAGGCCGTTGGACTGCGCCTTCGGGATCTGGTCGGTGCGGTACACCTTGATGTCGTTGATCGCGCCGATCGCCGACGTGCCGGTCACCGAGTCGATCCGGCCGATCATCGCCTCGGCCTCCTCGGGCAGCTCCGCCGTCTTGCCCGACAGCGTCTGCCCGGGCGAGACGGTGAGCAGGTTGGTGCCGATCGCGGCCAGCCGGCGGTCCAGCTCGGCCCGCGAGGACGAGGAGATGCCCACCACGGCGACCATCGCGGCGATACCGATCGCGATGCCCAGCGCGGACAGTCCCGCGCGGGTCGGGCGGGTGCGCAGCCCGGCCGCCCCGACGCGGAACACGTCGCGCACGGGCATCCGCTGCGGCGACAGGGAAGGCCGGTCCATTTGTCTGGTCGACATGGCTCACCCCACCCGCAGCATGGTCGCGCTGTCCTCGACGATCCGCCCGTCGCGCATGTGGACCCGCCGGTCCAGCCCCTCGGCGAGTTCCCGATCGTGCGTGATCACCACGACCGTCGTGCCACCGGCATGCAGATCGCGCAACAGCGCGACCACGCCCTGCCCGGCGGCCGTGTCCAGGTTGCCGGTCGGCTCGTCGGCCAGCAGCAGCGCGGGATCGCCGATCACCGCCCGGGCGATCGCCACCCGCTGCTTCTCCCCGCCGGACAACTCGTTCGGCTCATGGTCGAGCCGGTGCCCGAGCCCGACGCGCTCCAGCGCCGCCTCGGCCCGCCGGCGCCGCTCGCCCAGCCCGACCCCGGCATACAGCAGCCCGTCGGCCACATTGTCCAGCGTCGGCACGCCGGGTGCCAGGTGGAACTGCTGGAAGACGAAGCCGAGCCGGTGCGCCCGCAGGGCCGACAGCTTGCGGTCCGACAGCTGCGACACGTCGTAGCCGTCGATGACCACCCGGCCCGACGTGGGCCGGTCGAGCGTGCCGAGCATGTTCAGCATGGTGGACTTGCCCGACCCGGACGGGCCGACCACCGCCACCAGCTCCCCGGCGGCGACGCTCAGGCTCACCCCTGCCAGCGCGTGCACGCCGCCCGGATACACCTTCGTGACATCGACGAGGTCGATCACTGCGGTATCCCCACCGTCATGCCCTCGCGCAGGCCATCGCCGCTGACCTCCACCCGGCCGTTGGCGAACAGCCCGGTCCGCACCTTCACGAACCGGGTGCTCGTGCCCTCGATGACCTCGACGCCATAGCCGCCCTCGTTCAACGCCACCAGGGCCCCGACCGGCACCGTCAGCACGTCCTTGTGCTCGTCCGCCGTGAAGACCACGGTCACGACCGCCGCCTCGATCGTTGCCACCGCGTCCGGGTTGTTCAGCGACACGATCGCCTCGATCTTCGTCGTCGGATCCGAGCCCTGGCTCACCGCCGGCTCGATCACCGTGTACACCCGGTCGACCACGCCGGGCACCCGGGTGCCGTCCGGCAGCTCGATCTGGACCAGTGCGCCCTTACGCGCCAGCCGCTGCTTGGACACGTCCAGCCGGGCCGTCACCCGCCGCGTGGTGCCGGTGTACTTGAGCACCTCCTGACCGTCCCGGGCCGACTGGTTCAACCCCGCGGTGACGCTGTCCACGCGGATCGTGCCCGGCGCGAACACCACCCGGCCGAGCTCCACCCGGCCCGTCTGCGTCAGGCCCAGGTCCTTCTGCCACCGCGACACCGCCTGCGCGGTCGCCGACGTGTACTTCTGATCGACCGTGATCCCGCTGCCGTAGCCCAGGGCCCGCAGGTTGTCCTCGAGCTGCTGCACATCCGCGCCCTCGGACCCGGTGGTCAGCTCCCGGTACGCCGGCAGCGCGCCGTAGAGCAGCACGACCGGGGTGTTGTCCACCCGGTAGATCGCCCTGCCCCGGGTGATGAGGTCGCCGGCCAGCGGCATGCCCGTGATGATGCCCGGGACCCGCCCCGGCAGCACCGTCTGCCCGCCGTACCCCAGATCCCCGGACGCCTCGTCCGTGTCCTGCAACGTCTGCCGCGAAACCTGCGTGCGGGCCGGCGGCAGGTTCGACGCGGACTGCCGGTCCGTCCCGTCGTCGCCGAACCCCAGCCCGGACGCGGCCACGCCGGCCGCCCCGACCGCGGCCACCACCGTGCCCACGATCACGGCCCTCCGGCCACGCCGCCGGCGCCGCGTCGCCCGCCGCCTCACCTGCGGCTCGGGCGACCGGTCCGGCTGCCCGTGCGCTCCCTCGTCCGTCATCACGATGTCGGTCAAGAGCTCGTCGCATTCGGCGTGTTCTGCTGCTTCAGGCACGTGCTCTCCGCCGACGCGAACTGCGGATCGCTGCGCAGCGAATCGGGGACCGGCAACTTGCCGCTCGAGTCCGGATCGGGGAAGTTCTCCACACCGTGCTCACGCATGCACCTCGACATCTGCCGCAGCAGTTCGAGCTTCTCGGCCGGGACGTTGCCGTTGGACTCGCGCCCGGGCTTGTACTGCGCACAGGCCTGCTCAGCTGACTGGATCTTCGACTGGTCCGTTTCCTTGATCTGGCCCAGGTCGATCTCTTGGCCGTGGAACTGCGGGTCGTCCATCTGCACGCCATGGTCACGCATGCACTGCGTGTACTTGAGCGCCTTGTCCTGGGCGCTGAGCGTGGAACCGGCATCCGCCGTCCCGTGGTCCTTCGAGCAGCCGGCGGCCAGCACGAGCATCAGCGGCAGCAGACATAGGGTTGTGAGGCTCCTTCGCATCAACGATCTCCCCTTGCTCGAAGGCGGCACCGATCGCCTTCAGTAGAGCGGAGCGAGCGCAACACCACCGTGACAGCGCGCGTAACACCGTTGTTGCACCGGCTCATGGAGACTGGGTCGATGGCCGACCCGCCGCTGACCGAAACCGTCAAGCCCAAATCGTTGCGGCTGCGCCTGACGCTGACGTACGCATTCGTGTTCCTGTTGACCGGCGCGGCGCTGCTCGCGGTGAACTACGGCCTGATGTACAACAAACTCAGCACTCCGCCGGCCGCCGACAAGGTGGTCGTCAAGGAGGGCGTCGCAGTCGGCAACGCGCCCGCGTCCGGCGGCGACCTCGTCCGGCTGGAGGCGGCGAGGACGTCGGCGATCGCGCTGGCCATCATGACGTTGCTGGTGGTGGCCGCGTCGTGGGTCCTGGCGGGCCGGATGCTGCGGCCGGTGCGCACGCTGACCGCCACCACCCGCCGGATCTCGCAGGACCGGCTGCACCTGCGCATCGCCCTGGCCGGGCCGCGCAACGAGCTCAAGGAAATGGCCGACACCTTCGACGAGATGGTCGCGCGGCTGGAGGCGGCGTTCGCCAGCCAGCGCCGGTTCGTCGGCGACGTCTCGCACGAGCTGCGCACCCCGCTCGCGATCGTGCGGACCAGCGCCGAGGTCCTGCTGTCGAAGCCGGAGACCACGACCGCCCAGTGGCGCGACATGGCGGGCCGCGTGCTGATCGCGACCGGTCGGGCCGAACGGCTGCTGGACGGTCTGCTGGCGCTCGCCCGCAGCGACAGCGGCGCGATCGTCCGGGAGCCGCACGATCTGGCGGTCGCGGCGGCCGCGGCGCTGATCGCGGCGGACGACGAGGCGGAGGCGGCGCAGCTGTCGGTCACCTCGGACCTGTCCCCGGCCCCGGTCACCGGCGACCCGGTGCTGCTCGACCGCCTGGTGCGCAACCTCGTGGACAACGCGATCCGGCACAACCACCACGGCGGATGGATCGAGGTGGCGACGAGCGGTGGGGACGACGGCGCGGTCGTGCGGGTCCGCAACAGCGGCGACACCGTCCCGGCCGCGGACGTGGACCGGCTGTTCCAGCCGTTCCAGCGGCTCCGGCCCGACCGCACCGCGGACGGCAGGTCCAGCGGCCTGGGCCTGGCCATCGTCCGGTCCATCGTGCACGCGCACCGGGGGACGGTGGCGGCGCAGCCGCTGGCCGGGGGCGGCCTGCAGGTCGTCGTCACGCTGCCGGCCCGCGACACGCCGCCGGCGGCCGCCGGCGATTAGCCGGTGAAGGAGACGATGTACGGGTGCGGGTACTGCTGATCGAGGACGAGTTGCTGCTGGCCGGTCAGGTCGCCGACGGCCTGCGGGACCTGGGCATCGCGGTCGACCTCGCCGCCGACGGGGTCGACGGGCTGCACAAGGCGCGCTCCAACCGGTATGACGTGGTCGTGCTCGACCGCGACCTGCCCGCGCTGCACGGCGACCAGGTGTGCAGCGCGCTGAGCCAGGACGGCGACGCCCGCATCCTCATGCTCACCGCGGCCGGCGACGCCGCCGACCGGGTCGCCGGTCTGCTCCTGGGGGCCGACGACTACCTGCCCAAGCCGTTCATCTTCGACGAGTTGGTGCTGCGGATCCGGGCGTTGGCCCGGCGGGCCAACAACGCCCCGCGGATCCTGCAGCACGCCGACCTGATTTTCGACACCACCCGGCGGCTCGTCACCCGGGGCGGGCGGATCATCCCGCTGACGACCAAGGAGCTCGCTGTGCTGGAGGTCCTGATGACCGCCGACGGCGCCGTGGTCAGCGCCGAGGATCTGCTGGAGCGGGCCTGGGACGAGCACGTCGACCCGTTCACCGCCACCGTGCGGGTCACCGTCGCCCGGCTGCGCCGCAAGCTGGGCGAGCCGCCGCTCGTCGAGACCGTCATCGGGGCGGGCTACCGGCTATGAGCTCGCCGCCGGCGCTCTAACGGTGATTCGGAAATGGTGGCCCGTGCTGACATTGCCCGTTCGCGCGCAGCCATCGGCGGTGAGTGGCCGCGGCGATGCCGTGCACCAGCCGGGCCAGACCCGCCGCTCCCTCGGCGTCGTCGGCGCGGCGCACCGTCGTGAGGATCGGCGCGACCTCGTCGAGCTCGACGCCGCCGCGCAGCAGCACGAACTGGAGCGCCAGGCCGGCCAGGCGGGCGTTGCCGTCGTCGTACGGGTGGAAGAAGGCGACGTCGAGGTAGACCCGGGCGGCGCGCGCCGTCACCGGCGTCGAACGGTCGGCGGTCTGTGCCACACATGCGGCGAACCGCTGCTCGGTGTCGGCACGCAGCCCGTACCGCTCCCGGCCGTGCTTCGCGTACGCCGGCGCCCGGCGGAACGCCGCGACGGGGACGCCACGGACGATCCGGTTCCAGCGGGCCAGCAGGTCCAGGTCGAGGTCGGCTCCGGCGGACGCCTCGCGCCGCACGTCGTCGCGCGCGGCCAGCAGCCGTTGCGGACCACGCCCGGCAAAGCCGTCGCGCACGGCGGGCACCGGCGCCGGAAGGTGCGGTACGACATCCCGCCAGGCCACAAGCTCCCGCACCCGCTGCCACGCCGCCAGGTGGTCAGGCGCGGTCACCGGCCACCCGCAGGGCCAGGTCCTCGGCGACCGACTCCACGACCGCCCTCGGCGGCTCCACCCAGCTGTCGAACCGGCCCGCGACCGCGTACTCGAGCAGCTCCACCCGTCGGGCGGCCTCGATGCCGGCCGCGTCGAGGAACCAGCCGAGCACGGTCGTGCAGCAGCCGTACCAGCCGGACTCGTACTGGGTGCGGTCGCCGACCGCGGTGACCAGATGAGCGACCGCGCGTTCCCATCCGTCCAGGTCACCGGCGGGCAGGGGAAGGAACCGGGCGAACCGCTCCGCCAGGTCGCCCAGCCAGCCGTGCCACTCCACGAGAGCCGCGGCGATGGTTGCCACGGTCGCCTCGGGCGTGGTGACCGAGTGCCGGTAGCAGCACCAGGAGCCCACCGGGCCGCCGTCGAGGTCGCCCTCGCCCACCGACCAGCGCCAGCCCACCGCCCACGGCCCGAACCGGTCGGCGAGGCCGGCGGTCACGCGCTCCAGCCACAGGTCCCTGAGGCGCCAGTCGGCGTCGCGTGACGGCAGCTCGGACGCGGCGACCAGGCCGGACACCACCGCCGGAACCGTTGCCGGGTCGAAGGCCCGGCCCGTGGGGTCGACGTCGGCCCAGCTCAGGTCCGCCGGATGGGACCGGCGGATGGCCGGATGCCCGGTGTGGATGGCGATCCGGCCATGGCCCTGGACGGCCCGCCAGGCCGGTGGTTCGCCGGTGCCGCCCGTCGCCGCCGGTGCCGCCGCGGCGAAGCGGCCGCGGGCATCGGTGGCGAGCTCGACCAGCAGCTCGTGCCAGGCGACCACCGCGTCGGCGAGGCGGGTCAGCGTCTCGGCCGGCGTCATCACCGTGGCGTGTTCCGTCCGCCAGATCGGGATGAGCCCGCGGTTCTGGTACTCCTCCATCGCGACCGTGTACGGCCAGCCCACCACCCAGTCGCCGAGACGTTCGACCAGGGCGGCCGTCATCCGGTCGAACCAGAGGCCGACGAGCCGCCAGTCGGTGCCGACCGGCGGGACTTCGGCGGCCGGCGGCAGGGACCGCACCAGATCCGCGACGCCGGCCGGGTCGAACGCGGGCCGTCCGGCGGGGTCGACGTCTCTCCACGTGAGCGTCCAGAAATTGGGGAGATCCACTCTCATAGTGCCGCCAGGCTAACGCACCGGGCAAAATTGGTCCCGAATCAGAGCGGCACTTTGGCCCACGGACCCGGACCGATTTGCTCCTACGGTCGGTACATGACGACGTTCGCCACCTCGCCGGCCGTGACCCGGACCCGGCTGCTGAGCCGGCCGCTGCTGCTGGTGTCCGCCATCGACTTCCTGGGCCTCACCGCCTTCTACCTGCTGCTGCCCGTCGTGCCCGCCGCCGTCGCCGCGTCCGGTGCCGGCGGGGCCGCCGGCGGGCTCGCCACCGGGGTGCTCATGGGCTCGACGGTGGCCGCCGAGGCGGTGCTGCCGCGGCTGGTGCGGCTGTTCGGGTACCGCGGCGTGATCGCCGCCGGGCTGGCGCTGCTCGGCCTGCCCTCGCTCGTGCTCACCGCCACGACCGGGCTCGGCGCGGTGCTCGCCGTGTGCGCGCTGCGCGGCATGGGCGTGGCGACCATCTTCGTGGCGTGCGGCGCCTGGTCGGCGCAGCTGATCCCCCCGGAGCGGCGCGGCGAAGGCCTCGGCGCGATCGGCATTGTCGCGAGCGTGCCGGCCGTGGTCGGGATGCCCGCCGGGCTCTGGCTCGCCGTGCACGCCGGCTATCCGGCCGCATTCACCGCCGGCGCCGTCCTCGCCCTGGCCGGGCTGCTCGCCCTGCCGATGCTGCCCGGCGGCGACGGGCGGGGCGGCCGGGAGCGCGCCGGCGCCTACGGGATGGCGCATGCCGTGCGCGACCCGAAGCTGACCCGGCCGGCGCTCGTGTTCGCCGCCGCCGCGACCCTCGCCGGGATCGTCGCCACGTTCCTGCCCGCGGTGCTGCCGCACGCCGGTGGGGGCACCATCGCCGCCGCGCTGCTCGTGCAGTCGCTCGCCGGCACCGTCACCCGCTGGTGGGCCGGGCGGATCGGCGACCGGCGCGGGCCGCGCCGGCTGCTGGCGCCCGCGATGCTCGCGACCGCCGCCGGCCTGGCCGCGCTGGCCATCGCCGACCGGCCGGCGGCCGTCCTGGCCGCGGCCGCCGTCTTCGGTTGCGGTTTCGGGGCACTGCAGACCGCGAGCCTCACCCTGATGCTGGATTCGGTACCGCAGCAGCGATACGGCACGGTGACCGCCCTGTGGAGCGTGGCGTACGACGCGGGGCTCGGCATCGGCGCGGCGGGCTTCGGAGTGCTGGCGTCCGCGACCGGATACCCGATCGGCCTCACGATCGCCGCCGCGCTCGCCGCCGCGACGCTGCTGGCGCTGCGGACATCGTCCCGACGGCGATGAACCCTTGAATACCAACGCGTTTCGCCCCAACAGGTGTGGGTAGCGCTCAGTTTTCCCCCCGATCCAGCCGAAGGGAGAAGCCATGCGTTGCAAGACGCAGGTGGTTCTGGCCGCGGGCATCGGCTATCTGCTCGGGCGGCAGCACAAGCTGCGCTGGGGCCTGCTGCTCGCCGCGGCCGCCGCGAGCGGACGGCTCAGCCGGCCCGGCGGCCTGTTGGAGCACGGCGTGCGGGCGCTGGGCTCCGCGCCGGAGCTCGGCAAGCTCGGCGAGATGGGCGTACCGCTGGTCAACGCCGCGAAGGATGCCGCACAGTCGGCGGTCTCCGGCCGTATCGCGTCGGTGAGCGACCGGCTGCGCGAGCGCACCGATGCGCTGCGCGAGCCGGGAGGTCGCGAGGAGCGGCGAGGCCGCGAGGAGGAGCGGGACCGCGAGGAGCGGCGAGGCCGCGAGGAGCCGCGGGACCGCGAGGAGCGGCGAGGCCGCGAGGAGCCGCGGGACCGCGAGGAGCGGCGAGGCCGCGAGGAGCCGCGGGACCGCGAGGAGCGGCGAGGCCGCGAGGAGCCGCGGGACCGCGAGGAGCGGCGAGGCCGGGAAGAGCCGCGGGACCGCGAGGAGCGGCGAGGCCGGGAAGAGCCGCGGGACCGCGAGGAGCCGCGAGGTCGCGAGGAGGAGCGCGGCGACGGCCGGCGGCGGTCCATCCGTCGCGCGCGTCAGGACGCGGAGGACTACGAGCCGGAGGACACGACGGACATCGACGAGGAGGACGTCGACGAGGAGGACGAGGACGAGCTGGTGTCCGCCGGCGTACGGCACAACGGCCGGCCGCCGGTACGGCGGAGATGAGCGCCATGCCTACGCAGACGAAAGGCATCGGCGCCCAGATCGCCGACGTGGTCAAGGAGGACCTGCGGGACCTGGCCTCGGCCGCCGGCAAGCGCGCGCTCAGCTCGGCCGGCCGCAAGGTCGGCTCGGTGACCGACCGGCTCGGCGGCCTTGCCGGCGGCGAGGGCGGCCCGGGCCTGTCCGCCGCGGTGACCGGCGTGCAGAAGATGGCCGAGGGCAAGTCGCCGATGCGGGCGGCGTTCTCCGGCGGCCTGTCCGGCGTCAAGGAGAAGGTCAAGGGCATGTTCGGCGGCGGCAAGGGCGGCCGCGGCAAGAAGCTCAAGGTCACCAACATCGAGGAGACGGTCGACGTCGGCGTGCCGGTGCGGGTCGCCTACAACCAGTGGACGCAGTTCGCGGACTTCCCGAGCTTCATGAAGAAGGTCGAGAGCGTCGAGCAGGCGTCGGACGAGAAGACCAACTGGAAGGCACAGGTCTTCTGGTCCCACCGCACGTGGGAGGCCACGATCAGCCAGCAGATCCCGGACTACAACATCGTCTGGAAGTCCAAGGGACCCAAGGGCCACGTCGACGGCTCCGTCACGTTCCACGACCTGCGGCCGAACCTCACGCGGATCATCCTGGCCATGGAGTACCACCCCCAGGGCTTCTTCGAACACACCGGCAACCTGTGGCGGGCGCAGGGGCGCCGGGCCCGCCTGGAGCTCAAGCACTACCGCCGGCACGTCATGACCCAGACGATCCTCGACCCCGACAGCGTCGAGGGCTGGCGCGGCGAGATCCGCGACGGCGAGGTCGTCAAGGATGACGAGACGGCCAGGCGCGAGGAGGAGGAGCAGCAGCAGCAGCCCGAGGAGCGCGGGGAAGAAGACGAAGAAGAAGAAGAAGAAGGGGAAGAAGGGGAAGAGGAAGAGGAGGAAGGGGAAGAGGAAGAAGAGGAGCGCGAGGGACCCGAGGACCGCGAGGAGCGGGAGCCCGACGACACGCAGGAGCGCGGGGAACAGACCCGTCAGTCGCGGCTCCGGCGGCGACCCGAACGGCCTGAGCGGGCTGAGCGGGCCGAGCGGCCTGAGCGGCCTGAGCGGTCCGAACGTCCCGTGCGGCGGCGGCTAAAGGAAAAGGAATCGGAGAAGCAACGATGACTTCCGCAATGCAGCAACGCGGCGGGGGCGTCGTCGACCGGCCGAACTCGGCGTCGCTCGCCGACGTGATCGACACGATCCTCGACAAGGGGCTCGTCATCGACGCGTACGTCCGGGTCTCGCTCGTCGGCATCGAGCTGCTGACCATCGACGCGCGCATCGTCGTGGCGAGCGTCGACACGTACCTGCGCTTCGCCGAGGCGGTCAACCGCCTGGACATCTCGCAGGAGAAGGCCGGGTTACCCGAGCTCGTGGGTGACATGGCGGAAGGCGGCGCCAAGCACAAGGTCAAGGGCGGCGTGCGAGGGGCACTGGAGGCCGCCGGGGACAAGGTGCGCGACGTGATCGACGCGCCGGAGGAGCCGCAGCGCGAACGGCGGCGGCGCAGGGAGGAGGACTGACATGCCCACCGCCACCGGCATCTACGTCTACGGCATCGTGCCGGCGGACGTGGAGACGGAGCCCGAGGCCCGCGGCGTCGGCGAGGACGCGGCGCGCATCAGCGTCGTGCGCCACGACCGGATCGGGGCGCTCGTGTCCGAGATACCGCTCGACCGTCCACTTGGGACGCCCGACGACCTCCTCGCCCACGAGCGGCTGCTGGATGCCGTCGCCGGCGTCGTGCCGGTGCTGCCGATGCGCTTCGGTGCGGTCCTGACGGACCGGCAGGCGACGGTCGATGAGCTGCTCGCGCCGCACCATGACGAGTTCGACACGGCGCTGCGCGAGCTCGAGGGCCTGGCGGAGTACCTCATCAACGCCCGCTACGTGCAGGACGCCATCCTGCGCGAGGTCCTCGCCGAGGACCCGGAGCTCGAGCGGCGCCGGGCGGCGCTGCGCGGCCGGCCCGACGAGGAGACCCACGCCGAACGGATCGCGCTCGGCGAGGCCATCGGCGGTGCGGTCGACGTGCACCGCGACGTGGACGCGAGCGCGATCGCCGAGGCGCTGGTGCCGGTCGTCGCCGACCTCGTCATGCGGCCGCCGCCGGGCGAGTTCGACGTCGCCGCCGTCGCCGTGCTCGCCGAGACCGGCCGCGAGAAGGAACTGGTGCACGCGGTGCAGGAGCTGGCCCGCCGCTGGGCCGGGCGCGTCGAGGTCCGGCTGCTCGGGCCGGTGGCGCCATACGACTTCACCGCCGAGCCCCGGCCCGAGGAGTGAGCCGTGGGCATCATCGGCGCCATCCTGACCGCACCCCTCGCACCCGCACGCCTGGCGCTGTGGGTCGGCGGGGTGATCCAGCAGCAGGTCGAGCACGAGTGGTACGACCCGTCGGTGATCCGGCGCCACATCACCGAGGTCGACGAGGCCGAGGCCGACGGGCGGATCGAGCCGCAGGAGGCCGACGAGATCCGGGCCGAGCTCATCGGCCGGCTGGTCCGCCCGGCGGACATGAGATAGGAGGGCTGAACCGTGGCCCGCAGCGACGAACGGTACGACGACGACTACGCCGAGGACCCCGGTTCGATCGTGCGGACGGTGCTGCACGACGTCGCCGAGCTGACCGGCAAGCCGCCGTCCGGCGTCACGGCGCTGGAGCGCGACGACGACGGCTGGCTCGTCGAGGTCGAGGTCGTCGAGGACCGGCGCATCCCCTCGTCCAGCGACGTCCTGGCGACCTACCGGGCACAGGTCACCGCGGAGGGCGACCTGACCGCGCTGCGCCGCACCCGGAGGTACTCGCGCGGCAAGGGCGACGAGGGGGCGTGAGATGCAGCCGACGCCCCACGGCTCCGGCGCCACCACCGCGGTGGCCCGCGGCGGGCACGAGCCGGCGAATCTCGGCGACATCCTGGAACGGGTCCTCGACCGCGGCATCGTCATCGTCGGCGACATCCGGGTGAGCCTGCTCGACATCGAGCTGCTCACGGTCAAGCTGCGCCTCGTCGTCGCCTCCGTCGACACCGCCCGCGAGATGGGCATCGACTGGTGGGAGCACGACCCGTGGCTCAGCTCCCGGGCCCACGAGCCGCTGCCCGAGGGCGAGCGGACCCGCGAGCCGCTGCCGGAAGGCGAGCGGGCTCGGGAGCAGCTGCCCGCGGGCGAGCGGACTCGGGAGCCGCTGCCCGCGGGCAAGCGGACTCGGGAGCCGCTGCCCGCGGGCAAGCGGGCTCGGGAGCCGCTGCCAGAGCGCGAGCGTGCCCACGAGCCGCTGCCCGAGCGCGAGCGGGCGCCGGCCATCGACCGGGGCGCCCGGAAGGAGCGGCGCCATGGCTGAGGCGCTCTGGCTGCACGCCGTCGCCCGCGATGCCGGCGGGCTGGACGGTTTCCCGGGCATCGTCGGCGCGACGGTGCGCACGGTCGCGACGGCGGGCCTGGTGGCCGTGGTCTCGCCCGTGGACCCGGCGGAGTTCGGCGAGGAGGCGCTGCGGCGCAACCTGGAGGATCTGCCGTGGCTGGAGGGTGTGGCCCGGGCCCATCACGCCGTGGTGGCGGCCGCGGGCGAGCGCGGCGCCGTCGTGCCGGCCACCCTCGCCACCGTGTACCGCGACGACGCCGGCGTGCGGGCGATGCTCGAGCAGCGCCGCGCCGACCTCGACGCCGCCCTCGACCGCATCAGCGGCCACACCGAGTGGGGCGTAAAGGTGTACGCCGGCACAGAGCCCATTCGGGCGCCTGCGCAGGAGAAGCCCGCCAGCGCTCACCCGGGCACCGACTACCTGCGGCGGCGCCGCGCCGAGCTGTCCGCCGGCGACGAGCGGCGGCGGCGCGCGGAGCACGATGCGGAGCAGATCCACGAGGCGCTCGCCGACAGCGCCGACGCGGCCCGCCGCCACCCGCCGCAGGACCGCCGCCTCACCGGCCATGCCGAGCCGATGGTGCTCAACGGCGCCTACCTGGTCAGCACGGACGACTCGAGCCGGTTCGCCGACGCCGTTGACGAGCTGGCGCAGCGCCATCCCGGCCTGCGTCTGGAGCTCACCGGTCCGTGGCCGCCGTATTCGTTCGCATCGGCCGAGGAAGCCCCGGCCGGGGAGGCGCCGGCGCGATGACGGTTACGGCGGGCCGGGCTGAACGGGTGGCCCTCGTGGATCTGCTCGACCGCCTCCTGGCCACGGGCGTGGTCATCAGTGGTGAGGTGACGCTGTCCATCGCGGGCGTCGACCTGGTGTACGTATCGCTGCGTGCCCTGGTGGCGTCCGCCGCCACGGTCGCACCGCCGCCCGAACTACAGGCTCGGCAATGAGCGGCGAGCGGCCGCGGCCGCGGATCGAGCTGGACCGCGACGACTTCGAGCGCGGCTTCGCCAGCCTCGTGCTCACCGTGATCGAGCTGGTGCGTCAGCTCATGGAGCGGCAGGCGCTGCGCCGCATCGACGTCGGCGACCTCACCGACGACCAGGTCGAACGGATCGGCGAGACCCTCATGGCCCTGGAGGAGCGGATGGGCGAGCTGCGGGAGCGCTTCGGGCTGTCCGCCGAGGACCTCGGCATCGGCATCGACCTCGCGTCGCCGCCGTTACCGCCGCGCGAGCGTCCCTGAGCCGAGGCCGACACTAGCGGCGCATCGCGTACCGCAGGTGCGTGACGAGCGAGGTCTGCCGCGCCTGCACCGGCGTCAGCCCGAGCGGGCCGACGCCGTCGAAGAGCCGCTCGCCCCGGCCGAGCACCACCGGCGCGACGTGCAGGCGCAGCTCGTCGACCAGGCCGGCGGCCAGGAACTGGTTGACCGTCGCGGCCCCGCCGGCGACGGCGACGTTGCGTTCCCCTGCCGCCTCCCGGGCCAGCTCGAGCGCCCGGGCGACCCCGCCGGTCACGAAGTGGAACGTGGTGCCACCGTCCATCGGCAGCGGTGCGCGCTCGTGGTGGGTCAGCACGAAGACCGGTGCGTGGTACGGCGGGTCCTCGCCCCACCAGCCGCGCCAGGCGAGATCCCAGTCGCCGCGTCCCGGACCGAACATGTTGCGCCCCATGACGAACGCGCCGGCGTCGGTGATCGCGGCGAGCTCCGCCGCGTTCTCGTCCGCGGCCTCGAACATCCACCGGTGCAGGACGCTCTCGGCGCCCTCCCCCAACGGCGCTTCGAGGCTCTGGTTCGGGCCGGCGACGAAGCCGTCCAGGGACGCGGCGATGTCCACGAAAACCTTGCTCATCTCGGCGGTCCTCTCATCGGGTGCGGGGCCTCGTGCCCCCTTCACACACTGATCGAAGCGGCCCGCGAGTTCTCGACATCCACGCGAAAAAAGAGACCGTGCGGCCGGCCGGTGCGTGGGGCCGCACCGGCCGGGCCGCGGCGGTCACCAGGCGGTCGCGCCGCCGTCGACCGGGTAGTTGGCGCCGGTGATGTAGGACGCCCGGTCGGAGGCGAGGAAGGCGGCCAGCTCGACGATCTCCTCGGGCTGCGCGAAGCGCTTGAGCAGCGTCTTGGCGGTGATCGCGTCCCGGGCCGCCCGGTCGTCGCCGAGATCGCGGTCGCTGGCCGGCGTCAGGACGGGGCCGGGGCTGATCGCCACCGCCCGGATCCCGTGTGGAGCGCCCTCGAGCGCCAGCTGGCGGGTCAGGGCGATGACGCCGGCATTCGCCGCGGTGTGCCCCGCCATCGGGGGGACCTGGCCGCCGATCATGCCGGCCATGGAGGCGATGTTGATGATGACGCCGCCGCCGCGCCGGACCAATTGCGGCCACGCGAACTTCGACACGAAGAACGGTATGTCGAGCTCGCCGGAGATGGTGGTGCGCCAGTCCGCCACGGAGAAGTCCGGCATCGGGCCGAAGCGTTGCAGGGCCGCGTTGTTGTAGACCACGTCGAGCCCTCCGTAGGCGGCCGCGGCGCCCTCGACGAGTCGCCGTGCCTGCTCGGGATCGGTGAGGTCGACCGGGGCGATGCCGGTCATCTCTCCCCCGGCGCTGCGCACGAGCTCGACCGTCTCAGCGTTGGCGTCGGCCTGGATGTCGCATCCCACGACCCTGGCACCCTCGCGCGCGAAGACCAGCGACGCGACGCGTCCCTGGCCGCCCGCGGTACCGGTGATCAGCACGACCTTGCCGTCAAGCGTTCCCATGGGTGTACCTCCGATCGGTGATCTCAGCGGGTGCGCATCGGCGCGAGCGCGGTGCTCCAGGCAATGACCTGCAGGGTGTGCGGCTGGGCGTACTGCCCCATGGACGGCGGCAGCGCCTCGTCCAGGTGCGGCAGCCGGTAGTCGAGCAGGTCGACGAGCTCGAACTCCGCGTCGGTGCGCCGCGCGGCGACCTCCCACACCCAGTGGGCGACGGCCTCGCCGACGCGCCCCGGACGGGTGCTGCCCAGGATGATGCCGATGCTGGTCATTGGTGGTAACCGGCCTTTCGTCGATAAGTGCTTGCTTCGTCAAGCAAGGACTACGCTAGCGCGAGTAACTTGCTTCGCGAAGCAAGTAGACTGTGGCCATGACAACAGAACGTCCGGCGCGGCCCCTCACCCCCGACGAGGACGCGCTGGTCCGCGCGCTGCCCCGGCTGATGTACGCGCTGCCCCGCGCCATCGACGCGGACCTCGTCCGCGAGCAGCAGCTCTCGCTCAGCGAATGGACGGCGCTGAGCCGACTGTCCGAGGCGCCGCAACGCCGGATGCGGATGGGCGAGCTGGCGGCCGCCTGCGAGCTCTCGCTCAGCGGGATGACCCGCATCGTCGGCCGACTGGAGGGCCAGGGCACGGTCGAACGCGTCAGGAGCGACGACGACGCGCGCGGGTGGAGCGCGGTGCTCACCGACGCCGGGGCCGCCCGCCTGGAGCGGGCCTGGCCGAGCAACCTGGCCAGCGTGCGCCGGCACTTCCTCGACCACCTCGAAGGCGTCGATGTCGGCCGGCTCGCCGCCGCAATCCAGCGGGTCGCGGCCGGCCACTGACCGGTCAGGCGGGGAAGTCGACCACGACGGTGAGGCCGCCGCCGCGGCGGGCCCGAGCGGACGCCGTGGCGCCGTGCGCGATCGCGATGGCCCGCACGATCGACAGGCCGAGGCCGTGGTGGCCGTCGTCGGCGACGCGGCGCAACCGCTGGAACGGCTCGAAGAGGCGGTCGACCCGCTCGGGCGGCACCTCGGGGCCGGTGTTGGACAGCACCAGGCGGGCGCGGCCGCCCTCGGTGCGGGTGCTCACCTCGACCGTGCCGCCCGGCTCGTTGTAGTGCACGGCGTTGTCGAGCAGGTTGGCCACCAGGCGGGCGACCAGCCGGGGCTCGCCGACGATCCGGGCCGGCCTGATCGTGGCCGCGAGGCGCAGCCCGCGCTCATGCAGCCGCGCCTCGCGCTCGCGCAGGGCCGCGGCCACGATCTCGTCGAGGTCCACCGGCTCGCCGCCCTCGCGGGCCGACTCGCTGGCCGCCAGGGTGAGCAGGGACTCCAGCAGCGCCCCACGATGGCGGTTGACGGCCAGCAGCTGCTCGAAGTTCGCCCGGTACGACTCGACGGTGGCGCCGGGGTCGATGAGCGGCTCCTCCAGCAGGGCGTGCTCGACGGTGAGCGGGGTGCGCAGCTCGTGCGCGGCGTTGGCGACGAAGCGCTTGTGCCCGTCGAGGGCCAGCTCCAGGCGGCCGAGCAACCCGTCGATGGTGTCGGCGAGGTCCTTGAACTCGTCGCGCGGCCCGGCGACGGCGAGGCGCTCGTGCACGTTGCGGCCGGAGATCTGCTGCAGCGACTCGGTCATCGTGCGGATCGGGCGCAGCATGCGCCCGGCGATGAACCAGCCGAACGCGAGCGAGATCGGCACCATGAGCAGCAGCGCGATGCCGGGCACGAGCAGCAGCTGCTCTCGGAGGTGATCGATGCCGCCGAGCTGGATCAGGTCGCCCGGGCCGGGCCCGGGCAGGGGCGAACGCGCGGGGGCGTCGCCGGGCAGGCTGACGGCGACGCCGCCGGCGAGGGCCAGCAGCACGGCGCCGGACAGGACCGCCGAGATGCAGTACAGCAGCATCAGCCGCCGCCGCAGCCGGTTGGACGGGGTCATGCGCTCAGATCCGGTAGCCGGCACGGGCGACGGTCTCGATGAGCGGCGGGTCGCCGAGCTTGGCCCGCAGCCGGTTGACGGTGGCCTTCACGGTCGTGGTGAACGGGTCGGCGGCCTCGTCCCAGACCCGCTCGAGCAGCTCCTCGGCCGAGATGACCCGCCCGGCGCCGGTGAGCAGGTACTCCAGCACCGCGAGCTCCTTGGGGCTGAGCGGCAGGCGGGCGCCGGCGCGGGTGGCGACCCGCTGGGCCGGGTCGAGGCGCAGGTCGCCGCGGGTGAGCACGGGCGGCGCCGCCGGGCGGGTGCGCCGGGCCACGGCCCGGATGCGGGCGACGAGCTCGGCGTAGGCGAAGGGCTTCGGCAGGTAGTCGTCGGCGCCGAGGCCGAGGCCATCGACCCGCTGCGCGACGGTGCCGGACGCGGTCAGCATCAGCACGCGGGTGGCCGCCTCGCGCTCGACGAGGGCGCGGCACACATCGTCGCCGTGCACGCCGGGCAGGTCGCGGTCGAGCACGACCACGTCGTACTCCACCACGTCCGTGCGCTCGAGCGCGGCGCCGCCGTCGTAGGCGACATCGACGGCCATGCCCTCGCGGCGCAGCACCCGCGCGACCGAGTCGGCCAGCTGCCGCTGGTCCTCCACCACGAGCACCCTCACCGGCCGAGCGTAACGGCGCCGCGGTCACAGGGCGGTCACAGCGGCGCGGACCGTGCTGTGACCGCCCGGGGCCTAGAACTGCGTCGACACCTGTAGACGGGAGACACCAATGACGCCAGTCATCGAGACGGCGGCCCTGAGCAAACGGTACGGCCGGAAGACGGCGCTGGACGACTGCACCATCCGCATCCCGGCCGGGCGGATCGTGGGGCTCGTCGGGCCCAACGGTGCCGGCAAGTCGACGCTGCTGGGCCTCGCCTGCGGCCTGATCGCGCCGAGCGGCGGGCGCATCGAGGTGCTGGGCCGCCCGCCCGCGGCGAGCGCCGCCCAGCTGGCCCGCGTCGGCTTCGTGGCGCAGGACGCGCCCGTGTACTCCGGTCTGTCGGTCGCCGACCACCTGAGGCTGGGCGCCCGGCTCAACCCGGGCTGGGACGCGGGCCTCGCGCAGCGCCGGGTCGAGCGGCTCGGCCTCGACCCGGCGCAGAAGGCCGGCCGGCTCTCCGGCGGCCAGCGCGCCCAGCTCGCCCTGACCGTCGCCGCGGCCAAGCGCGGCGAGCTGCTCATCCTCGACGAGCCGGTCGCCTCGCTCGACCCGGTCGCCCGGCGCGCGTTCCTGCACGACCTGCTGGAGTTCACCGACGAGCTCGGCGTGAGCGTCGTGCTCTCCTCGCACCTGCTGGGCGACCTGGCCCAGGTGTGCGACCACCTGATCGTGCTGGCCGGCGGGCGGGTGCAGATCGACGGCGCCGTGGCCGACCTCGTCGCCGTCCACCACCGGTTGCGCCTCGACGGGACCGGCGCCGGCGCCCTGGACGCGCTGCCGGCCGCGGCGCGGGTCGTGCACACCGAGCGCACGGCGGCCGGGCGGACGGCGATCGTGCGGTGCGCCGACCCGGTGCCCGGCGCCGAGCGCGCCGACCTCGAGGACGTGGGGCTGGCCTACATGATGGCGACGGAGGCACACCGATGATCTGGCTCACCTGGCGGCAGTTCCGCACGCAGGCGTTCGTCGCCGTGGCCGGGCTGGTCGTGGTCGGCGCCTACCTGGTGTACCTCGGCCTGCGCATCCGCCACGACTACACCGCCGGCATCGTCAACTGCCTGCCGTCGGACTGCTCCACGACCCGGCGGACGTTCTCGGAGCGCTACGAGGGCCCGGTGGCGCTGGCCGGGGCGCTGCTGATCGGCGTGCCGGGGCTCATCGGCATCTTCTGGGGCGCGCCGCTGGCCGCCCGGGAGCTGGAGACGAAGACCGACCGCCTCGTGTGGAACCAGAGCGTCACGCGGGTGCGCTGGCTCGCGGTGAAGCTGGCCGTGCTCGGCGCCGCCGCGATCGCGGTCACCGGGGCGTACAGCCTGCTGCTCACGTGGAGCGCCAGCCGCTACGACCAGTTCGCCGGGGACCGGTTCGCGGCGATGAACTTCGCGGCGCGCAACGTCACTCCGCTGGGGTATGCCGCGTTCGCGTTCGCCCTCGGCACCGTCGTCGGGCTGCTGGTGCGCCGCACGGTGGCGAGCATGGCGATCGTCGCCGGCGTGTTCGCCGTGGTCCAGATCGTCGTGCCGGCCGTGGCGCGCGACCACCTCATGCCGCCGGTCACCACGAACGTGGCGTTCGCCGCCGACGTGATGGAGCACGCCGACGGCTTCGGCATGAACCCCACCTCGGCGCACCTCATCGGCTACACGATGCCGGGCACGTGGCCGATGCAGGGGGTGAGCCAGGTGTACAACGCCGACGGAACGCCGTACACGGCCGCGCAGGCGCGGGAGTGCATGAAGGGCGAACCGGCCGAGAACATGGCGTGCACGGCCGAGCAGAACCTGCACTTCTCGTACACGTACCAGCCCGGGCACCGCTACTGGCCCTTCCAGTGGATCGAGACGGCGGCGTACACCTGCCTCGCCGCGCTGCTGACCGCCTTCGGCCTGTGGTGGGTGCGCCGCCGGATCACACTTCGCTGAGCACGATGCCGAACTCGGCGGCGACCGCGCCCGCCTGCTCGGGGGTGAGCAGCAGGTAGTGGTCGTCGCCGGGTTGGTCCTTCTCGACGTGGAAGAACCGCCGCGGGTCGCCCTCGGGCGGGTTGAGGCAGGAGATCTGCTCCCACACCGCCATCGGGTTCAGGTAGTCGTCGTCGGGGCCTTCGGCGTCCAGCCACCAGGACGTGGGCCGGCCGTTGACGTTGAAGGTGAGCTGGTCGGCGCCGGGCTCGTCGAAGTGGAACGCGACGTCGGTGACGACGACCGACCCGCCGCTGAGCGCCGCCGCCTCCTCGAGAATGCCCCGGTACGCGGGCTCGACCGCATCGACGTCCTCGCCGTGCACGGCCACCGCCACGCCGAGGTCGGCGAAGACCCCGCCGTCGAACTCCTCGACCGGTGTGTCGATCCAGGCGTCGGTCAGCTCCTGCCGGCGCTCGGCCGGCGCCACCCCGAGCTCGATGAGCCGGTCCAGCACATCCCCGTAGGTCGTCATGCCTGGCATCGTGCCAGTCATCGTTCGGCCATGTGGCCCCGTGTCACGCCCGATTTAAACCATTTGACGGCATCGATAATCTGATCCTCCGTACCTTTGACCGGTCGCACGGCGCGAGGTCGAGGGGGGCCCGACCCTCTCGAACCTCAGGAGTCACGATGCGCCGGGCACCCGCCCTCTCCTTCCTCCTCGTCACCGTTTTCGTCGACATGCTCGGCCTCGGCCTGGTCGTGCCGATCGTGCCGGCCCTGATGACGGCCGTCACCGGCCACGCCGCGGACGCCGCCCGCTGGTCCGGCGTCATCGGCTCGAGCTACGGCGTCCTGCAGTTCCTCTCCGCGCCGCTGCTGGGCCGGATCTCGGACCGCTACGGCCGCCGCCCCGTGCTGCTGGCGTCGCTGGCCTGCCTCGGCGTCGACTACCTCGGGCACGCGATCGCCCCGACGGCCTGGCTGCTGCTGCTCTTCCACGCCCTCGCCGGCGCCTGCGCGGGCACCAACACCGTCGTCAACGCCTACATCGCCGACGTCACCGAGCCGGACCGGCGCGCCCGCGCGTTCGGCCTGGTCGGCTCGGCCTTCGGGCTCGGCTTCGTCGCGGGACCCACGGTCGGCGGCCTGCTCGGCGCCGTGGACGTGCGCCTGCCGTTCTACGCCGCGGCGGGCCTCGCGTTCGCCAACGTCGCATACGGGTACCTCATCCTGCCCGAGTCGCGCCGCGGCGACCGCACCACGCCGCTGACCCTGCGCCACGCGAACCCGTTCGGCTCGCTCGCCGCCGTGCTGCGCCGCCCGATGCTCGGCCGGCTCGCCTCCGCCCGCTTCTGCGCCGACGTCGCCCGGATGACCAACCAGTCGGTGTGGACGTTCTTCGTGGCGTACCAGTTCGCCTGGGGCACGGCACACGTCGGCATCACGATGGCCGCCGCCGCGCTGGCGGGCGCGGCGTTCCAGGCCCGCCTCGTCGCCCCGGCGGTGCGACGGCTCGGCGACAAGCGCGCCGCGGTCCTCGGCGGCGCGCTGGGCGTGGCCGCGGTCGGCGGCACCGCGTTCGCGTCCGCGCCGTGGGCGCTCTACGCGCTGCAGGCCGTCGGCGTGCTCAGCTCGGTCGGCGCCGCGGCGGCGCAGTCGTGGCTGTCCGGCGCCACCGGCCCGGAGGAGCAGGGCACGGTCCAGGGCGCGCTGACCGGGATCGGTGCTATCGCGGAGGCGGCGGTCCCGGCCGCGGCCGGCGCGCTGTTCGCCTGGTCGCTGGCGTACTCGAGGCCCGGCCTGGTGTTCCTCGCCGCGGCAGCCTTCGCCGCCGCGTCGACCCTGCTGCTGGCCACGACGCCCACCCGGGCCGCGATTTCCCCCGAACGTTCGCCGTACGCTGGGTAGAGAGCCTTCCGGCCATCCAACCAGCAAGAGCGCGGGAGCTCACCATGTCGCATCACCTTGATACGCCGCTCGCGGCGCAGGACGGGCAGCTGTTCATCGACGACCTCTACGTCTTCGGCGGGCGCGGGAGCACGGTGTTCGTGCTCGACGTCAACTCCGACGTCACCGGGGCGTTCGCACGGCCGGGGTTTCACCCGGAGGCGCGCTACGAGTTCAAGGTGCACGTCGACGGGGGCGAGATCGAGGAGCTGACCTTCCGGGTGGCGTTCGGCGAGCCGGGCGCGGACGGGCGGCAGCCACTGCAGCTGTACGCGCTCACGGACGCGGACGCGCGCGACGACGGGGCCGGCGGGACGCTGATGCTGCAGGGGCGCACCGGCGAGGCCGCCACGGCGCCGCTCGCGCGGATCTGGGCCGGGCGCGTGCACGACCCGTTCTACATCGACCTGGGGCTGCTGTCGAAGGTCAACGCGGCGATGCGCGACGGTACCGCGCCCGACCTGTCGTCGTGGCGCCCGGGCGAGGCGCGCAACAGCTTCAGCGGTACCACAGTGGAATCGATCGTGCTGGAGATCCCGCACGCGCATCCGGTGCTGCGCCCGGGCGCACGCATCGGGGTGTGGGCCGCAACGCGGCTGGCCACCGACGCCGGCGGGTGGCGGCAGGTCAACCGGGCCGGGCATCCGATGATGTGGCCGATCTTCTGGCCCGACGACGTCCGCTTCGACGACCCGGCCAACACCCGCCACCCGGCCGACGACCTGGCGGACGACGGCAAGCACCTCGCCGACCACGTCGCCGCCGTCGTCGCGGCCGGCGGGACGGCCGAGGACCCGCACGGCTACGGCACGGCGGTGGCCTGGCGGCTGTACCCCGACGTGCTGCCGTACGTCGTGGGCACGCCGGCGTCCTACGGCTTCTCCGGGTTCAACGGCCGCACCCTGGCCGACAACGCGCCCGAGGTCATGCTCTCGCTCGTCACCAACACGGCGGTGCCGAGCGGGCTCGGGCCCTCGGTGTCGGCGCACCTGCGCCCGGCCGATTTCCCGTATCTCGTGCCGGCCTGACGCCGTACGGCCCCGGCGGGTGTCCGCCCGCCGGGGCCACTCATGCCTCAGGAGGGCTTCAGGAGGGGCTTCAGGAGGGCTTCAGGAGGGCAGGGTCCAGCGCTGATCAGTCGCCCCGCGGCAGGGTACGAGCTGCTGCCGCACACCGCCGACGTGATGCTCACGGCGTGGGCACCGACCGCCGAGGCGTGCATCGAGGAGGCGGTACGGGCACTCGTCGCCTGCTTCGCCGACGTCCGTGCGGCCCGCCCGGCACGCATGGTCGGGTTCGCCTGCGAGCCGGCACTCGACGACGAGCTGCTCGTGCAGGTGCTGGAGGAGGCCATCTACCTGCTCGACACCGAGGACGTGGTGCCGGTCCAGGTGGCGGTCGCTCGGACCGCGCAGGGCGGCCTGGCCGGTGACTTCGGCGTCATCGCGCGCTCGGACGTCCCGCTGGTGGGCCCGTTACCGAAGGCGGTCACCCGGCACGGGCTGCGGTTCGCACGACACAGCGGGCAGTGGCGGTGCCAGACCGTCATCGACGTGTGAACCGACCAGCACCCGCACCGGCCGGCTCAGCCCTTCACGACACCGACCGGCACGAGCCGGGCCACCGGGTCGGCGAGACGAGCCCGCCGGCAGGTGTGGACCACCTCGTCCACGTCCTTGTAGGCCTCCGGCGCCTCCTCGGTCAGCCCGCGCTCGCTCGCGCCGCGGACCAGGACGCCGGCCGCGGCCAGCTCGCGACGCACCGCCTCGACGGGCGCCTGCCGGACGGCGGCATGACGGCTGAGGGTGCGTCCGGCACCGTGGCACGCGGAGTGGAACGCCCGCCCGTCGGTCACACCCACGAGCACATACGAGGCGGTGCCCATCGAGCCGGGAACCAGCACCGGCTGGCCCACCGCCCGGATCGGGTCCGGCAGGTCGGGGTGGCCGGGCGGGAAGGCCCGCGTGGCACCCTTGCGGTGTACGCACAGTTCCCGGGCCGCCCCGTCGACCATGTGCCGCTCCAGCTTGGCGAGGTTGTGCGACACGTCGTACAGCAGCCGCACCTCCCCCAGGCCGGCGTTGCGGAAGCAGCGCCGGACGGCGTGGGTGAGCAGTTGCCGGTTCGCGCGGCCGTAGTTGGCCGCCGCGGCCATCGCGGCCAGGTAGCGCCGGCCCTCCGGGGACGTCACCGGGGCGCAGGCCAACTGCGGATCGGGCACCCGGATGCCGTACCGCTCCATCGCGGACAGCATGACGCGGACATGGTCGGAGCAGATCTGGTGCCCCAGTCCCCGCGACCCGCAGTGGATCATCACGCAGAGCAGGTCCGGCCGCAGGCCGAGTGCGCCGGCCACCCGCTCGTCGTAGATCCGGTCGACGGCCTGGACCTCCAGGAAGTGGTTGCCCGAGCCGAGGCTGCCCACCTGGCCCTTGCCCCGGGCCAGCGCACGCGCGCTCAGGGCGCCGGGGTCGGCACCGGCCACCGCGCCGCCGTCCTCGCAGAAGGCCAGATCCCCCGGGTCTCCGAATCCACGTTCGACCGTGTACGCCGAGCCACCGAGCAGGATCTCGTCCAGCTCGGCCGGCTGGACGGCCGGCAGGACGCCGCCGCGGCCCATGCCCCGCGGCGTCGCCGCCCCGAGCAGGTCCATCAGGCGTCCCACATGCGGCGCCGCGTCGGCACGGGTCACGGTCGAGGTGTGCAGCCGCACGCCGCATGAGATGTCGAAACCCACTCCACCCGGGGAGATCACCCCGCCTTGGGCCGGGTCGGTGGCCGCCACCCCGCCGATCGGGAACCCGTACCCCCAGTGGACGTCCGGCATGGCGTACGACGCCTCGACGATGCCGGGCAGCGTCGCCACGTCCGCCACCTGCTGCAACGCCTGGTCCCCCGGCGCGTCCGGCAGCAGGCCCGCGGTGGCGAACACCACCCCGGGCACCCGCATCGCCCCGGCCGGCTCGATACGCCACCGGCATTCCCCATCCGCCACGACACTGACCATGACGTTCTCCTGACACTCGGGTCTGTCCCGTTGTCTCTCTTCATTCTGGTCGGCATGGGGCGGTTGCGTCCGCGGAAACTACCGGGCAAACGGAAAAGGGCGGCCGTGCGGCCCCGGCGGGCGAGCGCCCGCCGGGGCCGTCGACGGGTCAGGACGGCAGGGTCCAGCGCTGGGCGTTGGTCCCGTTGCAGTCGTAGATCTGCAGCTGCGTGCCGTCCGTGGTACTGGAGTTCGGCACGTCCAGGCAGCGGGCCGACTGCGGGTTGCGCAGCGCGCCCGTCCCGGTGTCGTACGTCCACTGCTGGGCGCCGCTGCTGTTGCAGTCCCACAGCTGCACGAGGGAGCCGTTCGCGGTACCGCTGTTGGACACGTCCATGCACTTGCCGAGCGCGCGAAGCGTGCCGTCGCCGGGCAGCGTCCACTGCTGCGCGGACGACGTGTTGCACGTCCAAATCTGGATCTTCGTGCCGGACGCCGAGCTCGCGCCGTTGACATCGGCGCACTTGCCGGCGATGGCCGAGGCGATCCGGCCGGTCGGCGCGTGCGGGACCGTCCAGTGCTGCGCGTTGCTGCCGTTGCAGTCGTAGATCTGCAGCTGCGTGCCGTCGGTGGTGCTGGAGCCGGGGTCGTCGAGGCAGCGGCCGGACTGCGGGTTGCGCAGCGCGCCGGTGCCCGAGTCGTACGCCCACTGCTGCGCCGCCGAGGCGTTGCACGTCCACAGCTGCACCAACGTGGCGTTCGCGGTGCCGCCGTTGGACACGTCCAGGCACTTGCCGAACGCCTGCAGCGTGCCGTTCACCGGCGTCCACGACTGCGCGAGCGAGCCGTTGCACGACCACAGCTGCACCTTGGTCCCGTCGGCGGTGCCGGAGTGGTCGACGTCGACACACTTGCCCGCGATCGCCGAAGTGATCGGGCCGGTCGCGCCGCCCGGGTTGGTGGGCGGCTGGCCGCCTCCGTTGCCGTTGTACGACGGCGGCGCCGACGTGGCGGCCGTCGCCCACGACGTGTTGGCGGCGGTGCCGAGCACGAAGTCCAGCGTCCCGCCGCCCAGCGCGAACGACGCCGGCAGGAAGGCGTTGTTCCACGCGGCGCCGTTGAGGTTCAGGCTCTGCACGTACGGCGCGTTGGTCGCCGCCGCCGGCGCGTTGATCGTGATGGTCCCGCCCCCGCCGAGGTGCACGACCGCCTGCGTGAACAGCGGGCTGCCCAGCGCCATGTCGGAGGTGCCCGGGGTCTCGGGGAACATGCCCAGCGCCGACCACACGTACCAGGCGCTCATGGTGCCCAGGTCGTCGTTGCCGACGCCCCAGTTCGCCGGGTTGTTCGGCCACAGCTGGTTCTGCACCTGGCGCACGACCGCCTGCGTCTTCCACGGCTGGCCGACGTAGTCGTACTCCCACGGCAGCTCGATCGACGGCTCGTTGCCGAGGTCGGCGTGCGTGCCGCCGCTGCCGTTGAACGCCGACAGCACACTGTCCAGATAGGACACCAGGGCCGCGTTGCCGCCCTTCGCGTCGGCCAGGCCGCGGACGTTGAAGGGGACCATGCCGGTGTACTGCCACGAGGTGCCCTCGACGAAGTCGTCGCCCGAGGCGGGGTTGAAGCCGGCCTTCCAGCCGCCGTTCGCGAGCTTCGGCTGCATGAAGCCGCTGGCGGTGTTGAGCATGTTGCGCCAGTCCTGCGCGCGGTTGACGAACTGGTCGCGTGTGGTCGTGTCGCCCAGCGCGCCGGCGAAGGCGCCGACGGCGAAGTCGGCGGTGTTGTACTCCAGCAGCGTCGACACCGGCCCGTAGAAGTTGCAGCAGCCGTACGCGCCGTCGGAGGGCAGGTAGCCGAGGCCCGCCAGGTAGTTCAGCCCCGGCCGCGCGCCGTTGGCCACGGTTGCCTGGCGCACCATGGCGTTCTTGGCCGCCGCGGTGTCGAAGCTGCGCGCCCCGAAGGCGTAGTAGCCGGCGATGATCCCGTCGGCGGGGTCGCCGACCATCACGTAGGTCTCGCCGTTGTAGAACGACCACTTCGGCAGCATGCCGCCCTGCGCGTAGTCGTTGACCATCGACTGGGCGCTGTCGGACATCTGCTGCGGCGCGACGAGCGCGGACAGCTGCGCCTGCGAGCGGTAGATGTCCCAGCCGGAGTAGTTGCCGTACTGCGCCTGGTGCCCGGCGGTCACGGTGTGCACCGCGTTGTCGAAGCCGCGGTACTGCCCGTTGCTGTCGCTGACGACGTTGGGGTGCAGCAGCGCGTGGTACAGCGAGGTGTAGAACATCACCTGCTGGTCGCTCGTCCCGCCGCTGATCTGGATCCTGTTCAGCAGCGCGTTCCACGCGTCGTGGGCCGCCGTGCGGGTGCCGTTGAAGTCCCAGCCGGCGTTCTCGGCCGCGCGGTTGCCGGCCGCGTTGGCCGCCGACACGAACGAGATGCCCACCTTGGCCTGCACGACCTGGTTGCCGCCGGCGTCGAAGGTGACCGACCCGAGCCCGTTGCTGAACCCGCTGGAGCTGAAGGCGCGGTCGAAGACGACGTCGTAGAAGAGCGTGTAGTGGTACGCCGAGCCGCAGAAGCCGCCCGCGGTGACCGACCCGCTCACCTCGGTGCTGCTGACCGCGGTGAACGACGGGTTGGTCGTGCCGGTCATCGCGCTCGTGAGCTTGAACAGCAGGTTGGCCTGCCCCGTGGCCGGGAACGTGAAGCGGGCCATGCCGGAGCGGGTCGTCGCCGTGAGCTCGGCCTTGACGTTGTTGCCGAGCGTGACGGTGTACGCCCCGGCGCTGGCCGACTCGTTGGCGTGCGAGTAGGAGACGCTGGCAGTGTTGGCCACGGCGCCGACGGTGGGCAGGATCGGCACGTCGCCGGTGGCGTCGCACCCGGGCCCCGACAGGTGCGTCAGGCTGAAGCCGGTGATCGCCGTGTCACCGTAGGCGTAGCCGCCCCCTTGGGCGCGCGAGGGCGTGTCCGGGCTCCACTGCACCATGCCGAACGGCGCATCGGCGCCCGGAAACGTGTTGCCGCCGTGGCTGGTGCCGAGGCGGGGGTTGACGATCGCGGCCGGGTCGGAGACGGGCGCCGCGGCCGCCGTCCCGGCCCCGAACAGCAGGACCGGCGTGGAAACCGTCGCAACGGTCGCGAGCGCAAGCCCCGCAACCCTGACTCTGGCGGAAGACATGCACCCATGGAAGACCTTCGATTATCAGATGTCAATATTTGACAGAACCTGTGCGCTATACGCCCCCGCAGACGTTGACTTTTGTTGACAGTTAGCGAAACGATGTGACCTCCACGCCGGCTCGGGCCCGCCGGAAGGCGACGGCGACCGCGCAGAAGAGCGCGCCGCCAATGAGGAAGTAGAGGTCGATCGCGCTGGTCGACCAGCGGGTGTATGCCGTCGGGTGCGCGTCGCCGAGCTCCTGCTCGTAGGTCAGGCCGGTCAGCCCCTTGCCGGCGAGGCCGGTGGCGCGCAGTAGCGTGTCGAGCAGGCCGGACAGGCCGCGAAGGGCCAGCAGCGCGCCGCCGATCCAGGAGCAGGCGACCAGCGGCCACGCGGGAATCCGGGCTCCCCAGCGTTGGTACAGCGCGAGCGGCACCACCGCACCGACGACGAACATGACGGCGAGGACGCCGGTGAAGACCCGCGCCCCCGTGCTGTCGGCCGCCGGCGTGGTCCTGCTCGCGTCCCCGAAGCCGAACTGCCCGCCGAGCGCCCAATAGACGTGCATCGCCGCAAACAGCACGACCCAGCCGAACGCGACTCGCCCGATCCCCCGTGTCGTCACGCCCTCAGGGTGTCCGCCCCGCACTGTGGGCAAGCTGAGCGACACTGATAGCCATCTCAGCCGGACGATGTCCGGAGAACGTGATGGCCGTCGTGTGCCTGTGTCCGGTGGCGATCCTGATCGTCCTCGCCGTGGTGCTCAGGGGCCGGGACGGGACCACGAACGCCGCCGGCGCGCCGCCCGCGACGCCGACCACCCCGAGTTATCCGGCCACGCCGCAGCGCTCGCGCTGTAGCTGCAGCTACGGCAGTGCGCCGTGCATGTGCGGGAACGGCTACGAGTACGTCAACGGGCAGCCGCGCAACCATGGGCTCTGCGGCGGCAGCGGGAAGCTGCGCTGCCAGATGTGCGACGGCAGCGGGTACCGCGCCTACTGAGCCCGCGGCGGCGGCGCGGTCGAGGCGCGCGGGACCAGCGCCGGGGCCTCGGCGGCGTGCGACGGCGGATCGAGGTGGCGCATGACGTCGAACAGGGTCTGTGTCACGTCGGCACCGAACGAGTAGATGTCGTGGCGCATGGCCGACAGGGTGGGCCGGGTCAGCTGGCACAGCTGGGAGTCGTCCCACGCCAGCAGTGACAGGTCCCGTGGTACCTCGAGGCCGAACTCGGCGGCGACGCCCAGCGCGGTCACGGCCATGATGTCGTTGTCGAAGACGATGGCGGTCGGGCGCTCGGGCGACAGCAGCAGCGTGCGGCAGGCTCGGCCGCCCTGGTCGGCGGAGAAGTCGGCGACGACGGTCTGCGCCTGGACGCCCAGCTCGCCGCAGGCCTGCGCGAACGCGGTGGTGCGGATGACGCTGTGGCCGAGGTCGGCGGGGCCGCTGACGCGGGCGATGCGGCGGTGGCCGAGCGCCGCGAGGTACCGCACGGCCTCGGTGATGGCGGCCGCGTCGTCGGTCCAGACGGCGGTGAACGGGCCGGCGAGGGACGGGTGGCCGACGACGACGGCGGGCAGGCCGATCGCGGCGAGCGCGGGCACCCGCGGGTCGTCGACGCGCAGGTCGACGAGGATGCTGCCGTTGACGCGGTTGCCCTGCCACCACTCGCGGTGCACGGCGATCTCCTCGTCCGGCTCGATCAGGCGCAGCAGCAGCGAGCAGGAGTGACGGCCCAGGACGCTCTCGATGCCGGAGATGAACTCCATGTAGAACGGCTCCAGGCCGAGCATCCGGGCCGGGCGGGCGATGGCCAGGCCGACGGTGTGCAGGGCCTGGCTGGACAGCGAGCGGGCCGCCTGGTTCGGGCTCCAGCCGAGGTCGGACGCGGCCTGCAGGATGCGGGTCCGGGTGGCCGTGGAGATGCCGGGCCGGTCGTGCACGGCGAGCGTGACGGCCGCGGTCGAGACGCCGGCGCGCTTGGCGACGTCCCGGATCGTGACCCGCCGCGCCCCGCCCGCCGCCTCCATGCGACCGATCCTGGCACGTTCCCGGAGCCCCGCGCGGGCCGGGGCCGCGACGCGCGGCCCCGGCCCCGGGGTGGTTCAGGCGGGCAGATGCCAGAGCTGCCAGGCGTTGGCGTTGGAGTCCCAGATCTGCAGTCGCGTCCCGTTGGCGGTCGATCCGCCCGGGTCGTCGAGGACGCGCCCGGACTGCGGGTTGCGCAGGTGCCCGTCGGGCTGTGCGGCCCACTGCTGGGCCCCCGAACCGTTGCAGTCCCACAGCTGGATCTTCGTGCCGTTCGCGGTACCTTGGCCGGTCACGTCCATGCACCTGCCGAGCGCCCGGATCGTGCCGTCCGTCCCGACCGTCCACTGCTGTGCCGCTGTGCCGTTGCAGTCGTAGAGCTGCACCGCCGTGCCGTTGGCCGAACTTGCGCCGGCGACGTCGACGCATTTGCCGCCGGCACCGGTGATGGCGCCCGTCCGGGAACCGCCGCCACCGGTCGTGATGTGCACCTCGCCCTGGCTGAGGGTGCGCGGGTCGTTGTAGCCGGCGCGGATGTAGTCGTCCGTGGGGTTGTAGTCGCGCATGGTCAGCCAGTCCAGCCAGACGCTCCAGTACACCCACTTCGGCTGCGCCGCCATCTGGCTCGGCTGCGGCACGCTGCCGACCTCGGCCAGCGCCATCGGCTTCTTCGTGCCGGCGATGTTGCCCAGCGCCTGGTACCAGTCCGAGGACGGGAACTTGTCGACCCACACGTCGAGCGCCACGACGTCGACGTAGGCGTCGCCGGGGTAGTAGCTCGCGGCCTGCGACGCGGCGCCGGCCACGTCCTTGAGCGCCCACACCCAGACGATGTTGTTGAGGCCCTTGGACTCGAGGTAGTCGTGCGTGATCTGGTACAGCCGGGCGCTGCCGTTCGGCCCCGCCTGCCCGCCCCACCAGGCCCAGCCCTCGTTCATCTCGTGCAGCGGCCGGAACATGATGGGGATGCCCGCGTCCTTGAGCTGCTGGAGGTAGGGCACGAACTGGTCGAGCTTGCGCTTGTAGGCGGTGTTGAGCGAGGTGCCGTCCTGCACGATCTGGCCCCACTCCGCCGCGGACAGCTTGCTGCCCTTGACGGGATTGGAGCCGCCCTCGAAGGCGCAGGTGGCCACGTCGGGCCGGCAGGCGTGCATGGTGAGCGAGCCGAGCGTGCCGTTGTTCCACTCGGTCCTGGCCTGGTTGATGACGGTCTGGCGGTTGTCGATGTCGTTCTGGCTGAAGCCGAAGTCGCCGCCCCACAGGCCCGGGTACTGGCCGGTGATGTCGTGCACCGTCTGGATCCACTGGCCTGGGTTGTTGTTCGCGCCGCCCTGCTGGCCGGACAGCGTGTTACGGCCGGTGAGGCCCTTGAGGTAGGCGATGACGTCGGCCCGCGTGACGCCGGCCGGCGCGGGCGGTGCCGCCGAGGCCGCGCCCTGGGTGACGGCGAACGCGATGCCGGTGACGACGGCCGCGGCGGCGGTCATCCTGAAGCGTGGTGACATGGGGTGCCTCTCGGGGTCAGGCGGGGAGGTGCCAGAGCTGCCAGGCGTTGGCGTTGGAGTCCCAGATCTGCAGCCGGGTGCCGTTGGCGGTCGAGCCGCCCGGGTCGTCGAGGACGCGGCCGGACTGCGGGTTGCGCAGGTGCCCGTCGGGCAGTGCGGCCCACTGCTGCGCGCCGGAGCCGTTGCAGTCCCAGATCTGCAGCTTGGTGCCGTTGGCGGTGCCCTGTCCGGTCACGTCGAGGCACTTGCCGAGCGCCCGGATCGTGCCGTCGGTGCCGACGGTCCACTGCTGCGCGGCGGTGCCGTTGCAGTCGTAGAGCTGCACGGCGGTACCGTTGGCGGAACCGGAACCTGCGACGTCGACGCATTTGCCGCCGATGCCGGTGATGGCGCCCGTCCGGGAGGAGCCGCCTCCGCCTGAGATCGCGAGCTGGCCCTGGTTCAGGGTTCGCGAGTCGTTGAACGTGGCCTGGATGGCGGAGTTGCAGTTGCACGAGGTCAGGTACTCGGACCAGATCATGAAGTACGCCCACAGCGGCTGCGAGGACAGCTGCGCCGCCGACGGGACGTTGCCGACCTCGGCGAGGGCGATCGGCTTGCCGTGCGAGACGCTGACGATGGCGTTGTACCAGTCCTGCGGCGGCCAGCCGTGCGCCCAGGGGTCGAGGGTCACGACGTCGACGTAGGCGTCGCCGGGGTAGAACGAGGCGACCGAGCCGGAGCTGCCGTTGTCCTTGACGTTCCACACCCAGATGAGGTTCGTCAGGCCCTTCGACAGCAGGTAGTCGTGGGTGATCTGGTACAGCCGCGCGCTGCCGGCGGAGCCCGAGCGCCCGCCCCACCAGGCCCAGCCTTCGCTCATCTCGTGCAGCGGCCGGAAGAGCACCGGCACGCCGGCGTCCTTGAGCTGCTGCAGGTAGGGCACCGCGGTGTCGAGCTTGGCCTTGTACGCGTTGTTCAGCGACGTGCCGTTGGTGATGAGCTGGGTCCATTCCGTCGCCGACAGCGAGCTGCCGTTGACGCCCCCGTCGAACTCGCACGTGGCCACGTCGGGCCGGCACATGTGCCAGGTCAGCGCGACCAGCGAGCCGTTGGCCCACTCCGTCCTGGCCTGGTTGATCATCGTCTGGCGGTTGGCGATGTCGTCGGAGCGGAAGCCCAGCTCGCCGCCCCACAGGCCCGGCCACTTGCCGGTGATGGTGTGCGCCTGCGCGGTGTACGCCGACGGCGAGCTCAGCGGCTCCTTGTTGTGCACGCCGCTGATGACGTGGTTGCCGCTGATCTGGTGCAGGTAGTCGACGACCGCCGCGGGCGTCGAGGCGCCGAACGCCGAGGCCTGCGACGGGAAGGCGGCCAGGCCGCCCACGGTGACGACGACGGCGGCCGCGATGGCCGCGCGCGCCCTGGTGAACAGTCGTGCTCTCACGGGGAGCCCTTCCTGGGGTGTGTCTGCGGGGACTGGAACGTTGAAGTACGCCGGACGTGGCGGTACACCGGCGTCGGCTTCAAGCGAACAGAGACATTGACATCGACCAAGCCCGGGCCTAACTTCTGAGCAACTTACTCGGTTCGGTGCGGCCCTTGTCAAGCCCAGCTGTTAAGGCTCTTGCCAATCCGGCGGGAGAGGAGGCCATCGATGCATGCGATCACGGGTCGTGAATACGACAGCCGGGAACGCCGGGCCCGGGACGGCCATCAGAGCCGGCATGGTACGCAGACTGCTCATCGTTTCCGTCATTGCGCTCACGCTCGGCGCCTGCCGGCCCGGGACGGACGACCCGCCGGCACCGGGTCCGCTCAGCTCCCCCACGACGGCCGCGGTCGCCGGCCCGGTCGCCTTCCACGTGAACCTCGGCGCCGGCCAGACGCTCGACACCCGCCCGGTGCCGCCGGGCGGATGCCCCGGCCTGGACGCGCGCGTCGACCTGGGCCGCGGCGTCGACGTCCGCTTCGCCGCCTACGGCTCCGCCTGCGACGCGGGCGACAACGCCCGCCCCGGCAACGGCCGCCACGGCGTCTTCCGCACGACCGCGGACATCCCGCCCGAGCGCCGCGCCGGCGCCACCACGGTGCACACCGCGCTCGGCGAGGCGACGGTCTTCACGCAGCCGTACTACGAGTGCACCAACTCGTGCCACAACTACACCGAGGCGGTCGCGCTGATCACGCTCGACCGCCCGGCCGACCCGGCGTACCGCACGCTGACCGCCTACGCGGAGAAGGGCGAGGCGTCCCAGGACCGCCTCACCGAACTGCTCCGCAACCAGCTCACCGCCTGACCGGGATCACTGGACGTTGAGCAGCGCCAGCAGGGCGCGGCGCTCGGCGGCGAAGCCGGGCGCGTCGGTGGCGCGGGGGCGCGGCAGCGACACGGGCCGGTTCTCCACGATCCGGCCCGCCTCGAGGATCAGGACGCGGTCGGCCAGCAGCAGCGCCTCGTCGACGTCGTGGGTGACGAGCAGCGCGGCGAAGCCGTGGTGCTCGCGCAGCCGGCCGAACAGCGCCTGCATGCGCAGGCGGGTGAGCGCGTCCAGCGCACCGAACGGCTCGTCGAGCAGCAGCAGGTCGGGGCGGCGCACGAGGGCGCGCGCGAAGGCCACCCGCTGTGCCTGGCCGCCGGACAGCTCGGCCGGCCAGGCGCCGGCCCGCTCGGCGAGGCCGACCTCGGTGAGCGCCTCGTCCACGCGCGCCGGCAGGTCGCCGCCGCGCACGCCGAGGGCCACGTTCGCGCCGACCCGCTTCCACGGCAGCAGGCGATGCTCCTGGAAGACCACGGCGGTCGTGCCATCGGTGCGGTACGAGCCGGTCGCCTCCTCGTCGAGGCCCGCGAGGACGCGCAGCAGCGTGCTCTTGCCCGAGCCGCTGGCGCCGAGCAGCGCCACCACCTCGCCGCGGGCGACGGTGAGGTCGACGGCGTCGAGGACCACGGCCGGGCCGAAGGCGCGCCGCACCCCGGCCGCGACCGCTACGTCGCCCGCAGTCCCCGGCGCCATGCCAGCGTCCTCCTCTCGGCGTAGCGCAGCGCGAGATCGGAGAGCAGGCCGAGCAGCGCGTAGGCGACCAGGCCCAGCACGACGATGTCGGTCTGGCTGAACTCGCGGGCCTCCATCATCATGAAGCCGAGGCCGCCCTGGCCGTTGACCTGCTCGCCGACGACGAGGCTGAGCCAGCCGGCGGCGAAGGCGAGCCGCACGCCGAGGAACAGCGAGGGCAGCGCGCCGGGGATGACGACGTGCCGGAGGCGTTCCAGGGCGCTCAGGCCGCACGCCCGCGCCGCCTCGACCAGCCGCTCGTCGATGTTGCGGATGCCGGCGTAGGTGTTGAGGTACACCGGGAAGAACGCCCCCAGCGCGACCAGCGTCACCTTGAGCGACTCGCCGATGCCGACCCAGATGATGAGCAGCGGCACCAGGCCGAGGTGCGGCAGCATGCGGGCCATCTGCACGGTCGGGTCGACGAGGTCGTCGCCGAGCCGGGCGAGGCCCGCAAGGGCGCCGAGCGCGAGGCCGAGCAGGCCGCCGATGAGCAGGCCGAGCAGCGCCCGCTGGATCGAGTCGAGCAGGTAGTCGCCGAGGGTGCCGTCGGCGGCCAGCCGCGCGCCGGTTCGCAGCACGGCGCTGGGCGCCGGGAGCTTGTCGGTGTCGAGCAGCCCGGCGCGTGCGCCGCCCTCCCACGCCGCGAGCAGGGCAAGCGGCGTGACCGCGCGCCGCCACCGCCGGGCGCGCACCCGGCGGGCGGCGGCCGGCGGTGCGGCGGTGGTGGCCGCGGTACCGCGGGCGAGCACCGTCATCGCAACAGGTCCGAGAACTGCTCGTCGACGCGCGCCTTGATGTCGACCTTGACCGGGATCAGCTGCAGGTCGGTGAAGCCGTCGGAGATCTGCTGCAGCTCGGCGCCGATCTCCGGGGTGACCGCGGCGAGCGGCTGGGCGCTGCGCGCCAGGGCCCGGCGGGCGGCGTCCTCGGGGATGCCGAGCTCCGGTGCCAGGACCTTCACCCGCTCGTCGGGGTTGGCGATGCCCCAGTCGGTGACCTGCCGGTAGGTCTTGAGGAACTCGCGGATCTTCCCCGGCTTGCTCTTCAGCGCCTGCGGGGACACCAGCAGGTACTCCCGGTTGTTGGCCAGGCCCGTGGCGTCGACGAGCACCTTGACGCCGGGCGACTCGGCGAGGGCGAAGTACGGGTCCCAGATGATCCAGGCGTCGACCTGGTCGTTGTCGAAGGCGGGGCGGGCGTCGGCGGGCTTGAGGTACTGCACGTCGATGTCCTTGATGGTCATGCCGTTGGCCTCGAGCAGCCGCACGAGCAGCCAGTTGACGTTCGAGCCCTTGTTGAGCGCGACCTTCTTGCCCCGCAGGTCCTTGAAGGAGGTGTACCCCTTGTTCGCCTTCACCAGCACGGCCTCGCCCTTCGGCACCGGCTGCGAGGTGCCGATGATCCGAAAGTCGATCTTCCCGGCGGCGGCGAAGATCGGCGGGGCCTCGCCGACCTGGCCGATGTCGATGGCGCCGGCCTTGAGCCCCTCGGTGAGCGCCGGCCCGCTCTCGAACAGCGACCAAGCGGTGCCGGGCGCCTCGGCCTTGCGGGCCTTGACCAGGCTCAGCCCGCCGAAGCGCTGGTAACCGACGCGCAGTGGCTCCTCGGCCGCGCCGGGTGCGGCGGCGGACTCGGGGGTCTTGTCGGCGCAGCCGGCGACCAGCGACGCGCTCAGCAGCAGCGCGCCGGCCAGGACGGCCGTGAGTCGACGCATCGGTGCACTCCCATGGGCTCGGAGGAATTCCAATGGCACCGGACTATACCCACTACACCTACCGATTGAATAGGATAAGGCAGTGACGCTCACCTTCCACTGGTTCCTGCCCACGTACGGCGACAGCCGCGACATCGTCGGCGGCGGGCACGGCCTGCCCGCCGGTTCGGCCGGTGGTGCCCGCCCGGCCACCGTCGCGTACCTCGGCCAGATCGCCCGCACCGCCGAACAGCTCGGGTTCGTCGGCGCGCTCACCCCCGCCGGCCTGTGGTGCGAGGATGCGTGGCTGTCCACCGCGATGCTGGTGGAGGTGACCGAGCGCCTGAAGTTCCTGGTGGCCTTCCGCCCCGGCCTCATCTCGCCGACCCTGGCCGCCCAGATGGCGGCCACGTTCCAGCGCCTCTCGCGCGGCCGGCTCATGCTCAACGTCGTCACCGGCGGCGAGAGCCACGAGCAGCGCGCCTACGGCGACCACCTCGACAAGGACGCCCGCTACGAGCGCACCGGCGAGTTCCTGCACATCGTGCGCGCCCTGTTCCGCGGCGAGGCGGTGACCTTCCGGGGCAGCCACCTGCACGTCGAGGACGCTCAGTTGCAGCGCCTGCCCGATCCGGTGCCCGACGTCTACTTCGGCGGCTCGTCGCCGTCCGCGCTCGCGGTGGCGGCCGAGCACGTCGACGCGTACCTCACGTGGGGCGAGCCGCCGGACGCCGTGGCCGAGAAGCTGTCGCGCATCACGAAGCTGGCCGCTGACCGCGGCCGCACCCTGCGGCTGGGCATCCGGCTGCACGTCATCGCCCGCGACACCGCCGACGAGGCGTGGGCGCAGGTGCGGCGCCTGCTCGACGGCATCGACCAGGCCACGATCGAGCGGGTGCAGGCGGGCCTGGCCCGCAGCGAGTCCGAGGGCCAGCGCCGGATGCTCGCCCTGCACGGCGGCCAGCGCGACGCCCTGCACATCGCCCCCAACCTGTGGGCGGGCGTCGGCCTGGTCCGCGGCGGCGCGGGCACCGCGCTCGTCGGCAGCCACGCCGAGATCGCGGACCGGATCGAGGAGTACCACCGGCTGGGCATCACCGAGTTCATCCTGTCCGGCCACCCGCACGTCGAGGAGGCCTACTGGTTCGGCGAGGGCGTCCTGCCGATCCTGGCCGCGCGCGGCCTGTGGCAGCACCCGGCCGCGGCCGCGGCGGAGCCCGCGTCGGTGCCGTTCGCCGCGCGCTGAGGCGGCCCGCGGTCACGGCCGGGCGGCGAGTCCGTCCAGCACGAGCGCCAGCAGGTGCTCCCGGCGCTCGGTGAGGCCCGGCGCCTGCTCGGCGATCCAGCCGACGGCGCTCGCCAGCGCGAACAGGTCGACGCCGGTCACGTCCGCGCGGATGTGACCGGCGCGCTGGGCGCCCTCGAGCAGCGCGCCGGCGGACCGGCGCATGGCCAGGCAGGAGGCGTGCAGCGGCGACTCGTCGTCCCGCAGCGTCGCCATGATGGACTCGGGCAGGCCGCGATACCGGCCGGCGCCCTGCACGAACTCCTCGAGCCAGCGCGTGAGGGCCTCGCCCGGCGGGTGCGCCTCGGCGAGCGCCGCGGCCCGCGCGGCGAGCCCGTCGAAGCGCTGGCGCAGCAGCGCCTCCAGCAGCGCCTCCCGGCTGGGGAAGTGCCGGTACAGCGTGCCCATCCCGACGCCGGCCCGCCGGGCGACGTCGCGCAGCGACGCCTGCGTGCCGTCCTGCTCCACCACGGTGCGGGCGACCGCGAGGATCCGCTCGTAGTTGCGCTGCGCATCGGAGCGAGTCACGTTCACCAGCCTCTGTGGTTGACAAGTGGAGCAGTGCTCCACCTATGCTACAACCAACGATTCGGAGCGGTGCTCCACTTCACCGCGGAGCCTGGGAGGCGCGTTGCAACGGGACACGATGATGGCGATTCGGTACCACGAGCAGGGCGGGCCTGAGGTCCTGACGTACGAGGCGGTGCCGGTGCCCGAGCCCGCACCCGGCGAGGTGCTGGTCCGCGTCCACGCCGCCGGGCTGAACCCGCCCGACTGGTACGCGCGCGGCGGCTTCGCCGCGATCCCGGCGCAGCTGCGACCGAAGGTCCCCCTGCCCTCGATCCCCGGCTCCGACCTGTCCGGCGTCGTCGTGGCGGTGACCCCCGGGGTGACCCGGTGGCGGGTCGGCGACGCCGTCCTCGGCATGGTGCGCTTCCCCTCGCTGGGCAACGGCGCCCGCGCCTACGCCGAGTTCGCCACCGCGCCGCAGGAGCATCTCGCCCGCAAGCCCGCCGGCCTCAGCCACGTCGAGGCCGCCGGCCTGCCGATGGCCGGGCTCACGGCCTTCCAGCAGCTGTTCGGCGGCCTCGGCAGCGGCCTGACCGGCGCCGAGCCGCGCGACTTCACGCCGCTGGTGCCCGGCGCCCGTGCGCTGGCCGGCGCGGCGCTCGCCGGGCGCACCGTGCTGGTCAACGGCGCCGCCGGCGGCGTCGGGCACTTCCTCACGCAGCTCACCCGGGCGCAGGGCGCCACCGTCGTCGCGGTCGCCTCGGGCCGGCACGAGACGTTCCTGCGCGGGCTCGGCGCCGACCGGTTCGTGGACTACACGCGCCAGCACCCGGCGGACGCGGAGCGCGGGGTCGACCACCTCTTCGACACCGTCGGCGGCCCGGAGGCGTTCCGGCTCGTCGCGGCGGTCCGCGACTGCGGCGTGGTCAGCCCGATCTTCCACGGCGAGTTCCACCGCGAGGAGGCCGCGGCCCGGGGCGTCACCTTCCGGTCGGGCCAGGTGCGCTCCGACGGTGACCAACTGGCCGAGCTCGCCCAGCTCGTCGACGAGGGCCGGCTGCGGGTCGCCGTGGACAGCGTGTTCGGGCTCGCCGACGCGGCAAAGGCGCACGAGCGCGCCGAGCGCGGGCACATCCAGGGCAAGGTCGTTCTCGAGGTGGTCCCGGTCGGCGCGGGCGGGTGATCCGGCCTGTCAGGGCAGGATCGCGTCCACGTAGCCGCCGTCGACCCTGACGGCGCCGCCGGTGGTCGCCGAGGCCAGCGGCGAGCTCAGGTACACCACCAGGTTGGCGATCTCCTCGGGCTCGATGAGGCGTTGCAGGAGCGACTGCGGGCGGTACCGCCGCATGAACTCCCGCTGCGCCTCGTCCCACGGCAGATCGCGGTCGACGAGCTCGTACACGAAGTCCTCGACTCCCCCGGTGTGCGTCGGCCCGGCGATCACCGAGTTGACCGTCACACCACTGCCGGCCGCCGCCTTGGCGAAGCCCCGCGCGACGCCCAGCAGCGCCGTCTTCGACACCCCGTAGTGGATCATCTCGGCGGGGATGACGACGGCGGAGTCGCTGGCGATGTACTGCACCCGCCCCCAACCGCGGGCCATCATCCCCGGCAGGTAGGCGCGAGTGAGCCGCACGGCGGCCAGCACATTGGTCTCGAAGTAGCGCCGCCACTCGTCGTCGCCGATCTCCAGCGCCGGCCGGCTGCCGAAGATCCCGAGGCTGTTCACGAGGATGTCCACCTCGGGCAGCGCCTCGAGCACCTCCCGGGTCCCCTCGTCGGAGGCGACGTCACCCGGCGCCGCGACGAAGTCACCGCCGCCGAAGCGCCGGATCGCCTCGGCCACGGCGTCGCCGCCGCGCCCGTTCACGGCAACGCGGGCCCCGGCCCGGGCCAGCCCGGCGGCGATGGCCGCCCCGATCCCGCGGGTGGATCCGGTGACGAGCGCGGTCCGCCCGGTCAGGTCGATCTGCATTGCACCAATCGTGCCACTTTCACGTGCGCACGGCCCGACTACGGCTGGAGAAGTCGACGCTCACCCGCGGCCGAGGCCGCGGTGCCGGAGCCCGGGCGACGGGCGTGCCCGGCTCGCTGCGCCGGCGGCGATCGCCGGCCGGGCCACCGTGGCGCCGATCCTGCCACTGCCGATGAGTCCGATCGTTGTCATACCGGCGTGAACCCGACCGCCCGGCCGCGCATTCCGTCGCGGGCACTGTGACCGCCGACATATTTTCATACTTTGTCGATCGGAATACTGTCTCGGCATGACGGCACGTCCACCACGCACCCTCGCCATCGTCACCGGCGCGGGCGGACACCCCGGCCCGTACGAGCTGGCCCTCGACCCCGAGAAGTCCACAGTGGACACCGCTCGCCGGGTGGCGGAGCTCGCCGAGGCGGCCCGCATCGACGCGCTGTTCGTGCCCGACCTGCTGACCTTCGGCGCGCAGGGCACGATCGGGGCGCAGGAGCCGCTGGTGTACGTCTCCGCGCTGAGTCAGGTGACCTCGCGCATCGGGCTCATCGCGACGGTGTCGACCACGTTCCACCACCCGTACAACCTGGCCCGGCTCTTCGGCACGCTCGACCACGTCAGCAACGGCCGGGCGGCCTGGAACCTCGTCACGTCGTCGATCGGCGAGGAGAACTTCGGCCCCGGCGAACTGCCCGGCCCGCGGGAGCGCTACGCGCGCGCGGCCGAGACCCTCGACGTGGTCAACGCGCTGTGGGACAGCTGGGGCCCGGGCGCGCTGCGGACCGGCCCGGACGGGCGGGCCGTCCTCGACCCGAGCCGGGTGCGGCCGATCAACCACGCCGGCCGGTACTTCAGCGTCGCCGGCCCGCTCAACATCCCGCCGCTGCCACAGGGCCGCCCGGTGCTCGTCCAGGCCGGTCAGTCGGCGGACGGCATCGAGCTCGGCGCCCGCTACGCCGAGGTCGTCTTCACCGCGCTGTCCACGATGGACAGTGCGCGGCAGTACACCGACCGGATCCGCGCCCGAGCGGCCGAGCTGGGCCGCCGGCCGGGCCTGCCGCTCGTCTTCAGCTCCTTCCACGCCACGTTCGGCGCGACCGAGCAGGAGGCGCGACGGCTGGTCCGGGAACGCCACGACGGGATCGACTTCGAGGCCGGCCGGGCCTTGGTCGCCGACATGCTCGGCGGCGGCGTCGACCTGTCCGAGGCGCCACTGGACGCGCCGCTGCCCGAGAGCCTCCTGCCGGACGTGTCCGCCGTGCACCGGCGGCGCGGCCGCGTCGAGATCTTCAGCGGGTACATCCGGCAGGGCTACACGCTGCGCGAGCTCATCATCGCGGCGCAGGACACCGGCCACTGGAGCGTCGCGGGCACCCCCGAGCAGCTCGCCGACGCCGTCGAGGAGCGGTTCGAAGCCGGCGTGCTCGACGTGCTGTCGGTCGGCGGCCTGCACGACCCGGTCCAGCACGACTACGTCGTCAACGGCCTGCTGCACCACCTGCGCAAGCGCGGCATCGTCAAGGACGACTACCTGGGCCCGACCCTGCGCGACAACCTGAGCCTGCCCCTGTGAGAGGACCCGCATGAGCACCACGCCCCTGGCCGTCCTGGACCTGATACCCCGCAGCAGCGGTGCCAGCAACGCGACCGCGGTCGGCAACGCCGTCGACCTCGCCCGGCACGCCGAGCGCTTCGGCTACCGGCGGTACTGGTTCGCCGAGCACCACCTGAACCCGGGCGTGATCGGCGCCTCGCCGGCCGTCTCCATCGCGCTGGTCGCCGGCGCCACGAGCACCATCCGCGTCGGTTCGGCCGGCGTCCAGCTCGGCCACCGCCAGCCGCTGGCCACCGTCGAGGAGTTCGGGCTGCTCGACGCGGTGTACCCGGGCCGGCTGGACCTCGGCCTGGGCCGCTCGATCGGCCGGCAGCAACCGGCCCCGGCCGACGGCGGCAACGGGCAGCCGGTGACCGCTGCAGTGTCGGCGTATGCGGCCAACCGCGGCGGCGGCGCGCACGACACCGAGCAGCGCACCGGCAACGGGCTGCTGCTGCCCAAGCAGTACGACTTCGGCCGTCTGCTGGCCACGTCGGCGACGAAGGTGGCCACGCTGCTGCACCTGTTGCAGCAGCCCGGCGCCTACACCCCCGACTACGACTCCCAGATCAGCGACATCCTCGCGCTGCTGGCCGGCACGTACGTCTCCCCCGGCGGCGTCGCGGTGCGCGCCTATCCCGGCGAGGGCGCCGCGGTCGAGGTGTGGATCCTCGGCGCGTCCGGCGGCTCCAGCGCGACCGTGGCCGGCGAGCGGGGCCTGCGGTTCGCGGCCAGCTACCACCACAGCCCGAGCACCGTCATCGACGCCGTCGAGGCGTACCGGGCCGCGTTCCGCCCGTCCGCGGAGCTGGACCGCCCGCACGTCTCGGTGTCCGCGGACGTCGTCGTCGCCGAGACCGACGAGCGCGCCGCCGTCCTTGCGTCCGGCTACGGGTTGTGGGTGCGCAGCATCCGCTCGGGCGAGGGCGCGATTCCGTTCCCGACACCCGTGGAGGCGGCCCGCCACGAGTGGAGCCCCGAGGACCGCGAGCTGGTCCGGGACCGCGTCGAGACCCAGCTGGTCGGCTCGCCGCAGACCGTCGCCGACAAGCTCGAGCAGCTGCGCGACGCGACCGGCGCCGACGAGCTGGCGATCACCACCATCACCCACGACCACGCCGACCGGGTGCGCTCCTACCGCCTGCTGGCCGAGGAGTGGGCGCGCCGGGGCCACCTCGAAGGGACACCGCAGTGACCGACCTGCACCTCGCCGTCGCCCTGGACGGCGCCGGCTGGCACCCGGCCGCGTGGCGCAGCGCGGACGCCCGGCCGCGCGAGCTGTTCACCGCCGGCTACTGGACCGGCCTGCTCGCCGAGGCCGAGCGCGGCCTGCTCGACTTCGCGACGATCGACGACGCGCTCACCATCCAGTCCGCCGACCACTTCGCCCCGGACGCCCGCACCGACCAGGTCCGGGGCCGGCTGGACGCCCTGCTCGTCGCGGCCCGCGTCGCGCCCGGTTCGGCGCACATCGGCGTCGTGCCGACGGTGACCACGACGCACACCGAGCCGTTCCACACGTCCAAGAACATCGCCACGCTCGACTACGTCAGCTCCGGGCGGGCGGGTGTGCAGTTCCGCACCGGCGGCCTCGGCAGGAAGGCGGCGCTGTTCGGCCGCCGCGACCTGCCGCAGCTCAGCCTCGAGCTGCTGGAGACGCCCGAGATCCAGCGGTTCGTCGCCGAGCGGTTCGACGAGGCCGCGGACTACATCGACGTGGTACGGCGGCTGTGGGACAGCTGGGAGGACGACGCCGAGATCCGCGACGCGGCCACGGACCGGTTCGTCGACCGCGAGAAGCTGCACCACATCGACTTCGCCGGGCGCTGGTTCTCGGTGCGCGGGCCGTCGATCACGCCGCGGCCGCCCCAGGGCCAGCCGGTGGTCAGCGTCCTGGCGCACGCCACGGTGCCCTACCGGCTGGCCGCCCGGCAGGCCGACGTCGTCTTCGTGACCCCGCACGACGAGGCCGGTGCGAGGCAGATCCTCGACGAGGTCCGCGCCGAGGTCGCGGCCGCGGGGCGCGACGGCGAGCTGCAGGTCTTCGCCGACCTCGTCGTCTTCCTGGACCCCGGCGCCGGCGAGGCCGCCGCCCGCAAGGAGCGGCTGGACGCCCTCGACGGCGCCCCGCTGTTCTCGGATGCCCGCATTCTCGCCGGTACCGCCGAGACGCTGGCCGACCAGATCGAACAGCTGCACCGGCTCGGCTACGACGGGGTGCGGCTGCGCCCGGGCGCACTCCCGCACGACCTGACCGCGATCGCCGACCTGCTCGTGCCGCAGCTGCAGCGCCGGGGCCTGTTCCGCACCGAGTACACCGCCTCCACCCTGCGCGGCCACCTGGGACTGACCCGTCCCGCCAGCCGCTACCAGGCCGCGTAACCGCCTCCGAACGGATCGATGAACATGAGCCGACCCAAGAAGCAGATCATCCTCGGCCACTACCTCGGTGGCGTCAACCACCAGACCGTATGGTCGGACCCGGCCGCCGGCAGCCAGATCGACTTCGCCTCGTTCCGGCACGCCGCCGTGACCGCCGAGCGCGGCCGGTTCGACTTCTTCTTCCTCGCCGAGGGCCTGGCCCTGCGGGAGCGGCAGGGCCAGATCTTCGACCAGGACGTCATCGGCCGCCCGGACGCCATCACGGTGCTCACCGCGCTGGCCGCGGTGACCGAGCACCTCGGGCTCGTCGCCACCGTGAACGCCACCTTCAACGAGCCCTACGAGCTCGCCCGGCAGCTGGCCAGCCTCGACCACCTCTCCGGCGGCCGGGCGGGCTGGAACATCGTCACCTCCTCCGACGCCTTCACCGGCCAGAACTTCCGCCGGGGCGGCTACCTGCGGCGCGAGGACCGCTACGTGCGGGCCGCGGAGTTCCTGGCCGCCGCCCGGCGGCTGTGGGACTCCTGGGATGCCGGCGACGTGGTCGCCGACCAGGAGGAGGGGCGGTTCCTGCGCCGCGCCGACGCCGGCGCGTTCGCCTTCAGCGGGCGGCAGTTCGACATCGGCGGCCGGTTCGCGGTCCCCCGCAGCCCACAGGGGCAGCCGGTCATCCTGCAGGCCGGCGTCTCGGCCGAGGGCCGGGAGTTCGCCAGCGGCGGCGGCCCGGACGCGATCTTCTCGCCGTACCACACCCTCACCGAGGCGCAGGCGTTCTACCGCGACATCCAGCAGCGTTCCGCGCGGCACGGCCGCCCGCCCGGCTCGACGAAGATCCTGCCCGGCGCCGCCTTCGTGCTCGGCGACACCGAGGCCGACGCCGTCGAGCGCCACCGCGAGATCGCCCGGGCACAGATCAGCGGCCGCGGCGCCCAGATCCTGCTCGAGACCGTCTGGAACCGCGACCTGTCCGGCTACGACCCCGACGGGCCGCTGCCCGACGTGGAGCCGGCGCCCGATGACCCGCCCGTCATCCAGGGCCGGGCGCGCATCCACCAGAACGCGTCCGAGACCGTCGCCGAGTGGCGGGCGATCGCCGAGGCGAACCGCTACACGCTGCGGGAGCTCGCGATCCATGTCTTCGGCCGCACCGAGTTCGTGGGCACGCCGGCCCAGGTCGCCCAGCGCCTGGACGACTTCGTGCAGCAGGACGGCTCCGACGGCTTCATCATCGGCTCCCACCTGACGCCGACCGGCCTGGACGAGTTCGTCGACAAGGTGGTGCCGCTGCTGCAGGAGCGCGGTTCCCTGCGCACCGACTACGAGGGCACGACGCTGCGCGACAACCTGGGCCTGCCGGCCCTCGCCGAGCGCGTCGCGGTGTAGACGAGCGCACACGGCCGCGCTGTCGGCGTTGCCGAGCACCAGCTCGACCGGGCGGACTGACCGCCTCCTCGCTCATGGGGCGGGAGCCGGCGGGAGGAACAGGCCGTTGCTCGCGCTGAGGCCGCCGTCGCTGACGATGACCTCGCCGGTGATGTAGGAGGCGGCCGGGGACGCCAGGAACCAGATGACCTCGGCCTGCTCCCGCGGCGCGGCCCAGCGGCCAAGCGGGATGCGCCGGGTCAGGTCGGCGGCGCGCTCGGGGTCGTCGTGCACCGCGGCGTTGCGGGCGGTGCGGGTCAGGCCCGGCGCGATCGCGTTGATCCGGATGCCCTGGTGTGCGTAGTCGAGGGCGGCCGAGCGCACCAGATTCACCGCGGCGGCCTTCGTGGTGTTGTACGCCCACGTGTGCGGGTCGCCGCGCAGAGCGGCGACGGAGGCGGTCACGATCACAGCGCCGCCGCCGGATGCGCGCAGCGCGGGCGCCGCCGCGCGGATGCCGAGCGCGGCGCCGCGGACGTTGACGGCGTGGATCGCGTCGAGCGCCGCGATCGCGCCGTCGTCCTCCAGCGGCGGCGCCCCGCCCGCGCCGGCGTTGAGCACCGCGGCGTCGAGCCGGCCGAACCGGTCGACGGCCAGGGCCACCATCTCCCGGTTGGTGCGCTCCTCGGCCACGTCGCCGAGCAGCGTCGCGACGCCGTCCACACCGGACAGTCCGGCGAGGCGCTCCGGGTCGTTGTCGACCGCCACGACCCCGAAGCCGCGCTCCGCGAACAGTTCCGCCGCGGCGCGCCCGATGCCGCTACCGGCGGCCGTCACCACGACCGCCTTGCGCGATGCACTCAAACCGGCCTCCCGAGGTAGCCGGGTAATCCTATCTGACAAGTCTACTTACGGCCCGCCGCTCAGGCGTGGGCCTGGACCCAGACGAGGACGCCCGCTACCCCGGCCAGCCAGGTGCCGAACGTGGCGGCGGTCCCGGCGATCAGGCCCGAACGGGCCCGGGCGCCGAGCGCGGCGGCCGCCAGGCCCGCGACGAGCAGCGTGGCGGCGACCGCCGGGATGCCGAAGACGATGCCGACGACGATGGCGCCGTCGCGCGGGTTGGGCGTGCAGCCCCAGCCGAGGCCGTCGCAGCCGGCGCCGCTGTGCTCGCTCGGCAGCACCAGCACCCAGGCCACGAACGCGGCGACCAGCAGCGCGTGCCAGCCGAGGACGGTCCCCAGGCCGCGCAGGATGACGGCGGGCCGGGAGGAGCGAGTGCGCGGAGCGTCGGTCACGGTTCGACGGTATCGACGGGCCGGGCGCCGATGATCCGTCGTCGTGCTCAGATCGGGTTAGGTACCGTTACTCACCCTGTCGAGCGTCGGCACGGCGGCCAGCAGGGACTTGGTGTACTCGTGGGCCGGATCGGTGAACACGTCGGTGACCGGGCCCTGCTCGACCACCCGTCCGTCGTGCATCACCAGCACCCGGTCCGCCACGTGGTGGATCACGCCCAGGTCGTGGGAGATGAACAGCAGCGCGGTGCCGTCGGCCGCCTGCAGGTCGGCGAGCAGGTCGAGGACCTGGGCCTGGATCGACACGTCCAGCGCCGACACCGGCTCGTCGCAGACCAGCACGTCCGGGCGGGGGCCGATGGCGCGGGCGATCGCGACCCGCTGGCGCTGCCCGCCGGACAGGGCCCGCGGGTGACGGCCCAGGTGCTCGGCGCCGAGCCCGACCCGCTCGAGGAGCTCCACCACGCGGTCGCGGCGAGCCCGGCCGCGCTCGAGGAGCGCTTCGCCGACGAGGCGCTCCACGGTGTACCGCGGGTCGAACGAGCTCAGCGGGTCCTGCGCGATGACCTGCAGGCGCCGGCGGTGCGGGCGGCGGCGGCGCTCGGGCACGCCGGTCCAGTCGACCTGCCCGGAGCCGCTGCCGAGGCAGATCGTGCCCGCCGACGGCTCGACGAGGCCGAGCGCGATGCGGGCCACGGTCGTCTTGCCCGAGCCGGACTCGCCGACGACGCCGAGGGTCTCGCCGCGGGCCAGGGTGAAGGAGACGTCGTCGACGGCGTGCCTGGTGCGGTACCACTTGTGCAGCCCGGACGCGGACAGCACGATCCGGTCGGGCTCGACGTTGCGCGGCGGCAGCGGCTCCGGCTCGGTCACGCTGAGGCGCCGGCCGCGCGACTCAGCGGTCGGCACGGCGGCCAGCAGCAGCCGGGTGTACGGGTGCGCGGGCGCGGCGAGGACCTGGGCCGTCGGGCCCTGCTCGACGATCTCGCCGGCGCGCATGACGAGCACCCGGTCGGCGATCCGGGACACCACCGCGAGGTCGTGGCTGACCAGCAGCACGGTGGAGCCGGCGGCGCGACGCTCGGCGAGCAGGTCGAGCAGCTGGGCCTGGACGGTCACGTCGAGCGCGGTCGTCGGCTCGTCGGCGATGAGCAGCGGCGGGTCGGCGGCGATCGCGGAGGCGATGAGCGCCCGCTGGCGCAGGCCGCCGGAGAGCTGGTGCGGGTACTGGCGCGCTCGTTCCTCGGGATCCGGCACGTGTACCGCCGACAGCAGCTCGGCGACGCGGGCCGGGCGGTCGGCGGGGCGGCCGATGCCGTGCGCGCGCAGCACCTCGCCGATCTCGGCGCCGACGGTGTTGAGCGGGTCGAGCGAGACGAGGGCGTCCTGCAGCACCAGGCCGGCGACCCGGCCGCGCAGCCGGCGCCAGTCCCGCTCGCCGAAGCCGAGGGTGTCGCGGCCGTCGAGGGTCAGCCGGGCGGCGCGCACCTGGGCCGCCGGGCCGGCCAGGCCGACGAGCGTGCGCGCAGTGACGCTCTTGCCCGAGCCGCTCTCCCCCACCAGCGCGACGCACTCGCCCGGCTCGATGTCGAAGCTGACGCCCCGCACAGCCTGCACCGGGCCGGGGAACGTGACGTGCAGGTCCTGCACGGACAGCAGCGGCGCCATCAGCGCCTCCCTTCGAAGCGGGCCTGCAGGCGGCGGCCGACGGCGGTGAGCGCGATGACGGTCACGGTGAGCGTTGCGCCCGGCAGGATCGCCGACCACCAGGCGACCCGCAGGTAGTTGCGGCTTTCCGAGAGCATCGCGCCCCACTCCGGCGACGGCGGCTGCGGGCCCATGCCGAGGAAGGACAGCGCGGAGGCGTTGACGATCGCCGTGCCCAGGCCGATGGTGGCGAGGATCGGCAGCGGGCCGAGCACGTTGGGCACGATGTGCCGCCAGGCCAGGCGGGCGCGGGACAGGCCGAAGGTGACCGCCTGCTCGACGTAGCCGGCGCGGCGCACCAGCAGCGTCTGCGCCCGCACGATCCGGCCGTAGCGCGGCGCGAACGCCAGGGCGATGGCCAGGATCAGGCTCGGGGTGCCGGGCTCGGTGAACGCGATGAACAGCAGCGCCAGCAGCACCTCGGGGAACGACGAGAGCACGTCCAGCGCCCGGCTGATCACCTCGTCGACCGCGCGGGGCGCGAGGCCGGCAAGCAGCCCGAGCACGCCGCCGGCCAGCACGGACAGCAGGGTCGCGGTGAGGCCGATGAACAGGGAGTAGCGGGCGCCGTACACGGTCCGGGTGAACACGTCCCGGCCGAGCTGGTCGGTGCCGAACCAGTGCGCGGCGCTCGGCGCCTGCAGCGCGGCCATCGGGTCGGCGGCGAGCGGGTCGGTGTGCGTGAGCAGCCCGGGCGCGACGGCGGCGACGGCGACCAGCGCCAGGAACAGCCCGGCGATCGGCAGCCCGGCCGGCAGCCGGCCCGGGCGGGCGGGCGCCGCGGCGGGTACCGGCAGCGTGACGTCCATGAGGTTCAGCCCTTCCGCAGTCGCGGGTCGATCAGCAGGTACGCGAGGTCGGCGACGGTGCTCAGCGCCACGTAGATCGCGGCCGAGAGCATCACCACCGCCAGCACCACCGGGATGTCCTTGGTGCCGACCGCGTCGGTGGCGACCTGGCCGAGGCCCGGCCGGCCGAAGACGCGCTCGACGACGACGGCGGCGCTGAGCAGGAAGCCGATGAGCGTGCCGGCGAGGGTGACGGCGGGCAGCAGGGCGTGGCGCAGCGCGTGCCGCCACAGCAGCGCCTGCCGGGTCAGCCCGCGGGACCGGGCGGTGACCGCGAACGGCTCGTCCAGCGCCCGCTCCAGGCCCTCGCGGATGACCTGGCTGAGCAGGCCGCCGAGCGGCAGGGCGAGGGAGAGGGCGGGCAGCACGAGCGCGGAGGCGTCGCGGTCGCCGGAGACCGGGAACCAGCCGAGGCGGAAGGAGAAGACGCTGAGCAGCAGCACGCCGATGAGGAAGCCGGGCGCGGAGACGACCGACAGCTCCAGGGCCGAGACCAGGCCGCGGACCCAGCGGCCCCGCCCGGTGCTCACCAGGGCCAGCCCGACCGCGATGACGACCGTGAACGCGCTCGCCACCAGGGTCAGCTTCACCGTCGGCCAGACCTGGCTGGCGATGATGTCGGCGACGGGTCGCTGCAGGATGTAGGAGCGGCCGAAGTCGCCGTGCAGCAGGCGCCACAGGTAGGCGACGTACTGCACCACGGCCGGGCGGTTCAGGCCGAGGTCGGCCGCGATCTGGGCGCGGATCTGCGGCGTGTCCGGGCCGTCGCCGACGAGGGTGTCGACGGTGTCGCCCGGTGCCAGGTGCAGTGCGAGGTAGGCCGCGGTGGCGGCGGCCCAGAGGACCACCGCCCCGCTGCCGAGACGTCGCAGGACGGCTCGCCACATCGCTACTTGCCGATCCAGACGTTGTATGCGCTGGCGGGCACCCCCGCCGTGGGCTCGAAACCGAGCCCGCCGATCCTCTTCTGGGCGGCGATCTGGTCCGCCGGCGCGTAGAGCGGCAGCAGCGTCGCGTTGTCGTTAAGGGCGCGCTGCACGGCCACGTAGGCGTCCTTGCGCTTCGCGGTGTCGGTGGTGGCCGCCGCGGTGGCGATCTGCGACTCCAGGTCGGCGCTGGTGAAGCCGTGCCGGTTGATGGGCGCGCCCTTGGGCACGATGAGGGTGAGCGCGGCGCCGGCGTCGGTGTCGGCGCGGGAGTTGTCGAAGACCTCGAACTCGTTCTTGTTCAGCGCGTCGGTGGCGGTGCCCTGGTCGACGACCTTCACCTGCAGGTCGATGCCGGCGGACTGCTTGACCGCGGCCTGCACGGCCTGCGCGAGGATGTCGCGCTTGTCGCGCACGAACGGCGCGGAGAGCACGATGCGCACGGTGAGGCGCTTGCCGTCCTTGGTGCGGAAGCCGTCGGCGTCCTTCGTGGCCCAGCCGGCCTGGTCGAGCAGGCTGTTGGCCTCGGCGGCGTTGTTGCCGTAGCTCTTCTCCAGCGACGGGTCGTAGAACGGGCCCGACGGGCTGAGGATGCTCCAGGCGCGGGTGGCCGTGCCGCGGTACACCCCCTGCAGCACCGCGTCGACGTCGACCGCGTCGCGGAAGGCCTTGCGGACCCGGATGTCGTCGAACGGGGCGCGGGTCTGGTTGAAGTAGTAGTTGTAGGCGGTGCCGCTGTTGAGGTGCTGCGCGAACTGCAGGTTGGGATCGGCCTTGACCAGGCCCTGCTCGGTCGCCGGGACGCCCTCGATGACGTCGACCTGGCCGGAGGTCAGCGCGCCGACGCGCACCGAGGACTCCTTGAGGAAGCGGTAGGTGATTCCGTCGAGGTAGGCCGCGCCCTGGTGGCCGGCGTTGGCCGGGGCCCAGTTGTAGGCGGGGTTCTTCTTGTAGTGCACCTCCTGGCCCTTGGTGTAGCGGTCCAGGATGAACGGGCCGGTGCCCACGACGTCGGGGCCGCCGGCCTTCAGGTTGGGGCTCTTGAGCGACTTCGGCGAGATCTGCGCGCCCTGCGGCGAGGCGAAGAAGTCGAGGATGAGCACGTCGGGCTGCTTCAGGTGTACCGCGATCGTGGTCGGGTCGACGATCTGCGCGTCCTTGAAGTTCTTGAGCTGGGTGGCGGTCACGCCCGGGGCGTAGCCGGGCACGAACAGCTGGTCGAGGTTGGCCTTCACCGCGGCGGCGTCGAACTTCTCGCCGTCGTGGAAAGTGACGTCGTCGCGGAGCTTGAAGGTGTACGTCAGGCCGTCCGCCGATACGTCGTAGGAGCGCGCCAGCCAGGGCAGGTACCCGCCCTTGTCGTCGTGGGTGAGCAGCGCCTCGAAGCTGTTCCAGACCAGCAGGCGGGCCTTGGCCTGCGCGTACAGGTGCGGGTTGAAGGTGATCGGCTCGGTCTCGACGGCCCAGGTCAGCGAGCCGCCCTGGAGCGGCGCGCCGGCGTCGGCGGCCGGGTCGGCAGCGGCGCCGCCGCAGCCGGCGAGGAGCAGGCCGGCGGCGACTATGACGGCAGCAAATCTACGCATGGGAGATCCTTGGGCAGGCAGCAAGAAGGGAGGGCGCCGGACTCGCCGTGAGCGGTCGCGCCGGTCCCGCCAGTCCAGCAGCGCGGATCGGCGCAAGTCAACGAAGCGAGGTCCGCGTCACGAAGCCCTACCGTAAACCATATCTTCCACGTAGGATTAGTCGGCAATTTGCTCCGGTACCTACGGAGGTACACACCATGCCGAACCTGCCGCGCTCCAGCCGTCTGGCGAGCCCCGTCGACACGACCGCCTACGGGGAGTACCGCATCAACCGCCCGCCCGGCGACCAGCGCCCCCTCTACAGATTCACCGGCCGCATCGAATACGGCGCCGCCGGCCGCTACCACGTCTACGCGGGCTGGTTCTGCCCGTGGTCGCACCGCGTCACCATCGCCCGCGAGCTCGCCGGCCTGCACGATGCCGTCAGCGTGTCGTACGTGGACAACGCCCGGGACGGGCGCGGCTGGGCGTTCCGCGAGCGCTACGGCCCCGATCCGGTCAACGGGTTCGCCCTGCTGCGCCAGGCGTACGAGAAGACCGAGCCGGGCTTCGACGGGCACATCTCGGTGCCGACGTTGTGGGACCGGTCGACCGGCACCGTGCTCAGCAACGACTACCGCACCATCGGCATCGACTTCGCCACGAAGTTCCGCGACGTCGCCGAGCCGGTCGTGGAGACCTACCCGGAGCCGCTGCGCGCCGAGATCGAGGAGCTGACGGCCTGGCTCGTGCCGGGCGTCGGCGAGGACGAGACCCGCTCCCGCTACGCCGCGCTCGACGAGCGGCTCGCCTCCCGGCGGTACCTCGTCGGCAGTGGCATCACCGAGGCCGACATCCGGCTGTGGGTCACGCTCGTGCGCTACGGCGAGGGCCTGACCGACTGGCCGAACCTGTGGGCCTACGCCCGCGACCTCTACACCGTCCCGGCATTCCGCGACACCACCGACTTCACCACGTTCGGCGACACCGGCGCCGGCGACCTCGACTGGGGCGCGTCCGCACCGCGCCCGGAAGGGAGCCTCGCATGAGCGAGCTGCACCTCGCCGTCGCCCTGGACGGCGCCGGCTGGCATCCGGACGCCTGGCGCGACCCGGGCGCCCGCCCGGCCGAGCTGTTCACGCCGGCGTACTGGCTGTCGCTGGTCCGCGAGGCCGAGCGGGGCCGCCTCGACTTCGTCACGATCGAGGACTCGTTCAACATCACCGGCCGTGCCGACCGGGTCCAGGGCCGCCTCGACGCGCTGCTGATCGCGGCCCGCATCGCGCCGGTGACGACCGGCATCGGGCTCGTGCCGACGATCGGCGTCACCCACACCGAGCCGTTCCACGTCTCCACCCAGCTCGCCACCCTCGACTACCTCAGCCGCGGCCGCGCCGGCTGGCGCGCCCAGGTCTCCCACCAGCCGGAGGCCGACGCCGCCGACCTGCTGTCCGAGGCCGCCGACCACGTCGAGGTCGTGCGGCGGCTGTGGGACAGCTGGGAGGACGACGCCGTCATCCGCGACGCGCCCACCGGCCGGTTCATCGACCGGGACAAGCTGCACTACGTCGACTTCACCGGCCGGCACTTCAGCGTCCGCGGCCCGTCGATCACCCCGCGCCCGCCGCAGGGCCAGCCGATCGTGACCGCGCTGGCGCACGGGCCGGCGGCGTTCGAGTTCGCCGCGGCCGCCGCCGACGTCGTCTACGTCGTGGACCCGGCGCACGCCGCCTCGGTGCGGTCGCTGACGGACCGGCCGGTCAAGGTCTTCGGCGACCTCGTGGTGTTCCTCGGCGCACACTCCGAGATCGAAAGCGACGCGCACGTCTTCGCCGGCTCGCCGGAGCAGCTCGCCGATCTGCTGCTCGAGTGGCGCGACGCCGGCCTCGACGGCTTCCGGCTGCGCCCCGGCGTGCTGCCCGGCGACCTCACGGCGATCGTCGACGGACTGCTGCCGGTCCTGCGCGAACGGGGCGCGTTCCGGCGGGAGTACACCGCGACGACCCTGCGCGGTCACCTCGGCCTGCCCCGGCCGGCCAGCCGCTACGCCCGCGCGGAGGTCTCGGCATGAAGCAGGTCATCCTGGCGGCGCACTTCCCCGGCGTGAACAACACCACCGTGTGGAGCGACCCGCAGGCCGGCAGCCAGATCGAGTTCGCCTCGTTCGAGCGCTTCGCCCGCACCGCCGAGCGCGGCTTCTTCGACTTCTTCTTCCTCGCCGAGGGCCTGCGCCTGCGCGAGCAGCGCGGGCGCATCCACGACCTCGACGTCGTCGGCCGGCCCGACAACCTGACCGTGCTCGGCGGCCTCGCCGCGGTGACGACCCACCTCGGCCTCACCGGCACCGTCAACTCGACCTTCAACGAGCCCTACGACCTCGCCCGGCGCCTCGCCACCCTCGACCACCTCTCCGAGGGCCGGGCCGGCTGGAACGTCGTGACGTCGTGGGACGCGTTCACCGGCGAGAACTTCCGCCGGGGCGGCTACCTCGACCGCGCCGACCGGTACAGCCGCGCCGAGGAGGTCCTGCACACGGTCCGCGAGCTGTGGGACACCTGGGACGCCGACGAGATCGTGGCCGACCGGGCCGCCGGCCGGTTCACCCGGCACGACTACCCCGGCGCGTTCGTCCACAAGGGACGGCACGTCGACATCGAGGGTCACTTCGCCGTGCCGCGCAGCCCGCAGGGCCGCCCGCTCATCATCCAGGCCGGCGACTCCGACCAGGGCCGCGACTTCGCCGCACGGTCCGCCGACGCCATCTTCTCCCGGCACGGCACGCTCGAGTCCGGCAAGGCGTTCTACGCCGACGTCAAGGGCCGCATGGCCGCCCACGGCCGGCGCCCCGAGGAGCTGAAGATCCTGCCGGCCAGCACGTTCGTGCTCGGCGACACCGAGGCCGACGCGCACGAGCGGGCGCACCACGTGCGCCGGCAGCAGGTCAGCCCGCAGACGGCGATCCTGCTGCTGGAGCAGCTGTGGAACAAGGACCTCAGCGACCTCGACCCCGAAGGGCCGCTGCCGCCGTTCGACCCGGTGCTCGACGACGACACGATCATCAAGGGCCGGGCCGGGATGTACCCGGACCGGATCGCCACCGCCAACGAGTGGCGGGCGATCGCCGAGGAGCGCAAGCTCGGCATCCGCGACCTCATCATCGAGGTCACCGGGCGCCAGACGTTCATCGGCACGCCGCAGGCGGTCGCCGCGACCCTGAACGAGTTCGTGCAGAACGACGCGGCCGACGGTTTCATCCTCGTGCCGCACGTCGTGCCCGGCGGCCTCGACGAGTTCGTCGACACGGTCGTGCCGCTGCTGCAGGAGCGCGGCGTGCTGCGCACCGCGTACACCACGACGACCCTGCGCGGCCACCTGGGCCTGGCGTCATGAAGTTCCTCGCGATCACGCTCATCGTCCACGACCGCCGCAAGCCGCCGCACGAGCGTCTGCGCGAGGTCGTCGACAACGCGATCCTCGCCGAGCAGCTCGGCTTCGACGGCTTCGGCGTCGGCGAGCGGCACGAGCGGCCGTTCATCTCCTCCTCGCCGCCGGTCGTGCTCAGCCACATCGCGGCCCGCACGAGCCACATCCGGCTGTTCACCGCCGTCACCACGCTGAGCCTGCTCGACCCGGTCCGCGCCTTCGAGGACTACTCCACGCTGGACAACCTGTCCGGCGGGCGGCTCGAGCTCATCGTCGGCAAGGGCAACGGCGCCGCACAGGCCCAGCTGTTCCACGTCACCGCCGAGGACCAGTGGGATCGCAACCGCGAGGGGTACGAACTCTTCACGAAACTCTGGCGGGAGGACCGGGTCACCTGGTCCGGCCAGTTCCGCCCGTCCCTGGTCGACGCGGAGGCGCTGCCGCGGCCGCTGCAACAGCGGATCCGCATCTGGCACGGCAGCGCCACCAGCAAGGCGTCGGTGGAGCTCGCCGCCCTGCACGGCGACCCGCTGTTCTCCGCCAACGTCACCAACCCGGTCGAGCCCTACGCCGAGCTGGTCGCACACTACCGGGAGCGGCTCGCCTTCCACGGCCACCCGCCGCAGCGGGCGCTGGTCGGCGCCGGCAGCGCGGGCCTCTACGTGGCGCGCACGTCGCAGGAGGCCGTCGAGGTGTACCGCCCGGTCTACGAGGCCCGCCTCGAGACCTTCCGCCGCGTCGGCATCGAGCCGGTCTTCCCGACCATCGAGGACGCGATCGAGCGCAGCTCCATCCTCGTCGGCAGCCCGCAGCAGATCATCGACAAGGTCCACCGCTACCGCCAGCGGCTCGGCCACGAGGTGATGCACGTGCAGGCCGACGCCGACGGGCTCACCGACAAGCAGCACCGCGCGTCGCTGGAGCTGTTCCAGGCCGAGGTGGCGCCGGTGCTGCGCCGCGAGATCCCCAGCCGGCCGTTCCCGACACCGGAGGTGGCGACGCCATGACCGTACCGCTGTCCATCCTCGACCTGGCCCCCGTCGCCTCGGGCGGGGACGTCGGCCAGGCGCTGCGCAACGCCGTCGACCTGGCCCGGCACGCCGAGTCGTTCGGCTACCACCGCTACTGGGTGGCCGAGCACCACTTCGCCGACGGCGTGGCCAGCGCCGCGCCGGCCGTGCTCATCGGCCTCATCGCCGCGGCCACCGACCGCATCCGGGTCGGCTCCGGCGCCGTGCAGGTCGGCCATCAGACCCCGCTGTCCATCGTGGAGCAGTTCGGGCTGCTCTCGGCCGTGTACCCCGGCCGGATCGACCTCGGCCTCGGCCGGTCGGGCCAGCGCGGTTCCCCGTCGGGCGCTGCTCAAGCACCCGGATTCGTCGATGGCCTGCTCATTCCGGCGCCGTTCGACTTCTCCACGCTGGCCGCCTCGCCGCGGTGGGCCGCTCGCGCCAAGCTCCTGCAGCAGCCCGGGGCGGTGACGCCGGACTTCGCCGAGATCGTCGACGCGATCCAGGGGCTGATCGGCGGCACCTTCACCCACGAGGGCTTCGACGTGCACGCCACGCCCGGCGAGGGCGCGGATGTCGAACTGTGGATCCTCGGCAGCAGCGCCGGGCAGAGCGCCACCGTCGCCGGAGAGCGGGGCCTGCCCTTCGCCGCCAACTACCACGTCAGCCCGGCCACGGTGCTCCAGGCCGTCGAGGCGTACCGCGCCGCGTTCCGCCCGTCGGAGGTCCTCGACCGCCCGCACGTGCTCGTCTCGGCCGACGTGGTCGTCGCACCGACCGCCGAGGAGGCGACGCGGCTCGCCGCCGGCTACGGCCTGTGGGTGCGCAGCATCCGCACCGGTCGCGGCGCGATCCCGTACCCGACCTTCGAGGAGGCCGCCGCCGCGCGGTGGACGGTCGAGGACCGCGCCCTCGTGCAGGACCGGCTGGACACCCAGTTCGCCGGCGCGCCGGACGAGGTCGCCGAGCGGCTGCGGACCCTGCAGCGCGTCACCGGCGCCGACGAGCTGCTCGTCACCACCATCACCCACGAGCACGCCGACCGCGTCCGCTCGTTCGAGCTGCTGGCCAAGGAGTGGTCATGACCGCACCCACGCTGTTGTCCGCAGCCGACCTGCGCCGGGTCTTCGGCACGTTCCCGACCGGCGTCACGGCCGTCGCCGCGATCGTCGACGGCGAGCCGGTCGGCCTGGCCGCGAGCTCGTTCACGTCGGTGTCGCTCGAGCCTCCCCTGGTGTCGGTCTGCATCGCCCGGACCTCGACGACGTGGCCGGTCCTGCGCCGCGCCCGCCGGCTGGGCGTGAGCGTGCTGAGCGCCGGCCAGGAGCACCTGGGCCGCCAGCTGTCCCGCCGCGGCGTGGACCGCTTCGCCGGCGCGACCTGGCGCACCAGCAACGGCGGCGAGATCCTCCTCGACGGCGCCTGCGCCTGGCTGGACTGCACCGTCTACAACGAGTACCCGGCCGGGGACCACGCCATCATCCTGCTGCGCGTGCACGACCTCGACGCCGACCACACGGCCGCGCCCCTGGTCTTCCACCGCAGCACCTTCGGCCGCCTGCAGGCGGCGGCATGATCACTGACTGACCGCCGGTTGCGGGTACGCGGCCTTGCCCCGCAATGCCGCCCACGTGGCCGCGACCGCGGCGAACAGCACGACCCCGGCCAGGCCGATGCCCCCGCGGGGGTACACCTGGGCGGTGGCGCCGGAGAACAGGCCGGTGATCGGGTTCGCGCCCGGCAGCGCCATGGACCAGATGCCCATGACGCGTCCCCGCACCTCGGGCGCGGCCAACAGCTGCACCAGCGTGTTCGCCGCGGCGACCAGCCAGATCGAGCAGAAGCCGATCAGGACCATCCCGGCGAACGCGCTGGCCGCGTTCGGGGCCAGCGCGGTCAGCAGCACCGACCCCGCGGTCGCGGCGGTCAGCGCGTGCACCAGCCGCGGGCTGGGCGCGCCGTGGGAGCTGGCCGCCATGACGGCGCCCGGCAGCGCGCCGATGCCGAAGCAGGCCATGAGCGCGCCGAACCCGCCCCCGCCCAGGTGCAGCGTCCGGGTCGCGAACAGCGACGTCGTCGTGCCGAGGTTGAACACCATGCCGGTGGCGCCGGCAATGGCGATGCACGACAGGATCACGGGGCTGCGCCGCACGGCGGCGAAGCCGGCGCGGATGTCGTGCGGCCGGCGCGGCGCCTTCGCCGGCGGCGCCTCGGCGGCCGGGCGCAGCATGACCAGCACCGCGATGGTCGGCACGTACGTCAGGCCGTTGAACGCCAGGCAGGCGGCGATCCCCGCGGTGGCCAGCAGCAGCCCGCCGATCGCCGGCCCGATCGCCCGGGCGGCGTTGAGGATCACCTCGTACAGGCCGACGGCGCTGGCCAGGCGGGTCGCCCCGACGAGGCGGAACACGTAGATCTGGCGGGCCGGGTTGTCCAGCGCGAGCACGGTGCCGTTGAGCACGGCGAACACGAACAGCATCCACAGCTCGACCGTTCCGGTCGCGACCAGCGCGGTCTGCGCCGCGGCCAGGACCACGAACACGCAGTTGGTGACCAGCAGCAACCGCCGCGCGTCGAGCCGGTCGACCACGCTGCCGGCCCACGCGCCGCCGAGCAGCGACGGCAGGAACGTCAGCGCGGACACCAGGGCGATGGAGATCGGGCTCTCGGTGAGCTGCAGCACCAGCCACGACGTGGCCACCGCCGACGTCATCGAGCCCGACGAGGAGAACACCTGGCAGATGAACCACCAGCGGTACCGCGGATCGCGCAGCGACTGGAACGCACGCACGATGCGATTCCCCGATGTTTGTTCGGTTTCGAACAAATTGCTCGTCTTCACGCTCACGAATGCACCGTAATTCACGCCCTTTGCGAATGGAAGTGCCTGGAATTTAGTCAGATCCGAACGAATTCGCTATCGTGGCGGCATGGCGAGCGAACCTGACGGCGGGCGGCTGCGGCCCAGCCACCGGCGGATACTGGCACTGCTGGGCCGGTCGGGCCCGATCAGCCGGGCCGACCTGGGCCGCGAGCTCGGCCTGCCGAAGGCCACCGTCGCCGGGCTGCTCGCCGAGCTGGTCGCCCGCGACCTGGTGACCGAGCACGCCGCGGCCCGCCTCGGCGCGCCGGGGCGCCCCGGCCGGATGGTCGCGCTGACCGGCCCGGCGACGGCGATCGGCGTCGTGTCGGTCGCCGGGAGCCGGCTGCGCTCGGCGATCGTCACCATGACCGGCGAGCCGCTCGGCCGGGCGGACGGCACCCTGGAGCGCGCGACGGCCAGGCCCGAGGCGATCGCCGCGATCCAGGACGCCCTCGGCCGCGCCGCCGAGTCGGCCGGCCGGCGCATCGGCGAGCTGAGCGCCGTCGTCGTCGGCGTCGCCGCCCCCGTCTCACCGCAGCGCCGCCCCGCCGGCACCACGGCCCGCCGATGGGAGTGGATCCCGGCCTGGCTCGACGGCGACCTCGCCGCCGCCCTCGGCGCGCACCTCGGCGTCGAGACCTTCGTGGAGAACGACGCCAACCTGGCGGCGCTGGGCGAGCTGCGGCACGGCGCCGGACGGGACCGGTCCGACGTCATGCACCTCAAGGTCGGCCAGCACTCGATCGGCCTCGGCCTCGTCATGGACGGCCGGCTCGTGCGCGGCACCGCGGGACTGGCCGGCGAGCTCGCCCACGTCCAGGTGCGCCCCGACGGCCGCGTCTGCTCCTGCGGCGGACGCGGATGCCTGCTCACCACGATCCATCAGGAGCTCATCGAGCTCGCCCAGCCGGCATACGACGAGCCGCTCAACTTCGCGACCGTCCTGCGCCTGGCCGAGGGCGGCGACATCGGCCTGCAGCGCATGCTCGTCGACGTCGGCCGGGCGGTCGGACGGCCGCTCGCCGACCTGTGCACGCTGCTCAACCCGGACACCATCGTGCTCGACGGCTCCGTCGGACCGGCCGGCGCCCACATCCTGCGCGGCCTGTCCGAAACCGTCGAGCGCTACGCGAGCCCGGCCATGGCCGGCGCCGTCACCATCACCCTCGGCCGGCTCGGCGCCGACGCCGAAACCCTGGGTGCCGCGGCCCTGCTGCACCACGAGTGGGGCCGGACCGCCTGACAGCAGCCGCCGGCACGCATCGGGCTCCCGCACTGGCCGAGGCCCGGGCGGAGATGGAACGATACCCACAGCTGCGCGCCATCCTGGCCGGAAAGGGTGGGTCGTTCGTGACTACCCGCAAGAACCTCGTGGTGGTACTGCCGGGCATCGGCGGCAGTGTGCTCGCCGACGATCGCGGCGAGGTCGTATGGGACGCGGGTTTCGGTTCGATCCGGTCGCTGCTGAAAAGCCCGGGCCGGCTGAGCCTGGAGGAGTCCCCGCGACTGCACCCGGTGGGCCTGATCGGCTCGCGGCAGCTGCTGCCGGGCTGGACGGTGATCCACGGCTACGAGAGCCTCGTCAAGCAGTTGAGCGGGTTGCCGGCCGCGAACGTGATGCTGTTTGCGTACGACTTCCGGCTGAGCGTCGCCGACTCGGCCGCCGAGCTGGACCGGCAGGTGCGGGACCGCCTGCTGCGCCTCGGCGCCGGGGACGAGCGGCGGGTCGTGGTGGTCGCGCACTCCCTCGGCGGCCTGGTCGCCGCGTACTGGCTCGGCGCGCTGGGCGGGGCGGCGCTGTGCCGCGGGGTGATCACGCTGGGCACGCCGTTCGCCGGGGCACCGAAGGCGCTGCAGATCATGGCCAACGGCGTGCTCGGCGGCCGGTTGACCGAGCCGGTGGCCGTCCTGCGGGCCTGGCCTTCGCTGGCGGAGCTGCTGCCGCGGTACCCCGCCGTGTGGGACGTGGCACAACAGCGCGGGTCGTACGCGCACGAGCTGCCCCTCGCGGCGGTGCGCGGGCCGGCCGCGCGGGCTTATGCGGTACACCAGGAAATCGACGCCGGCCTGCGCGACGCCGAGCGGTTGCCGCCCGTCGACGCCCGCCGGGGCTGGAGTCATCCCACGCTGCGATCGGCCCGCTGGGACGGCACGAGGCTGGAGGTCGGGCGGGAGCCGCCGCACTGGCTGGGACTCACCGGATGGGATGCGGAGCTCGGCGACGGGACGGTGCCCGCGTTCTGCGCGGTGCCGGTCGAGGGCGGCCGGCAGAGCCCGGGCGCGGGAAGGGTGCGGGAACGGCATTCCCCGCTGGGATCCGCCCGGTTCGTGGCCCGGTTGGTCGAGGCGTACGAGACGTACTCGAGCCTCGACCCGATCCGCGACGACGGGACCGCGGCGGCCGCCATCGGCCTGGACATCGACGCCGAGCATCCGGCCGGGGAGCCGATCGCGGTGCGGGCCGGCGTGCTGGGCGCCGACGGGCCGCCCGCCGCGGTCGGCGTGGTGGTCCGGGAGCCGGGCGGCATCCGCCCGGTGCAGCAGGTGCGGCTGGAGCCGGCCGCCGACGGAGTCTTCGCCGGCCGGATCCGCGGGCTGCCGCCGGGCCTGTACGACATCCAGGTCGACGCGCCGTCGGTACCCGGCTCGGGAGACCTACGGGTGGTCGAGTCGGTGGCGGTGCTGGAGCTGTGACACGCAACTGGCCGCGGTGGAGCCTGACCGGCGAGGACGTCGCGCTCGCCCGCTACGTGCTGCCCGAGCGGGTACAGCAGCTGGCCGGCTCGCCCGGCGCGTCCGGGGCGGGGGTGCGGGACCGGCTCGGCGAGGTGTACCGCCGGCTTGCCGCCATCGGCATCGAGTACGCGCACGAGGCGCCGTCCGACGACCGCGGCCGGCAGGTGATCCGGCCGCCGGACCAGGTGCTGCGCACACCGCGGCGCGGCACCTGCCTCGACCTCGCCGTCACGCTGGCCGCGGCCGGCCTCGGCGCCGGCCTGCGCCCGATCCTGATCGTGCTCGGCCCGGTCGAGGCCGGCGGCGCGGCGCATGCGGTGGTCGGCTTCTGGATCGGCGAGGACGAGCACTACCCGGACGCGCCGGTCCACGGTTGGTGGACGCAGCCACCCGCGGGGCTGGCCGACCTGCTCGCCCGGGACCTCGGCGACACGGCCGGCTCGCTGCTGGTCGTGGACCCGGTCGGGTTCTGCGTCCCGCTGCCCGGCACGACACTGCCCGGTGCCGGGGTCGGCCTGGCCGAGGCGGTCGAGGCCGGGTACCGGCACACGACCGGCCGGCCGTGGCGCCTGGGCCTGGACGTCACGGTGCACCGACAGGACCCGTACGACCCCGGCACCGCGCCGGACCATCCGCCGCTGCGCCCGCCCTACGCCACGCTGACCGGCGAACACGACAGCGCGCTGCAGCTCGTCCGCGCCGAGTACGGCCTGGTCCCGTTCCAGGGCCGCGACGAGTTCACCATCCTGCGCAACCTGTGCCGGCAGACCCTCGACGCCGGGCAGACCGCACTGTGCGTGCTGACCGGCGCCGGCGGCTCGGGCAAGACCCGACTGGCCCTCGAACTGGCGGCGGCGACGGCCCGGGACGGCTGGTACAGCGGCGTCCTGCGCCCCAAGGCGGCCGGGCCGGACGTGGACTGGCTCGGCTCGGTCCTCTCGCCCCTCCTCGTCGTGGTCGACTACGCCGACGCCAACGTCGAAGCCGCTCAGCGGGTGCTGCAGGCGGTCGGCCGCCGCACGGACGCACCCGCGGTGGTGCTGCTGACCGCCCGGTCGTTCGACGGCGACTGGCTCACCGAGATCGCCACCGCCCTTCGCGACGACGGGCAGCTCACGGCGCCCCGGCTGTTGACGCTGCCGGACCGCCACCCCAACGGCCGGGCAGTGTTCCGCCGCGCCTACGCCGCCCTCGGCGGCGCCGACCTCGACACCGTCGACCCGGCCACGCTGCCCCGGCCGTCGGCGGCGCGCTGGACCACCCTCGACTTCGTGCTGCTGGGCTGGTTCGCCGCGCAGGAACAGGGCCGGCTCCCCGCCAGCCAGGACGAGCTGTACGACCATGTGCTCGAGCACGAGGAACGCTACTGGGCCAAGGCCTGGCGGCAGATCAGCCAGTCCGCCGCCCCGCCGGCCGACCTGCTGCGCCGGGCTGCGGCCTGCCTGACCCTGCTCACGCCGGCGCCGGCCGCCGTCCATACCGCGCTGCGGCCACTCGAGGAGCGGGCCGGGCCCGACCGCCGCTACGACATCGGCCGAACCCTCACCGCCTGCCTGCGGCCTCGGGCCGGCGAACCGCTCGCCATCCGCCCCGACCCGGTCGGCGACCACCTCCTGCTCCGCGAGACCGGCTCCGACCCGTCGCTGCTCGAGGCCTGCCTGGCCACCCTCACCGCGGACGACGACATCGTCCGCGCGCTGGCCGTGTTCAACCGCGCCGGCGAGCGCAACCAACGGCTCGCCGCCCGGCAACTCGCCGACCACCTCCGTGCCCAACCGAGCCGGTGGCCGCTGGTCCTGAATGTGGCCGCCGTCCTCGGCGGGGCCGCCCTCGACGCCCTCACCCAGCTGACGAACGCCCCGGACACACCACTCCCCCTCGACGACCTGTCCGCTGCGATACCCCACCGGCACACCGGACTGGCCGCCCTCGGGGCGAACGTCGACACGACCCGCCTGCGCAACGCCCGCACCCACACCGCCACCGAACCCGAACACCTCGCCGGCCTGCTCGGCCTCGCCGGCTTCCGGCTGACGACCGCCGGGGACCGGGACGGCGCGCTGGTCCTCATCACCGAGGCCGTCGACCTGCACCGGCAACTGGCCGACGCCAACCCGGACGCGTTCCTGCCTGACCTCGCCACGTCACTGCACAACCTGTCCAACGCGCAGAGCGACGTCGGCGACCGGGCCGCGGCACTGACCTCCATCACCGAAGCCGTCGAGCTGCACCGGCGGCTCGCCGACGCCAACCCGGACGCGTTGGTGCCCGGCCTCGCTGCGTCGTTGAACAGCCTGTCCAACCGGCAGGGCGAGGTCGGCGACCGGGCCGCAGCGCTGACCTCGATCACCGAGGCCGTCGACCTGGACCGGCGGCTCGCCGACGTCGACCCGGACGAGTTCCTGCCCGGCCTCGCCGCGTCATTGAACAACCTGTCCAACCAGCAGCGCGGCGTCGGCGACCGGGCCGCAGCGCTGGCCTCGATCACCGAGGCCGTCGACCTGCATCAGGAGCTCGCCGCCGCCAACCCGGCCGCGTTCCTGCCCGACCTCGCCACCTCGCTGAACAACCTGTCGCTGCTGCAGGGCGAAGCCGGAGACCGGGCCGGAGCGCTGAGCTCCATCACCGAGGCCGTCGACCTGCAACGGCAGCTCGCCCACGCCAACCCGGCCGCGTTCCTGCCCGGCCTCGCCAGCTCCCTGAACAACCTGTCCAACCAGCAGCGCGGCGTCGGCGACCGGGCCGCGGGGCTGACCTCGATCACCGAAGCCATCGAGCTGTACCGGCAGCTCGCCCATGCCAACGCGGACGCGTTCCTGCCCAACCTCGCCACGTCGCTGAGCAACCTGGCGGTACAGCAGAACGGCATCGGAGACCGGGCCGGAGCGCTGAGCTCCATGACCGAAGCCGTCGCGATCCGCCGGCAACTGGCCCACGTGGACCGGGACGCATTCCTGCCCGACCTCGCCACCGCGCTGAACAACCTGTCGGTACCGCAGCGCGAAACCGGAGACCGGGCCGGCGCACTGACCTCCATCACCGAAGCCGTCGACCTGCACCGGCAACTGGCCCGCGCCTACCCGGGCGCGTTCCTGCCCGACCTCGCCATGTCCTTGACCAACCTGGCGGTCCACCAGGACGACAACGGAGACCGGGCCGGCGCACTGACCTCCGTCACCGAGGCCGTCGACCTGCACCGGCAACTGGCTCACGCCGACCCGGACGCGTTTCTGCCCAACCTCGCCACGTCGCTGAACAACCTGGCTGTGCAGCAGAGCGACGCCGGCGACCCGGTCGCGGCACTGGCCTCCATCACCGAAGCCGTCGCGATCCGCCGACACCTGGCCCGCATCGACGCGGACGCGTTCCTGCCCGACCTCGCCATGTCACTGAACAACCTGGCGGTCTACCAGGGCGACACCGGAGACCGGGTCGCGGCACTGACCACTATCACCGAAACCGTCGCCATCCGCCGACACCTGGCCCACGCGAACCCGGACGCGTTCCTGCCCGGCCTCGCCAATGCACTGCACAATCTGTCCAACCGGCAGAGCGAAACCGGCGACCCGGCCGCGGCACTGACCTCCATCACCGAAGCCGTCGCCATCCGCCGACACCTGGCCCAGGCCGACCCGGACGCGTTCCTGCCCGGTCTCGCCATGTCACTGAACAGCCTGTCCGTACAGCAGGGCGAAGCCGACGACCCAGCCGGAGCACTGACCACCATCACCGAAGCCGTCGACCTGCACCGCCAACTGGTTCACGCCAACCCGGACGTGTTCCTGCCCGACCTCGCCAGGTCACTGCACAACCTGTCCAGCCGGCAGAGCGAAACCGAGGACCCGGCCGCGGCACTGACCTCCATCACCGAAGCCGTCGCAATCCGCCGCCAGCTCGCCCACGCCGAACCGGCCGCATTCGCACCCGACCTCGCCACATCGCTGATTGGCCTGTCCGTCCAGCAGGGCAACAACGGAGACCGGGCCGGAGCACTGACCTCCAACACCGAAGCCGTCGACCTGTACCGACAGCTGGCCCACGCCAACCCGGCCGCGTTCCTGCCCGGCCTCGCCGCAGCACTGCACAACCTGGCGGTGCAGTGGCGCCGCGCCGGAGACCCGGCCGCAGCACTGGCCCCCATCACCGAAGCCGTCGCAATCCGCCGCCAGCTGGCCCACGCCGAACCGGCCGCGTTCCTGACCGGCCTCGCCGGATCACTGCACAACTATGGTGATCTCCTCCTCGCCGACGACGACACCGCCGGCGCCGACCACCTCTGGCATCAGACGATCACGGCGGCCGACACCGACGCCGCGCAGGCCGAACTGACCACGCACTACGCGTTGTTCCTGCATCGCCACGACCAAACCGAGCGGGCCGCTGCGCAGCTCCGCCGCGCGGCCGAGCTCGCCGATTCCCCGGGCACGCGCCTCCTGGTGCGATCCACGGCAGAACACGTCGGCATCCGCGACGCGAGCCTGCCCGACTGGGCCACGGCCACTCTTGCACCGGAGCACCTCGACCTGCTGTACACCTGGCGGGCGCGGCTCGGCAATTGGACGGCGCTCGAAGCACTGCTTCGCGCCAACGCCGAGCACCTCCAGGACCCTGCGCTTCGCGCCACTACGGAGACACTTCGTCTCCTCGAGGGCAACCACCCTGTCCTCGACCACCAGGCCGCGGTGCTCGACGCCATCGGTCGACAGGGCCTGGAACACGTGATCGCCGAGCTCGGCGATGAGGAGCAACGACAATCGCTGCTCTCGGCATGGATCAACACCCCCACCTGGGAAGCGTCCAAACGGTTCCTGGCCGAGCACGCCGACGAGCTCTGCACCGACCAGACCATCGACCAGCTCGCCGGCCACGACATGGAGCCGGAGCAACAACACGCGGCCATCCTCGCGCTGCTCCGGCATCGCGGCGTCGCCGTCCTCGACGACGTCTACACCTGGGTGACCGACGCCCAATCGGCGTTCGACGCCGCAACGGCGGCCATCGAAACGGGCGACCTGCTCACCGTCGCCCTCATCACCGACATCACGCCGGTCGTCGGCGAGCACCGGCTCATCCGAGCCGTAGACGACCTCGCCGTGGGCGAGCTCGAGTCGGCCCGCGCACACGCTCGAGCGTTCGCCGACGCAGCCGACCCGACGCAGCGCAGCGCGGCGGCCATTCGGCTGCGGTCGCTGGGCCGGCACGTCCCGGAACTGCGCGGCCCGGCCGACGAGTTGGCCGCCATCGTCATCCAAGCCTGGACCGACGACGCATGAGGCTTGCGCCCTCGAGCACCTCCCGGGTCCCCTCGTCGGTGGCGACGTCACCCGGCGCCGCGACGAAGTCACCGCCGCCGAACTGCCGGATCGCCTCGGCCACGGCGCCGGCGCCGCGCCCGTTGCACCAATCGTGCCAGGCCCGGCGGCCCTCGGCAGTCAATCGCGTCACACCGCCGAGGGCCGAGGTCAGCGAGCCGGGCGCCGGTCACTGACCGGCGCCCGGGTCCATCATGGACGGTGCAGGTACGGCCACGCGTGCCGGAAGCGGTCCTCCACCGCCGCCGCCACCTCGTCGCGCAGCGCGCCGGGCAGGCCGTCGCGGGCCAGGACGCGCAGCGCGAGGTCGGCCAGCGGCGGCGCGGTGGTCGCGATGACGGTGTCGGTGAGCCCGTAGCGGGCCGCCTCGACCCACCGGCCGGCGGCCGGCTCGGCGATGTCCCGGACGGCGTCGATCGCGGTGTCGTCGGCGAGCAGCGCGGTGAGCATGGCGACGGGGGCGAACCAGTCGCGGCCGGGCTGGGTGTCGAGGTAGCGCACCTGCACCCGGCCGGTCGGGCGCACGGGCGGGAACAGGGTGCCGATGTGGTAGTCGAGGTCGTCGTAGGTCGGGCGGCCGGGCAGCGCGCCGCCGATCCAGTCGGCGAACGTCACGCCGGCCGGGACGCCCCAGCGGCCGGTCGGGCGGCGCACGCACAGCAGCGGCGCGCGCAGCACGTAGCGGGCCCACGCGGAGGCCGGGTCGGCGCCGGTCGGCACGGTGCCGGCGCGGGCCGGGTCGATGCCGTACCAGGTGCGCATGCGGGTCGACGCCCAGCCGGTGTCGCGACCGGCGTGGACCGGGGAGTTGGCGAACAGCGCGAGCAGGGTCGGGCCGACCTCGTGCAGCGCCGCCCAGCGGGCCGCGAGCCCGCGTGCCGGGCCGGCGTCGAGGACGGGCCGCAGGCCGGCGGTGCTGCACATCATGGTGCGCCCGTCGCCGCCGCGCCGGGCGAAGGAGGCGGCCATCGCGCGGTACCGCGGCGAGGAGACCACCCGCCGGGGCGCCCGATGCGGATCGATGGCGGCGCCGCTGATCCGCAGGCCGGCGCCGGCGAGGAGCTCGTCGAGCCGGTCGAGCTCGGCGTTGACGGTGGCGTGCAGCCGGGCGAGGTCCGGCTGCGGCCGCGCGGCGAGCCGGATCTGGCCGCCGGGTTCGAGGGTGAGCCGGCCGCCGTGCGGCAGGCCGGGCTCGATGGCGGCGGTGAGCGCCGCGGTGTCGACGGGCCGGGTGGGGTGCTCGGGGGTGTGGACGATGTGCTCGAGCTCGACGCCGATGGCCGCCGGCGGCCCGGTCTTGAAGCAGATCGACGCGATGTAGCCCTCGGCGTCCTCGAGCGAGATGGGGTGTGTGGTCCGCATAGGCCGGATGCTACCCGCGAACACCGCCGAGGAACACCACTCGCAGGCAGGCCATCACGCTGTGTAACGCTACTGCAGACCGCCGCGGACGGAGGTGATGCGCTGGGTGTTGAAGCCCAGCCAGTGCATGCGGCCGGCGTACCGCGCGTGCTCGATCTTCAGGCAGCGGTCCACGATGACGGTGAGCCCGCCGTCCTCGGCGATCCGGTTGCCCTCGTCGTTGATGACGCCGTACTGGCACCACAGCGTCCCCGCGCCGATCGCGACCGCGTCGCCGGCGATGCCGGGCAGCGCGTCGGGCGCGCGGAACACGTCGACGACGTCGACCGGCTCGGGCACGTCGAGCAGGCTCGCGTACGAGGTCTCGCCGAGCACCTGCGTCTCGCGCGGGTTCACCGGGATCACCCGGTAGCCGTGGCGCTTGAGGTAGTACCCGACGAAGTAGCTGGCACGCAGCTCGTTGCCCGACAGCCCGACGATCGCGACCGTGCGCGCGGTGTTGAGCACGCGCTGGATGTCCAGCGGATCCTGATACCTGCTCACGGCTTCACCATCGCAAATCCCTGCGAAAGATCCCAGATGAGGTCCTCGACCGACTCGGTGCCGACCGACAGCCGCACGGTGCCGGGGCCGACCCCGGAGGCCGCCAGCTCGTCGTCGCCGAGCTGGCGGTGGGTCGTGCTGGCCGGGTGGATGATGAGGCTCTTCGCGTCGCCGACGTTGGCCAGGTGCGACCAGAGCGTCACGCCGCGGATGAGGTCCTGGCCGCCGGCCCGGCCGCCGGCGCAGTCGAACGAGAACACCGCCCCGGCCCCGCGCGGCAGGTACTTGTCCACCAGCGGGCGGTAGCGGCTCGACGGCAGGCCGGGGTAGGTCACGTTCGACGCCAGGTCGTGCCCCTCGAGGAACTCGGCGACCGCCCGGGCGTTGCCGACGTGGCGCTCCATCCGCAGCGACAGCGTCTCCAGGCCCTGCAGGAACAGGAACGCGTTGAACGGCGACAGCGCCCCGCCGAGGTCGCGCAGGGTCTCGGCGCGCAGCTTCATGAGGTACCCATAGGTGCCGAACGTCTCGTGGAACTTCAGCCCGTGGTAGGCCGGCGAGGGCTCGGCCACGACCGGGAACCGGCCGTTGGACCAGTCGAACGTGCCCGCGTCGACCACGACGCCGCCGATGCTCGTGCCGTGCCCGCCGATGAACTTCGTCGCCGAGTGCACGACGATGTCGGCGCCCCACTCGATCGGGCGGCACAGGTAGGGCGTGGCGAACGTGTTGTCCACGACCAGCGGGACGCCGTGCTCGTGCGCGATCGCCGCGACGGTCTCGATGTCGAGCACGTTGCCGGCCGGGTTGCCGATGGTCTCGGCGAAGAACGCCTTCGTCTCCGGCCGCACCGCGCCCCGCCAGGCGTCCGGGTCGTCCGGGTCCACCCAGGTGAGCGCGACGTTCATCTTGCGCAGCAGGTGCTTGAGCTGATTCACCGTGCCGCCGTACAGCGCCGCCGAGGACACGACGTGGTCGCCCGGCTGCAGCAGCGTGAACAGCGCGGCCGCCTGCGCGGCGATCCCGCTGGCGAAGGCCACGCCGCCGGCGCCGCCCTCGAGGTTGGCCATGCGCTCCTCGAAGACCGCGACGGTCGGGTTCATGATGCGCGAGTACGTGTTGCCGTACTCCTGCAGGTTGAAGTACGCCGCGGCGGACTCCGGGTCCTCGAACACGTAGCTGGTGGTCTGGAAGATCGGCACCGCCCGCGCTCCCGTGTTGGGGTCGGGCCGCTGCCCGGCGTGCAGTTGCCGCGTCTCGAACCCGAACTCCCGGGCCGCCTCGGCGCTCATGCGCCACCCTCCCCCGCGAGGAACCGCTGGATGAGCGGGGTCTGCCGGGCCTCCTCGAGCAGGAAGCTGTCGTGGCCGTACGGGGCCTCGATCACGTGGTACTCGACCTCCTTGCCGAGGCCGCGCAGCGCGTCGGCGATGTCTGCCGACGCGGCCGGCGGGTAGAGCCAGTCGGAGCTGAACGCGATCAGCAGCGTACGCGCCCGCAGGCCGGACAGGGCCCGCGGGAGCGACCCGCCGCCGTGCTGGCGGGCGAGGTCGAAGTAGGTGAGCGCGCGCGAGAGGTACAGGTAGGTGTTGGCGTCGAAGCGGCGCACGAACGATCCGGCCTGGTGGCGCAGGTAGCTCTCGATCTGGTACTCGGCGCCGGTGATCGTGTGGCTGATGTCATCGCCGGCCTGCAGCCGCCGGCCGAACCGGTCGTCGAGGGCCGGCGCGGACAGATACGTGACGTGGCCGATCATGCGCGCCACGCCCATCCCGGCCTCGGGCGCCGCACCGGTGCCGTGGTAGTGACCGCCCTGCCACGCCGGGTCACGCATGATGGCCTCGCGGGCGATCGCGTTCCAGGCGACGCCCTGCGCGTGCAGGCCGTGCGTGCTGGCGATGGCCACGACGGCGTCGACCAGATCGGGATACCGCACCGCCCACTCCAGCGCCTGCATGCCTCCGAGCGAGCCGCCGGCGACCGCCGCGAGCCGCCGGACGCCGAGCGCGTCGAGGGCCGCCTTCTGCACGCGGACCATGTCGGCGACGGTGACGACCGGGAAGTCCGAGCCGTAGGAGCGGCCCGTGCCCGGGTCGATCGACGAGGGGCCCGTGGTGCCGCGGCAGCCGCCGAGCAGGTTGGTGCACACGACGAAGTACCGGTCGGTGTCGAACGCCTTGCCCGGGCCGATCATCCCGTCCCACCAGCCGAGCGCCGCGCCGGCCGCGCCGTCACGGTCCTCGGCGCCGAAGCCGTCGCGCGTGCCGGCGGCCGCCGGTTCCGCCGAGACGCCGGCCGCGTGCGCGTCGCCGCTGAGGGCGTGGCACACGAGGATGACGTTGTCGCCGCCGGGCGCGAGGGTGCCGTACGTCTCGTAGGCCACCCGGACGGGGGACAGCTCGCGGCCGCAGTCGAGCGGGACCGGGGCAGGTAGGTCCAGGTATTGCGTCTCGACACGGCCGACCGACTTCATGATCATCTCTGGCGTGGTGCTCCCGGTCGGTATATTGTCGGTCAACTTACTAGGCATTATATGGTACTCGGAGAGGCGACTCGATCATCATGACGACCATCGACAACGGGGTGAACGTACAGGCCCTGCTGGAGGCGCGCCAGGCGCTCGCGAACGCGCCGGAGGCGGCGCAGTTCACCTGGCGGGCGACCTCGCAGTGGCGTAACGGCGTGCACAGCACCACGCGCATCCAGCAGTTCCACGGCCTCGGGCAGGAGCAGAGCCACAAGGCGGAGTCGGTGTTCGAGGCCGACCACCCGGCGGTGTTCGCGGCCGAGGACAACGGCATCACCCCGATCGAGTACCTGCTTGTCGGCCTCGCGGGCTGCCTGACGGCCGGCGTGGCCTCGGTCGCGCAGAACCGGGGCATCCAGCTGCGCTCCGTCGAGGCCAGCGTCGAGGGCAGCCACGACATCCGCGGCATCCTCGGCGCCGACGCCGACGTGCGCAACGGCTTCAACGACATCAAGGTGACCTTCACCATCGACGCCGACGCCTCGCAGCAGGAGATCGAGGCGCTGGTGGCCCAGTCGCAGAAGCGCTCCGCGGTGTTCGACGCGCTCACCAACCCGACCGACGTCACCGTCGAGGTCGCGCCATCGAACGGCTGACCGCGGTCGTCGTCGGCGCCGGGCATGCCGGCCTCGCCGCGAGCCACTTCCTCGCGGCCCGCTCGATCGACCACGTCGTGCTCGAGCGCGGCGTGGTCGCCAACTCGTGGCGCCGCGAGCGCTGGGACTCGCTGCGGCTGCTCACGCCGAACTGGCTGACCCGGCTGCCGGGGCGTGCCTACGACGGCGCGGACCCCGACGGCTACATGACGGCGGCCGAGGTCGCGGCGTTCATCGCGCGCTACGCCACCGCCGGCCGCGCGCCGGTGCGCGACCACACCGCCGTCACGCGGGTCGGACGCATCGACGGGGGGTACCACATCGAAACGGACGGCGGCGAGCTGCACTGCCGGGCGGTGGTCCTCGCCAGCGGCGCGTGCAACCGGGCGGTGGTGCCGCCGCTGAGCGCCGCCGTGCCGGCCGCCGTCGAGCAGCGCACGCCGCTGGACTACCGCGGCCCCGACGAGCTGCCCGACGGGCGCGTGCTGGTCGTCGGGGCCTCGGCCACCGGCGTGCAGCTGGCCGCCGAGCTGCGCCGGTCGGGCCGGCCGGTGACCCTCGCCGTCGGCGAGCACGTCCGGATGCCGCGCACGTACCGCGGCCGCGACGTGCTGTGGTGGATGCACTCCTCCGGCGTATGGGACCAGCGGTACGACGAGATCGAGGACCTGGACCGGGCCCGGCGGCTGGCCTCGCCGCAGCTGGTCGGCGCCCCGGCGCGGGCGACCCTCGACCTCAACACCCTGGCCGCGGACGGCGTCGAGCTGGTGGGCCGGCTCGCGGCCGTCCGCGACGGGCGGGCGTTGTTCTCCGGCGGCCTGCGCAGCCTGTTCTCCCTGGCGGACCTGAAGCTCGCACGGCTGCTCGACACGTTCGACGCCTGGGCACAGGCGGCCGGCGTCGAGGCCGGCCCGCCCGAGCGCTTCGAGCCGACCCGCGCCCCGGCCGCGCCTCGCCTCAACGTGGACCTGCGCGGCGGCGAGATCCGCACGATCGTGTGGGCGACCGGCTTCCGGCCCGCCTACGAGTGGCTCGACGTGCCCGTGCTCGACGCGAAGGGCCGGCTGCGCCACGACGGCGGCGCGGCCGACGCACCGGGCCTGTACGCGCTCGGGCTGCCCGTGCTGCGCCGGCGCAAGTCCACGTACATCCACGGCATCGAGGACGACGCCCGCGACGTGGTGGAGCACCTGGCGCGGCACCTGGGGGGTGTTCCCAGCGCCCAGCAACCCAGCTATCCTACCTGAATAGTATGGATAGCCCTCGGGCGAAGGGACGTCACGCGTGAGCATTCCCCTGCACCTCGCGCTGGAGGTCGACGCACCGTCGACCGCCACCGACATCGCCGCGCTGGAGCGCGCGGTCGCCGCGGCCGAGCGGGCCGGCGTCGCGTTCGTCACCATCGACGACCACCCCGGCTCGCCGTCGATCGAGGCTGGGGTGCGCGCCTCGTACCTGGCCCGGCGCACCACCCGGATCGGCCTCGCACCGACGCTGCACGTCGCCGCCACCGAGCCGTTCCACCTGGCCACCCAGCTGGCCAGCCTCGACCACGCCACGCTCGGCCGAGCGGCCTGGGTCGTCGGCGCCGCCCGCGGCGCCGAGGCCCTCGCCACCGTCGGCCGCGCGCCGCTCGGGCCGGAGGCGGTGCGGCGGGAGACCGCCGACGTCATCGACGTCGCCCGGCGGCTGTGGGACTCGTGGGAGGACGACGCGGTCATCCGCGATGTCGCCACCGGCCGGTTCCTCGACCGCGACCGGGTGCACCACGTCGGCTTCGAGGGCGCGACGTTCTCCGTCATCGGCCCGCTCATCACGCCCCGCCCGCCGCAGGGGCAGGTGGTCGTCATCGGCTCCGACGCGCTCGGCGTCACCGGCCGCCTGGACATCGCCCTCGTCGGTGGCGACACCGTCGACGACATCGGCCGCCGCGCCGTGCGCGCCCGCCGGCACGGTGCCGCCCTCGCCTTCGCCGAGCTCACCGGCCTCGACGACCTCGAGCTCCGCCTCGAACGGCTCGCCGGCGTCGTCGACGGCGTCCGCCTGCACCTGCCGGACCTCGAGCTCGTCGACCGGATCCCGCCCGCCCTCGCGCTCGCGCCGGCGGGCGCGACCCTGCGCGAGACCCTCGGCCTGCCGCGGCCGGCCAACCGTTACGCCCTCGCCCGTACCGCGTGAAATGGAGCGCACCGTGCCGCGACTGCACCTCGGCCTGTTCTTCACCGGCGTCGGCCCGAACCTGCTGTGGACCCGGCCGGACTTCGCGTCGCACACCCACATCGACACGTTCGTGCACGTCGCCCAGACCCTCGAGCGCGGGCTGTTCGACGCGTTCTTCCTCGGCGACGGCCTGCGGGTGCGCGAGAACCGCGGCAGCATCCACGACCTCGACGTGGCCGGCCGGCCCGACGCCATCACGCAGCTCGCCGCGCTCGCCGCGGCGACCGAGCGCATCGGCCTGGTCGCAACCCAGAACACCACCTACAACTACCCCGCCGACCTGGCCCGCCGCCTCTCCGGCCTCGACCGCGTCTCCGGCGGCCGCGCCGGCTGGAACATCGTGACCACCGACAACGCCTGGACCGGCGAGAACTTCCGGCACGGCGGCTGGCTGGCGCACGAGCGGCGCTACGAGCGCGCCGAGCAGTTCGTCGAGGCCGCGAAGGCGCTGTGGTCGGCCGCGCCGGACGAGATCGTCGAGCGCGACACCGACCTGGTGCGGCTGCGCGCCGGCGGGCTGGGCAGGTCGAGCCCGCAGGGCCGGCCGGTGCTGTTCCAGGCCGGCGACTCCCCCGGCGGACGCGACCTCGCCGCCCGCCACGCCGACGTCGTGTTCTCCGCGAACACCGACTACGACAAGGCCGCCGCCTACGCGCGGGACCTGCGCGAGCGGCTCGCCGCGTACGGCCGCCCCGCCGACGCGGTGCGCATCCTGCCCGGCGCCTCGGTCGTGCTCGGCGACACGCCCGCCGAGGCGCAGGAGCGGGCCCACTGGATCCGCGACGAGCAGACCACCGGCCCGCGGGCCCTCGCCTACCTGGAGCAGTTCTGGGGCAAGGACCTGTCCGGCTACGACCCGGAGGGCCCGCTGCCCGACATCGATCCCACCGACGCCGAGCTCGACCCGTCGCGCGGCACCATCCCGATCGAGCTGCGCACCGGCAAGCTCGATCGGATCCGGCAGTGGCGCGAGCTGGCCGCCGAGCGGAACCTGTCGATCCGGCAGCTGGTCGTCGAGATCAGCCCGCTGCACCCGAGCTTCGTCGGCACGCCCGGCCAGATCGCCGACGAGTGGGCCCGCTTCGCCCGCGACGGTGTGGTCGACGGCTTCAACATCCTGCCGCAGCTGCTGCCCGGCACCGTCGAGGACATCGTCGACCGGCTCGTGCCCGAGCTGCAGGAGCGCGGCCTGTACCGCACCGCGTACGAGGGCACGACGCTGCGCGAGCACTTGTCTCTCTAGCTCCAGCTGCGTGCCGATTGGCAGCACGACGTTCGCCGGTTCAGGTCTCAGCGGTCCAGGGACAGCTCCAGCGCTGCGTCGCGGACCTCCGGGGCCGGATGGGCGCGCAGCCGGACGACGATCGCCCGCCACGGCTCCGGCCAGTGCAGCCGCGCGCCCTGCTCCGCGTAGGCCAGCGCGAGCAGCCCGTCGGCGACGCGCGGCTGGCGGGCGAGTTCCGCCGCGACCGGGCGCAGCAGCTCGGGCTCGTGTTCGCCGAGCCGTCGCGGCAGTTCCCGAGCGATCCGGGCGGCCAGGACCGGCCGCTCGGCGACGAGGTCCCGCAGCTGGGCAACGTCGGCGGCGTCCGCCGGGTCGATCGCGGCGGCCAGCAGCCGGGCGGCCTGCGGTGCGAAGCCGTCCACGGCGGACAACACCTCGGCAGCCGTACCAAGGGTGGCCCGCACCGGCACCGTGAGCGAGCCGCGCCCAGCCAGCCGTGTCACGATCGCCTCCACCCGCCGGCGGGCCGGCCGGTCGAGGCCCCCGGCGGGAGCCTCGTCCAGCGCCGTGAGCGCCCCGAGCGCCTCGGCGAGCAGCGTTTCGCCGTGCCCGGCGGTCACCACAGCGACCAGGGCGTCGGCGACCGCCGGCCACACCGTGCGGTCGTCGAGGTCGCGCAGCCGGGCGATCAACGCACCGGCGGCCCCGGGCAGCCAGCGCACCCAGCGCGGGAACGCCCGCCACGCCTCGATCGCCAGCTGCCGGTCGCCCGACCTGCACAGCTGCCCCACCAGCTGGGCGTAGCCGCCGCGCAGGTCCGGGCGGATGCCGGCCGGATGGGCGGCAAGGATCGGCACCGCGGTCTCGCGGGTGCCGTCCGCGGCGGCGGAGCGGAGGATCCGCCACATGCCCGGCCGGTCCGTCCACTGCCGTGCGGTGGCGACCACGGCGGCCCGCACGTCCCGATGCTCACCGGGGTCCTGCCACAGCGCCCACATCGCGTCCTCGGCGCCGGGGACCGACAGGTGGGCGATCAGCCGGACGATCTCCTTGCGGGTGGTCACCTTCCCCCGCGACGGGTCGAGCCGTTCCCGCAGCGTCGAGGGCGCGACGAACCTGGCGGCCCGGGTCGCCGCGTACACCGCGACCCGGGCCCGGTCGCCGTCCACGTGCGACAGCAGGATCGCCAGTGCGTCGGCCGGCCGGTCGGTCCACGCCAGCGCGGCCAGCGCCGACTCGGCGATGTTGACGTCGGTGGCGCCGGCCCAGTGCCGAACCAGGGGCCAGCCGTAGTCCGGCACCAGCGCCGCCCAGCGCAGCGCGGTCGCCCGGGACTGCCACGTGTGCCCGGTGTCGGCGGCGAGCACCGTCATCCGGTCGACATAGGCCCGCCGATGCCGTGCCTCCCAGTGCCGCACGAGCACCGGGCGGCCCGGCGTCCAGAGCACTCCGCCGGGGACGAACCGGCCGGTGGGCGGCGGTCCGCCGAGGATCTCGTCGAGCAGGTCCCGGCGCCGGACGCAGACCGCCTGCCACACCGTGTCGAGCGCGACCGCCGACGGGTCCTCCCGCAGCACCGCCCCGACCCGCTCGGCCCGGTGCCGGCGATCGTCCAGCCACAATTCGACCGCGGTTCGGGCGACCCAGGGCAGGTTGTCGCGGCCGACGGCGCGCGCGAGCAGCGCCTGCAGCTCCGGCAGCTGGTGAGCCCGGCGGCCGAGCGCCCTGGTCACGGCGAACAGCGGCGCGTACTTCGCCCGGTCGGCAGAGTCGACCAGCCAGCCGCGGACCGCCTCGAACACCTGCGCCTCCTGGCCGCGACGCAGCCACGAGGCCAGGTGGCCGAGGTCCGGAACCCGGTCGTCGCCGAGGACCCGTTCGAAGGTGTGCCGGGCCCAGCCGACCAGCGGCGGGGAGTCGAAGCGTTCCCGCAGTACCGTCGCCGCCAACGTGGTCAGCTGGCTCAACGTCTCGCTCGAGCTGTCACGGGCCTCCACGCCGTCGGTGACCAGCCGGTCCAGCTGCGCCGCCAGCTCGTCGCCGAGCAGCCGGCCCGGCACCCGCGCCAGGGCCGCGAACGCGGCACCGCGCACCGAATCCCGTTCGTTGCGAAGACGCAGCAGGTGCTCGACGACGGCGCGCACCGCGGCCGGGTCGTCGCTGCGCGCCGCACACCGCACAAGCTGCCGCCAGGCGCGGGCGCGGTCGTCGGCGTCGGCGGACCGGGTCGCGGCCAGCAGCGCCGGCTCGGCCTCGGACCACGGCAGGTAGCCGGTGTAGTGCAGCGTCAGCCGCTCGTCCTGGCGCACCTCTTCCAGCGCGAGCACCCGCCGCGCCTCGGCAGTCCGCTGGCTCATGGGCAGCACGTCGAGAATCGCCTCGTTCGTCAGCTCGCGGGATCGGTCCACATCGGACAGTGCCAGCGTGAACAGCTCGGCGCGGTGGCGCGGCGGTGCGGCGGCGAGGAGCCGGGCGAGCGCGGTGACGTTGCGGCTGAGCCGGCGGACCAGGTCGGGCAGGCCGGGCAGGTCGACCGGAGCCATGCGGGCGAGGCGGTCGAGCAGCGCGGCCGGCAGGTGAGTTCCGGCCACCCAGCCGGCCCGGCGCGGCGCGGTCAGCAGCCCCAGCACCCGCACCGGGTCGGTCTTGGCCAGCAAACCGTATGCGCTCAGCGGGTGCGGCAGGTGCCCGCTCGGGGCATAGCGTTCCAGCAGGTCAAGGGTCTGCTCGGGGCGGCGCTCCGCCGCGGCGAGCACGGCACCGCCGCCGCGGCTCCACCACTGGTCGCGCTCGTCGCCAGACAACGGTGCCAGCTCTCCGGCGGCCAACTCCAGCACGAGGTCCGGGTGGTGGCGGGCGATCGCGGTCAGGGAGTCGAGCGCGTAGCCGAGCTCCGGCAGCAGCCGGGTCACCGTCGCCTCGCCGCAGACGGGCAGCAAGGAGGCGGCCTCGCGGTCACCGTATCGCTCGCGCACCTGGTCGACGAACTCGTCGGCAAGATCCGTGCGCCGCCGACGGCGGATGGCACGGTACAGCTTGCGCCGCGTGTCCTCAGGCGCGTCGGCGAGCAGGGCCAGCAGCGGCTCAGGACCGCCCTGCAGCGGACCCACCCACGCCCAGACCCACAGCCCCAGACTCCCGGAATCGCCGCCGCCGAGCCCGGCCAGCACTTCCTCGCGATCGAACGGTCCCGTTTGCATTGGCCAATCTTGCTGGACCGGCTCAACCGCCGGCAGCCGATATTCGCCGGCCCTGCGCCCGCCGGCCCCTGGTACGACGTGCCCGTCCGCGCCGGCGCGGAGGTTGGATGCGCCGGCGCGGGCGAGGCGCTGCTCAGCCGGTGAACTGCCGGAAGATGTTGCTGAAGCCGTAGTTCGGTTGGGTGATGCCGCTGCACGTACCGCTCAGGGTGCCGGTGGCGCATCCGAAGTCGCGGTTGATCGCCCAGAAGCTCAGCCGGGCCATGTGCTGCTGCTGAGCGAAGGTGAGCAGCAGCTGCGCGTCGGCCAGGGTGAACTTCTCGGTCGGATTGTCGTTCTGGCCGATCATCGGGGTTGCCGCGATCATGGTCCACAGCTGCGCGTCGCTGCGCCCGGGCAGCAGCACCTTCAGCTGGCCCTGCACCTTCTTCAAGGCGTCGATACTGGCCTGGCCCATCCGGCTGCCGGACACGCCGTCGTAGTAGTCCATGGTCATCGGGTTGACCACCTCGAATTCGAGGCCGCGGGCGACCGCCGACTGCAGGACGTAGAGGTTCTCGCCGCTGAGGCCGCCGGCCGGGCTGACCCCGAGCGTGAACGACAGGTGGAACGTCTTGCCGGCTGCGCGCAGGTTGTCCTGCATGATCTTCAGCGCGTCGTTGCGCTTGTCGACCACCGCGCGGTCGAGGTTGTTGTGCACGTCGCCGTGCTCGGCGTCAATGTCCAGGTACGTCGTCGCGTACGCGGTCAGCACGCTCTGGTATGCGGCGGCGATGGCCGCCGGTGTCGTGCAGTGGCTGACCAGGTCATCCGCGTCCCAGCCGCCGGAGGAGACGATGATGTCGCCTCCCATCGCGCGTAGCCGGGCCACGTTGCCCCGCAACCGAGTGTCGTCGGTCGACCAGATCGGCTGGCAGTTGCCGGTGCCGTTGACGAATCCGAGGGTGTAGAACTTCTGCCCGCTGTCGGTGGCGAACTTCGCCACGTCGTCGCCGATGAACGTGGCGATGTAGGGCGCGAAGGGAAACGCCTTGGTGGTCGGCGGGGTGGTGGTCGGCGGGGTGCTCGTGGGCGGGTTGGTGGGGCCGCCGGGCAGCGTCCACTTCTGGTTGGCGCCGCCGCCGCAGGTCCAGATCTGCAGCCGGGTGCCGTCGGCCGAGCTGACCCCGGTCGCGTCGAGGCACTTGCCGGAGTTGGTGTTGACGAGCTGGCCGTTGCCGGCCGTCCACTTCTGCGCGCCGGTGCCGTTGCAGTCGTAGAGCTGCACCTTGGCGCCGTCGGCGGTGCTGGCCGCCGTCACGTCGAGGCACTTGCCGAGCGCCTGGATGCTGTTGTCGGCGTTGCCGACCGTCCATGACTGGGCGTTGGTGCCGTTGCAGGTCCACAGCTGCACCGCGGTGCCGTTGGCCGAGCTGGCGCCGGCGACGTCGACGCACTTGCCGCCGAATCCGGTGATCGGCCCGCTGGAGGCGGCCGAGGCAGTCGTCATGCCGACGGCGGCCACGCCGATGACGGTGGCGGCCGTCGCGACGATGGCGAACCCGACGCGGCGGCGCGGCCGGCGTCGGGCGGTGGTTGAGGGTGTCACGTGCGGCTCCCTTTCTGGGCGGCGCCCGCACCGGACCGTGTGGTTGGGGGTGGTCCGCGTGTCGGGCGGGAGCAGTCCCCGGCCGAACGCGTGGGTGACGGCAGAGGGTCGGATCTGTCAAGACTGTTAACAGATCCATCGGAGGCTATGCCGACACGCCGAGACAAGTCAATATACGACTTAAATTAAGGTTCTGAGCTGCTGTTTTAAGTCGCCCGGACCGGCAGGCACGCGGCCGGGGCCTGCGTGCCTGCCAGTCCGGGCGGGAGTCCGGCCGCGCTAGATGCAGACCACGCCCGAGCAGCCCAGCGGGTCGCCGGTCGAGTCGTTGCCGCCGCCGTCGATGACGGTCGACGGGTCGGCGAAGATGCCGTACCGACCGTTGTCCTGCGTGAGGTTGTTGGCCACCGTCACGGCGGCCCCGGCCACCGTGGCGAAGTGGGCGCCGTCGGCCAGCGGGCGGCCGAGCCGGTCGTTGACCCCGCCCACGAGGCCGTTGCCGATGAACGAGTTGCCGGACACCGACGCCGTCCCGCCCGTGGTGGACGACACCTCGAAGAGCACGCCGGCCGCGGTGTTGCCGGTGAACGTGTTGCCGGAGATGACCGTGCCGGAGACGGGGGCCAGGTCGGGCACCGTCGTGCGGACGCCGATCGTGTTGCCGGTGAACGTGTTGCCCAGGATCTGGCCGCCGGTGCTGGAGGCGAATATCCGCACGCCCTCCGCCGCACCCTGGATCGTGTTGCCCTGGATCAGGATGTTCTTCGACACGGTGCTGTAGGAGATCGGCGCCCGGGTGAAGGTGCTGGTGGTCAGCTTCACCGAGTTGGACTCGCCGATTGAGACCGCGCCGTCTCTCACCCTGCTCTGCGTCACCTTGAGGGTGTTGGCCTCGAAGGCGGTGAGCGGGGCGTGGTCGAGCGTGTCCTTGCTCAGCATGACGCCGGTGCTCGACTGGACCTGCACCTGGGCGCTGGTCACCGTGGTGCCGAGGACCTTCGAGTCCGAGGCGTTGAGGAACTTGATGCCGATGCCGTTGCTGATGTGCAGGTTGCTCAGCGTCTGGCGCTGCGACAAGAAGCCGTAGAAGCCCTGGGCGAAGCCGCTGATGCCGCCGTTGGTCACGGTCACGTCGTTGGCCGAGGAACTGCGCACCGCCGTGCCGGTGCCGGTGCCGATGATGTTGTACCCACCGAGGTCGACGGTGACGCCGGCGGCCCCGACGATGAGTGCGTCGCCGGCGCAGGTGAGGTCGGCGGTCAGCGTGACGCTGGCCGTGATCGTCGAGCCGCACAGCGGGTTGGCCAGCGCGCCGGTGGCCGGCAGGGCCGCGAAGGCGGCACCAACCGCGGCGGCGACCAGGATCCGCGGCGCGAAACGGGACAGGTTGCGCATGAGTCACGTCCTTCTGGATCGGGCAGAGGGGCCGGCCTGTTGATCCCGACGCTATCGACGCGCTTCCCTGCGCGAGGTCCCGTTTCGCGTGGCGGCAAAACTCCTATTTGAGAACGAGATCGACCTCGCCCACGTCGCCGGCCTGCCGGCAGCAGCGGCTGCTGCACCGCCTGGACCGCAGCCGCGCCGTGCTCAGACCGGGGACGACGTAGTGCCGATGCGCTCCGGCCCGCGCGCGCCGGGTTGGGCCGGCAGCTCCGGCCGCGGCGGTGCGGGCTCGCCGCGCCAGGTGCGCACCAGCAGCAGGGTGCCGGCGAGCACCATCCACGCGAGGGGCTTGGCCGCCTGCCGGTACTCCGCGTGGCCGCCGTCGAGGAAGTCGATGCCGATGAACTGCAATGGACGCACCAGCGGTACCAACGCGACCCAGAACCACACGGAGCGCGCCACCGAGCCGCGGACCAGCACGCTCGCGACCAGCGGCGGCAGCACCACCAGCGGGTAGTAGCCGAACGCGGGGGTGCTCACCAGGAACGTGCCGATCATCAGGATCGCCGACGTGTCGACGAGGCGCAGGCGCTCGTCGCCGCCGTGTCGCCAGCGAAGTACCGCGGCGGCGACGGCGATGCCGATCACCGCCACCCGCACGATCGCCAGCGGCGCGCCGTCGATGCCGATGCGGGGCAGCATGGCCGGCAGGGACGAGTCGTACGGCCGGGCGAACTCGTCCTGGCCGCCGAGCAGGAACGGCAGCGTCCGGGTGAAGAACAGGCCCGGCTCGGGCAGCAGCGGCGTCACCACGGCGCAGGCGGCCACGGGGATGCCGGCCGCGACGGCGAGGCCCCGCCACTTGCGGGCGAGCAGGAACACCAGCCCGATCGGCACCAGCATCGGCTTGACCGCGATCGACAACCCGATCGCCACCGCGGCGGCGAGCCACCGCCCGCGCCCCATGAGCAGCAGCGCGACCGACATCAGCGCCGCCACGGGCGCAGTCCAGTTGCCCAGCTCGACGACGCTGACGGCCGGGTTGAACAGCGCGAACGCGGCGACGCCGGCCACCCCGAGCCAGGAGCGCAGGCCGACGCCGAACAGCCGCAGCGCCGCCCACCAGCCGAGCAGCAACAGCGCCGCGAGCCCAAACGGGAACAGCCGCTCCAGCTGCGTATCGGACAGCGGGGTGAGCGCCAGCGCGAACGGCACGCTCGACGGCGGGTACAGGAAGCGGTCCGACTCGTACGGCGAACCGCCGTCGAGCAGGCGGCGCACCGCGTCGACCACGAGCAGGTTGTCCATGCTGTGCATGGAGCCGGTGAGCGAGATGCGCACCAGCTCCTGGACAAGCAGCGCATAAGCGCCGGCCACCGCGACCCAGGGCGCTCGGCTCTTGAGCATGGCGGGAGCTTAGGCACTGCCCGGATGAGGGCGGCGGATGATTTCACGCCTCGACCGGGTGCGCACCAGGCCGTCGCCCTGGCCGGGGTCGGCCTGGGCGACGGCTGGCTTTGGGCGTGCTCTACCGCAATCCGGCCTGGGCTACTGCGTGTCGCCCGGGCGGTCGACGATGATCATCTTCGAGTAGATGACCTGGCGGTACACGTCGCCCTTGTGGCTGACGGCGTCGCCGTCGTCGCCGTGGGTCACGTGGTCCTTGATCGCGACCAGCCGCTCGCCGATGAACTGATAGGTCTGCTTGTCGAACAGCAGTTCCTGCGACAGGTAGCCCTCGATGATCCGGCCGAGACCGACCGCCGGGCGGCCGTCGATGTTCACCGCGTCGGGGTTCATCGTCATCCCGGGCGACTGCGCCAGGTGCCGGAAGATCGCCGCCTGCACGTTCGGCGGCACCACGTACTGGCCGATGAAGGCGTCCAGCATGATGCCCATCGACCCCGGCCCGGGCACGCCGTCCGGCACCTTGTCCGGGCTGGTCATCGAGGTGATCGTCGACCAGGCGATCCGGTCCCAGAACTGGTTGCCCTCCCCGCGCTTGGTTACTACGAGCTTGCCGTTGTCGAACCTCGCCATGCTCTGCCCGTCGACGCTGTCCCACTGCTGGACCTTGCGCTTCTCGGCCAGGTCGGGCCTGATCGGGTCGTTCGGGTGCTGGTTCTCGTAGGACGGCTTGTTGCGCAGCTCGAGCGTCTCGATGTACATGAACTGGTCGGGCCGCGGGTCGGTCCACGGCTTGCGCTCGGCCGTCCAGGCGGCGTTCTCCAGGTACTCGGCTGCGCTGGCCGGCCGGGCGTACGGCAGGACGCTCGTCGCCGGCGAACTCGTCGCCGGCGCGGCCTTCGGCGCCGGCGCGTGGTCGTCGTCACGTGTTACCACGACGGCGGCGACAACCGCGGCGGCGGCCGCCACCGCGACCCCGGCCGTGATCGCGAAACGGGTACGGCGGTGCCGGCCCTTGGTGCTCACTCGCTGCTCCTTCGAAGAAATCCGCTGCTGGAGGGCCGCACGGGCCCGGTTCTCCGCTGCCTGGCTGGGGACCTCGGCGGCCCCGAACGCCTTACGCAGCGCATCGGTCTCGTCCATCACTCGCTCGCCCCGATCTCGGCGCCCAGCGCCTGCCGCATCTCCTGCCGCGCCCGGTGCAACCGGGACCTGGCCGTACCGGCGGGAATGTCAAGTGCCGCCGCGACCTCCTGCTGATTGAGTCCCGCCCACGCCACGAGCAGCAACACCGCCCGGACGGGCTCGGGCAGCCGCCGCAACGCATCGGCGAGCCGGCCGCGCACGGCCATCGCATCCAGCCGCCCGACGACGGCGTCGGCGTGATCGCCGGCTTCTGTCGCACCGACGGCCTTGGCCAGCGCCTTGTAACGGCGCATCTCGGCCCGCGCGTGGCGAGCGATGAGATTGGACGCAATGCCGTACAGCCAGGACCGCGCGTCGGCGCGTGCGCCGTCATAGGCATGCCGACGGTCGAACGCGATCAGGAACGTCTCCGACGCGACGTCCTCGGCCAGGTCGGGGCCGAGGCGACGAGCCGCGTACGCATAGATCTGCCGGTAGTGCCGGTCGAACACAGCGGTGAACCGCTCGGGCGCCTCTTTTGCCTGCTCGATGAGGTCGGCGTCAGCATCCTGCCCTTGTTCCGTGCCGGGCTGCGTCACCACAACCAAATCCGCCTCCCCCGCGTCGGCCACAGTTGCATCACACCTGTTACTTCGCCGGAGGCGGGAAAAGTGTTCGCTACGGCGTCCGGGCGGGCGGAAGACCGCCACCGCCGCCACCGAGTTGCCCCCTCCGCGCAGCGCGTGACCGGAAGAATGACGAACAATTGCGGCGGGCCCGGAAACATGTGCCTTGTTGTGCAATGCGGGACATCAATTCGGACGTTATCCGCTGGTCAAGCCCGCAGCCTGCAAGTTGCACGCACTGCTGCGGCCGAAGCGTCAAACTGGCGCGTCTACCTTCAGGGAACTCCGCGGTATAGTCCTTCGTCGGTCGCCTGCGCGAATGCATTCAAGAGATCGACGTGTACTCCGGTCTGCGCTCTCGGCGGTCGCGGCACCGGATGGGCGGAGAAGAGGCGGGGTCAGGATGGAGCAAGGACCGACCTTCGGAGTCCTCTGCGCTCTGACCGGCGGCTACTACTTCGGCGCGATCTTGTCTGGCGTCGTCCGTGCCGCCTCGGCGGCCGGCGGGCGCGCGATCGTGATCCAGACCAGCGACGCGGGCCTCGACGTCATCTCGTTGAATGATCCGTCAGACCTTGCATTGCCGCTGTCCTGGCGGCACGTATCGGGCTTCGTGGTGATCCTCAACGCGGTGACCCGGCAGTACGTCTCGTCGATCCGGGCCGCCGGCAAACCGGTCGTCACGGTCAGCGACGCGATTCCCGGTTTCCAGGCCCCGGTCGTGATGGCCGACGGACGGCCCGGGGTCCGGCGGGCCGTCGAGCACCTGATTGAACACGGCCACCGCCGGATCGCCTTCGCCGGCTGCATGCACCCGGTCGACGTGCGTCAACGCTACGAGACGTACCGGGCGACACTGCGGGCGCATGGCATCGAGCCGGAGCCGGAGCTGTTCTACGAGATCGGCAACAACGAGGAGCCGTCCGGCGAGGACGCAGCCCGCCAGATGCTCGCCGCCGGGCTGCCGTCGACAGCCGTCGTCACCGGTTCCGACGCCAACGCCATCGGCCTCATGCGCCGGCTCCGGGAGGCCGGCGTGCGCCTGCCGGAAGATCAGGCAGTCATCGGCTTCGACGACATGGTGGGCGTCGGCTGCCTGTCCCCGGCGCTGTCCACGGTGCACCAGCCGTTCGACGTGCTCGGCGCGACTGCCGTCGATCTGCTCGTGCGGACGCTGCGGGGCGAGCCGGTGCCGGCCGGCCCCCATTTCGTGGACACCACGTTCGTGTTGCGGGAATCGTGTGGCTGCCCGCCGGGACGGCCGACCCGCCGTCGGTTCGTCGCCCGCGGCACACCGCTGGACCCTCGAACGGAGCCGCGCCCGGACGATGAGCAGGGCGAGGCGGGGGCCACGGTGCGCGCGTTGTCCTCGGGCCTGGCGTTGGGTGCCTGGTCCGGCGCCGACGCGGCCGGCACCGTGAACCGGGCTGCGGAGGTGATCGCCGCGGCGCTGTCGGCGCCCGGCCGGCCGGCGTCCGACGAGACCGAGCGGAGGAACCTCGAAGAGGCGCTGGCCGAGATGTTCCGGCTGGATCCGCGGCCCGAGGCCGCGGTGGGGATCGCTGCGTGGATGCGCCAGCACGCCGACGAGCACCCGGCTGCCGAGGTCCACACCGGCCTGTGGCAGGCGTTACTCAGTCTCGTACGGGTCCAGGCGCACACCGCATACCTCGACGGCGCACGCCACCAGTCCGACACCCGCGCGCGGTACGAGGTGAGCATGGACCTCCTGCGCAGCCACGAGGAAGACCCCCGGGCGCTGCACTGGCTGCGCCGCACCAGCTGGCGCGGTGGCTGTCTGGGGACGTGGCGGGCCGGGCCGGACGGTTCGGCGCTCCTCGACATCGTCGGCTTGTACGACCAGCGCGATCCGCACCGCAAGCCGGAGCCGTCCCTGTCGGTGCCGCCGGACGCCTTCCCGCCACCCGAACTGCTGGCGATGGCGGAGCCGGGCAGCGGCGACATGATCACCGTCATTCCGGTGCGGGCGAACGACCAGGACTGGGGCCTGCTCGCGCTGGTCGCTCCGCCCGACACCGAGGTGCCCACCGGGCGAGAGATGACCAACCAGTACGCCGCACTGCTGACCGTGGCGCTCAACCACGACGCGATGGTCCGCGCGCTGCACGAGCAGGAGGCGCGGCTGCGTCAGGCCAGCCTGCACGACTCGCTGACCGGACTGCCGAACCGGGCGCTGTTCCTTGACGGACTGGAGCATGCGCTCAAGCTCGCCCAGCGCGACGCGACGCGGCGGTACGCTGTGCTGTTCATCGACGTCGACCGGTTCAAATGGGTCAACGACACGCTCGGGCACAATGCCGGCGATCAGCTGCTGGTGCAGATCGCCGACCGGCTACGCAGCAGCCTCCGGGACGGCGACGTCGCGGCGCGGTTCGGCGGTGACGAGTTCGCGGTCCTGGTCGACGCCGGACACGATCCACGTGGTCCGGCACGGCTTGCCGAACGGCTGCACGAGATGATGGCCCGGCCGTTCGAACTGGACAGCCGGTGGGTCGCAGCTTCGGTCAGCATCGGCATCGCGCATCAGCTGGACCGTTACGAGTCCGGCAATGAGATCCTGCGGGACGCGGACGTGGCGATGTACGCCGCGAAGGGCCGGGGCCGCGGTACCTCCGCAGTCTTCACCGATGGCATGCGCTCAGCTGAGGCGACCGCACCGCGGGTTCCAACGGACCCGCTGCCGTCAGCGGGTGGTGACGGCCGGGGACGCCTCGGGGGCGGGGAGGTCCAGCTGCGGGCGTGACTGCCACAGCGCCCAGTCGGAGCTGATCGCGCTCGCCGCCCGCAGCAGGTGTGGCAGGTGCTGTTCGAGCAGGGTCTTGGTGCTCGTCTCGGCGGAGTTGACCGTGACGTTCATGGCCGCACGCACTTCACCGCGGCCGTCGCGGATCGGCACGGACACCGACCGGATCCCCGGCGCCAGCTCGTTGTTCGCGAGGGCCCAGCCGCGCGCGTTGACCTCCCGCAGCATGGTGTCGATGGTGGCCCGGCTGTGCTGCACCCACGGCTGCACGCCGGAGCGGCTGGGCAGCGCGAGCACCTCGTCGAGGCGCTTCGGGGACAGGGCGGCGAGCAGTACCTTGCCCTGCGAGGTGACGGTGGCCGGGAAGCGGGTGCCGATCTCGACCCGCAGCGCGATGATCTTCGGCACCGCCACCCGCGCGAGGTAGACGACGTCGGAGCCGTCGAGCTGGGTGATCGAGGACGACTCGCCGGTCGCGGCGACGAGGGTCTCCATGTGCGGCCGGGCGATGTCCCACAGCGACAGTGCCCCGATGTAGGCCATGCCGAGCTCCAGCACCCTCGGCGTGAGCTCGTAGCCGCCGTCGCAGGCGCGCACGTAGCCCAACTCCTCCAGGGTCAGCAGAATCCGGCGCGCGGTGGGGCGGGCGAGCCCGGTGGCGCCGGCGACCTCGGTCAGGCTCAAGCGGGGACGGTCGGCATGGAACGCCCGGATGACGTCCAGCCCTCGCGCCAGGGCCTCGATGAAGTCGGGTCCTTCTCCACGCTGTCCCATCGCCGCCCCAGAAGTCGTAGTAGTCCGCATAGCGAACACTAGTCCGCCGCCCTCACGCAATTGTTTCGTTCCTGAGTCTTGACATCAGGTAGTCGCGGGAACATTGTGATGGCAGTCGTCCGTCAGGCGGACGATCGTCCGCTAAGGGTCGGAGGAGTGTTCGTCACCGTCGGCCACGGTGTTCACCTCTCCCACCCCGTTGCCCCACCCCACACCCGTGTCACCGGTACCCCTCTTGGCGTACACGCCCGGCCCGAGCGCCGGACGTGTGTCCGCTGCACGCACCCCACTAGACGCCCCACCGGTCCGCAATCGCCCCCGCGAGCGGCACCGGTCGCACAACTCGCGCCGCCCCCAGCCGCCCGTTTCGCACGGCAGCGGCCGGTCGGCTGCGCTCACGGCAGGAAAGGGTGAAGCACAGCAATGAATGAAGACCACACCAGCGGCGACGACCGGCAGCACCTGTCCCGGCGCAGCATCCTGCGCGGCGGCGCCGTAGCCGGCACCGCGGCCGCCGTCAGCGCGTTCGGCGGCGGGGCCGCGGCCTCGGCGGCCCCCGGGCACAACAACGGCGGAGATCTGCGCGCCGACCTGGTGCTGTACAACGGCCGGATCCACACCATGGACGCCCGCAACCGGATCGCGAACGTGATCGCCATCCAGGACGGGAAGATCATCTACGTCGGCGACGACGAGGGCGCCGGGAGGCGCGGCTTCCCGGGCAACCCGCGCACCATCAACCTGCGCGGCCGCACGGTGATCCCCGGCCTCATCGACTGCCACAACCACGTCGTGCTGATGGGCAACCGTCCCGGCTACCACACCCCGCTGGAGAACGCGTACTCCATCGCCGACGTACAGAAGATCTACCGGGACCGGGCCAAGCAGGCGCCGGCCGGCAAGTTCATCACTACCATCGGCGGCTTCCACTTCAACCAGTTCAAAGAGGTCCGCCTGCCGACCCTCGCCGAGCTCGACGCGGCGCTGCCCAACCACGCGGCGTACATCTCCGTCGGCTTCACCGGCCCCAGCGTCACCAACACCCTGGGCAAGAAGTTCTTCGAGGCCGCATCCCTGCCGGTGACGGTCGGCGCCGACGGCTCCATCGCCGGCGGCACCGAGACCGGCAAGGCGACCCTCGCCCTGCGCCGCGCGCTCACCGACGACGACCGCCGCCGCAGCACGCTCGACGCGATGGCCTACGCCGTCAGCCTCGGGGTCACGACCCACCTCGACCAGGGTGCGTTCCAGAAGACCGACGCCCCGTCGGACGGCGCCGCCCACGAGGACAACTACACGATGAACCTGCCCTTCCTCAAGGTGTACGACGAGGGCAAGGGCATCATCCGGCTCCGCATCAACTTCCTGCACCAGGACACCGACACCAACGTGACGACGCTGACCCAGCGCATCCAGAACGCCTTCCAGTTCTTCGGCAACGACATGGTGCGCACCGGGTCGATCGGCGAGTTCATCGCCGCGAGCTACTTCGGCGGCCCGGTGTTCCTGGAGGCGGCGCGCAAGACCGCGAAGGCCGGCTGGCGGGTCGAGGTGCACTCGCTCACCGGCAGCGACTTCCAGACCCAGATCCAGGCGTTCGAGACCGTCAACGCCGAGATCGGCATCGCGGACCTGCGCTGGGTCATCGCCCACGTCCCGCGGATCAGCGAGGAGTACCTCAACCGCCTCAAGGCGATCGGCGGCGGCGTCAACCTCACCAGCTACCAGTACCTCGCCGGAACCGGAACGAACGCCGGCCCGCCGTTCCGCACGATCGTGGACAACGGCATCCCGGCCGGCATGAGCTCCGACGGCATGCAGATCGCCCCGATGAACCCGTGGATCCACGCGTACTACGCGGCGACCGGCCTGAACGCACGGGGAAACCAGATCAACACCGGGCAGCAGATCACCCGGCAGGAGCTGCTGAACCTCTACACCCGGGCCAACCAGTGGTTCCTCGGCGGCGAGGACGAGAACCTGCTCGGCTCGCTGGAGGTCGGCCGCCTCGGTGACGTGGTCGTGCTCAGCGACGACTACTTCACCGTCCCCAACGAACAGCTCAAGCAGCTGCACTCCGTGCTGACCGTCGTCGGCGGCACGGTCGTGCACGACACCGGCGACGTGCGCTGAGCACGCACCGCCTTTCGGGAGGAGATTGCAGATGCGCAGGCGTTCATTCGCCGCGGCCGCAGCGGCGGTCGCGATGGCGATGGTCGTCACCGGGTGCAACCGCGGTTCCGGCAGCGACGGCGGGTCGGGTGGCAGCAGCACGCCGATCGTGGTCGGCTCGACGCTGTCGCTGACCGGCGCGTTCGCCGCGACCGGGCTGATCCACAAGATCGCCGGCGAGGAGTTCGTCGACCGGCTCAACAAGGCCGGCGGCCTGCTCGGGCGAAAGGTCGAGTGGAAGGTGCTCGACGACCAGTCCGACCAGGCCAAGGTCAGCCAGCTGTACGAGCGCCTGATCAGCCAGGACAAGGTCGACCTGATCCTCGGCCCCTACGCGACACCGAACATCCTCTCGGCGATGGCGGTCGCCCAGCGGCACGGCTACATCCTGCCGCAGCACTCGGCGGTACTCGCGCCGCAGCTGACGTACGACTGCCAGTTCCCGGCCTGGTCGATCGGGCCCACGCCGAACAGCTTCATCCCCAACCAGCTGTTCGACGCCCTGGCCAGCCTGCCCAATCCGCCGAAGTCGGTCGCGGTGCTGACGAGCCAGAGCGGCTCCGCGGCGTTCGTCTCCGACGGCTTCGGCAACGACAAGTCCGGCGCGCTCAGCATCGCCAAGGAGCGCGGGATCAACGTCGTGGCCGACGTGCACTACCCGCCGACGACGACCGACTGGGCGCCGATCGCCACCCAGGTCCGCGACGCGAAACCCGACCTCGTCATCGACAACGGGCTGGGGGTCGACGCGGTGAACATCCTGCAGGCGATGAAGCAGCTGAACTACCAGCCGAAGCAGATGTTCAGCCTGTTCCCGGCGCCCGGACCGCTGCTGGCGCTGGGCGACCTGTCCGAGGGCATGCTGTCGGTGTCGATGTTCGAGCCCAACAAGCCGATCCTGGACAAACTGGGCGCGCCGGCGACCGAGATCGTGAACGACTTCGCGGAGCGGGCCAAGGCGGCCAAGCTGCCGTACACCGTCTTCGAGACCCAGGCGACGGCGTCCTGGAACGCGTGGGAGATCCTCACCGGCGCGGTCAAGGCCACCGGCGGAACCGACCAGAAGAAGATGTGCGACTCCCTGCACAGCAAGGGCGTCGACACCACGTTCAGCGGTCACCTCGCCTTCGACCCGAAGTCGTTCAACTTCTGGCCGACGACCCAGACGCTCAAGCAGATCCAGAAGGGTGACTGGGTCACCGTGTGGCCGGCGGACAAGGCCGCCGCGCCGCTCGCCCCACCGCGTTCCTGACCTGATCCGAGCCGGTGGGTGGCCCCAAGTCCACCCACCGGCACCCGACGATGCGAGGCGGATGCCGAATGAACGTTGTCCAGGCCACCCTCAGCGGCGCGCTGATCGGTGGCCTCTACGCCCTGATGGCCATCGGCCTGTCGGTGACCTGGGGGGTGCTGCGCGTCATCAACCTGGCCCACTTCGGGCTCATCCTGATCGGCGCCTACCTCACGTTGCAGTTCGCCACGTCGTGGGGGATCGACCCGCTGCTGACCCTGGTCATCACGGTGCCCCTGATGTTCGTCGCCGGCGCCGCCCTGCAGTGGCTGTTCGACCGGCTCTCACTGAGCGAGTTCAACTCGCTGCTCGTCAGCTTCGGCCTGCTCATCATCACGATCCAGGTCGCCAGCAACGTGTGGACCGCCGACTTCCGGCGGATGAGCGCGGACGTCAACCCGTATGCCACCGAATCCATCTCGATCGGACGGCTCGTCTTCCCGGTCACCACCCTGGTGGCCTTCGGCCTCGCGGTGGTCGTCGTGATCGGGGGCCACCTGGTCCTGCGCCGCACCTTCGCCGGGCGGGCGATGCGCGCGATCGCCCAGGACAGCGCCGTGGCCGGCGCCTTCGGCGTCGACCACCGCCGGCTCAGCCTCCTGCTCGGCGGCGTGGTCGGCGCGACCGCCGCGCTGGCCGGCAGCGTCTTCTCGCTGTCCAACGCGCTCACCCCGGAGACGGCCTACGAGTGGTTCGGCACCGTGTTCGCCGTGGTCATCCTCGGCGGCATCGGCGAGGTCCTCGGTACCTTCGTCGCCGGCATCCTCGTGGGGGTGCTCTCCGGCGTCGTGTCGGTGGTCTGGTCCCCGGCCACCGCGCCGTTCGTGCTGTTCTCCGCCATCATCCTTGCGCTGCTGGTACGCCCGCGTGGGCTGTTCACGATCGGAGCTGTCCGATGAGACGGGGCGGAATCGGCCTGCTGCTGGCGTTCCTCGTCCTCCTCGCGCTCGGGCAGTTCGCGCCGGACCTCGGCATGGCCTCGTTCTATCTGGTGCTGCTCGGCTCGGTGTGCTTCTGGATCGCGCAGGCCACCAGCTGGAACCTGTTGTCCGGCTACAGCGGGTACTTCAGCTTCGGCCAGGCCGCCTACGTCGGCGTCGGCGCCTACACCACGGCCGTGCTCACCGGCCGGCACGGCGTCAGCTTCTTTTACACCGTGCCGATCGCCGCCGTCCTCTGTGGACTGCTCTCCCTCGGCATCGGCGCCGTCGCGTTCCGGCTCGGCTCGCTGCGCGGCGAGATCTTTGCGCTGCTGACCCTCGCCGTGCCGTTCATCCTCGCCGCGTTCGCCCGGATCAACCGTTCCATCGACGGCGGGCAGGGCACCACGCTGCCGCTGCCCGAGTATCCGGACGCGCTCGGCTCCTTCCAGCAGTTCCAGTACCTGCTGGCCCTCGTCGTCGCGGCGATCGCGGTCGGCGTGGCCTTCGTCGTGCAGCACACTCGCTCCGGTTCGGCCCTGGCCGCGATCCACGACAACGAGGACGTCGCCGAGGTGCTCGGCGTGCCCACCTTCCGGTACAAGATGCTCGCCATCGTCGCCAGCGGCGTCCTCGGCGGCGTCGCCGGCAGCGTGTACGCGCTGCAGATCGGCTTCGTCACCGTCGAGAGCGTGTTCGGCCTGACGATCCCGCTGTTCGTCATCGTCATGGGTGTCCTCGGTGGACGGTCGCACTGGCTCGGCCCGGTCATCGGCGCCGTGCTCATCGTGACCCTGCAGGACCGGCTGTCGTCCTACGGCCTCGACGAGTGGAACGCCATCTTCCTGGGCGCGATCCTGGTCGTGCTCGTCGCCACCGCACCCGACGGCCTGTACGCCCGGATCCGCGCCCGGCCGCTCACCGCGCTCGTCGCGTTCGTGGTCGTCTTCGGCGTACTGTTCACCCTCAACGTGTGGGGCGAGACCCTCGACTGGATCGTCGCCGGGCTGCTCGCGGCCGCCCTCGCCGCGATCGTGCGGGGACTGCGGCGCAAGCCCGCTCCCCCGCCCCCGAGCGCGGCGTCTCCAGTGGACACCCCTGCGATGCCGGACGAGGACTCCGGACAACCGGAGATCGGCCCGGTCCTGGTGGAGTGCCGGGGCGTGGCCAAGTACTTCGGCGGCGTGCACGCCCTCGAGGACGTCAGCCTCGACATCCGCGCCGGCGAGCTCATCGGCCTCGTCGGGCCGAACGGGTCGGGCAAGACCACGCTCGTCAACCTGCTCTCCGCGGCCACGCGGCCGACGAAGGGCACGATCCGCATCGACGGCCACGACATCACGAAGCTGCCGCCGCACCGGATCGCGCACGTCGGGCTCGCCCGCACGTACCAGATCCCGCGTCCCTTCGACTCGATGACCGTGCGGGACAACGTGGCGACGGCGATCATGTTCGGCCGGACCCCGATGTCGCTGCGCCAGGCCCGGCCGCTCGCGGAGCAGCACCTCGCGACGGTCGCCCTCGACCACCTCGCCGACGTCCGGCCCGGCCGCCTCAACCTGCACCAGCGGCAGCTGCTGGAGATCGCCCGCGCGATCGCGTCGGACCCGAAGGTGCTGCTGCTGGACGAGGCCCTCGCCGGGCTCAACCCGGCCGAGATCGACAACGCCGTCCGCGTGGTGCGCCGTATCCACCGCAGCGGCATCACCATCGTCATCGTCGAACACCTGTTGCGCGTGCTCAACCAGCTCGCCACCCGCATCGTCGTCCTCGACCGCGGCACCTGCCTCGCCGACGGCGACCCGCAGACGGTGATGAGCGACCCCGCCGTCGTCCGCGCCTACCTGGGGAAGCAGGCCCATGTCTGAGTCGGTGGCTGAAGTGGTACTGGAGGTCAGCGACCTCGACGTTCGCTACGGCGACGCGCAGGCGCTGTGGGGCGTCGAGCTGTCGGTGCGGGCCGGGGAGACGGTGTGCGTCGTCGGCCCCAACGGCGCCGGAAAGTCGACGCTCGTCAACGCCGTCGCCGGCATCCACCCGGCGTCCGGCGGCCGGATCAGCGTCGCCGGCAGCGACACGACATCCCTTGCCGGGCACCGGGTCTGCGCCCACGGGGTCGCGGTCGTCCCCGAGGGGCGGCGCATCTTCCCGCGGATGACGGTGTTCGACAACCTGGTGCTGGGGGCGTACCGCCGCAGCGCGCGCCGCGAGCACCGGGACACGCTCGCCACGGTGTACGACATGTTCCCCCGCCTCGCCGAGCGAGCCGGCCAGCTCGCCGGCAGCCTCAGCGGCGGCGAGCAGCAGATGGTCGCCATCGGCCGGGCCCTGATGGCCCGTCCCCGGCTGCTGCTGCTCGACGAGCCGTCGCTGGGCCTGGCACCGGTACGGGTGGACGAGGTTTACGAGGCCATCGAGCGCATCGCCGCCGGCGGCGTGAGCGTGGTCGTGGTGGAGCAGGACGTGGAGCGCGCGCTCGCCATCGCCGACCGCGCGTACCTGCTCGGCGAGGGCCGGGTGGTGACCTCGGGCCCGGCGGCGCAGCTGCGCGACAGCCCCGAGGTCCGGCGCAGCGTCCTCGGCCTCTGACATGGCCGGACGGCATCCCGGCGGCGCGCGGCCACTGATGTCCGCGGGTCGCCGGGTCAGCGTCGACGGCCACCCGATCTGCGCGGCGTGCGGGGCGGCCGTCGCACCCACCGGCCCGGACCGGTGGCGGCACCTGCCGCCCGGCCGCCCCTACCCGCACCGGTCGAAGTGGCTCGCCCCGGTCACCCTCGCCGAGCTGCGGCGCCTCGACACGTTCGAGGCCTTCGCCGCCCGCTACCCCGAGCTCGCGGCCACGCCCGACGACTGGCGGGAGGGCCGGCGGCGCCTGGAGGCGTACCACGGCCGCCTTTCGGCCCTGAAGCCCGGCCGGCCGGACGGCAACCCGTTGCTGGACCTGATGTCGATCCTGGCCGGCGGCCGGGCCGGGCCCGGCCCGCTGCCGATCCCGCAGGGGCTGGCCCGGGTGCTCGACCTACCCGGCCGCCGCCGCGAGGTGGCCTCGCGGCTGGCGTGGTCGGTGCCGACCGAGGCGGCGCTCGGGCTGATCGGCGATCACGGCCCGATCCTCGACGCGGGCGCCGGCACCGGCTACTGGGCCGCCCTGCTGCGCACCCGCGGTGTCGACGTCGTGGCGACCGACGCCGCTCCCCCGGACGACGGCGACAACGCGTTCCACCGTCCCGGGGCGACCTGGGCGCCGGTCGAGCGGCTGGCCAGCGTTGCCGCGGTCCGCCGCCACCGCGACCGGACGCTGCTGCTGTGCTGGCCACCGCCGGAGAACGACGATGCCGGCTATGCGGCGCTGCGCGCGTACCGGGGCGAGAGGCTGCTCTACGTCGGCGGCGGCGCCGACGGGCCGACGGGCACCGTGCGCCTGCACCGCGAGCTCGACCTCAACTGGACCCCGACCGACGATCTGCTGCTGCCATCCTGGCCGGGCATCCCGGACCGGCTCACCGTGTGGCGGCGCAACCCGTCGCGGCGCCCGCACCGGCAGCGCGACCGCTGCACCGAATGCCGGCGGTTCGTCCCGACCGGCGCGATCGGCCGCTGCGACGACTGCTACGCGGCGGCGCCGCCGGCGCTCGCGCTGCGGTCCGGCGGCCATCGGGTCGAGTACCCGGCGGCCGCCCTGGACGCGATGCCGGCAGCGCTGCGCGCCGCGCTGGAGGCCAGCCCGAACCGCCTGTAGCCCGCGGCGCCTCCTTCACTCAACTGGTGGGGTGTAGCGGGCGTGACGGTCCACGGTGCGACCCGGCCCATCAACTCCCCGGCCAGGTCCCGGCCCAGCAGGCGGATGTGGTCGGCATCGGACGTGCCGATCCCGGTCGGGAAGCTCAGTTCTTCAGCCATAGCCGGATCTCCTCACCGTGCTCGTCCAAACCCGGCGGCGGCAACTCGTACCGCGCCGGCGTGGCTGACAACGTGATCGGGTTCCGGATGCCGGGCACCGACCCGGACTCCACCACCGGCCCCAACCCCAACGACTCAGCCAGGGCGACGCCGCCGTCGATCGTGTTGATCGGCGCGCACGGCACCCCGGCGGCGGTCAGCTCCCGGAACCACTCGTCCCGCGTCTTGGCCGCCAGGCGTTGCACCAGCAGCGGCCGCAGTTGTTCGCGGTTGGCGGTGCGGTCCTGGTTGCGCCGGAACCGCGGATCCTCGAGCAGATGTTCCAGGTCGAGGGCGTGGCAGAGCTTGCGGAACTGCCCGTCGTTGCCGGCAATCACGATCAGTTCGCCGTCGGCGACCGGCAGGGGCTCGTACGGGAACAGGCTCGGATGCGCGTTGCCCATCCGGAACGGCACCGTCCCGCCGGCCACGAACCCGCTGGAATGGTTGACCAGCCCCGACAACGCCGACGACAACAGGTTCACCTCCACCTGCTGCCCCGCCCCGGTCACATCCCGATGCCGCAATGCGGCCAGAATCCCGATCGTCGCGTGCAACCCGGCCATCACATCGAACACCGAGATCCCCGCCCGAAACGGCGGCCCGTCCGCGTCCCCGGTCAGGCTCATCAGCCCGGACACGGCCTGCACCATCAGGTCATACCCCGGCAGCGACGCCCCCGGCCCCGACCCGAACCCACTGATCGACGCGTACACGATCCCGGCGTTGCCCGCCGACACCGACGCATAGTCCAACCCGAACCGGGCCAGCCCACCCGGCTTGAAATTCTCGATCATCACATCCGCACGGGCGGCCAGCTCCTGCGCCGCGGCGAGGTCCTCCGGATCGCGCAGATCCAGTGCGATGGAGCGCTTGTTCCGGTTGGTCCCCAGGTAGTACGTCGACACCCCATCCCGCGTCGGCGGCATCCACGTCCGGGTGTCATCACCGCCCGGACCCTCCACCTTCACCACGTCCGCACCCAGATCCGCCAGCAACATCGTCGCGTAGGGCCCCGCCAGGATCCGCGAGAAGTCCGCCACCAGCAGCCCACTGAGAGGACCCACAACACCTCCTGACCGCTGAGCGGACGATTGTCCGCTAAGGTCAGTCTCAATGTCCAATCGGGCGCTGTCAACAACCATCGGTCCGCACCGCGAACATCGGCCAGCCGAACGCGCGCAAGTGTTTCGATCCTGAGTCTTGACATCACGTGGTGGCCGGAACATTGTGATGTCAGCCGTCCGCTTGACGGACGATTGTCCGCTCAAGCGCCAGAGCTTCCGCATCCGTAGGCGCGCCGCAGGCACCTGCCGCTCATCCCGTCAGCTCGTTCCGATTACCGGACACCGTGCGCCGCACCCGTCGCACCCCGAACGAGTGCGCCGCGAATAGCGGTTTCCGAGCGCAACCCGTGCAGCAAACACCCCGATGCACCAACGCGTACTCAGGAGCACTCATGGCAGACCCAACCGGACCCGGCAAGGAACACGAACCCGAGCGGCATGCGGCGAGCGTCTCGCGCCGCGGGCTGATCATCGGCGGCGGCAGCGTCGTCGCGGCGGCCGCCCTCGGCGCCCCAGCGGCCGCGTCCCCACCGGCCACGACGAAGCCCGGGTCCGACGACGACGAGCTGCTGTTCGTCAACGGCAAGATCCACACCATGGACGACCGCAACTCGGTCGTCTCGGCCGTGCGGCTCAAGGGCGGCCGCTTCACCGCGGTCGGCCGCGACGCCGAACGTGGCAGCTCGGCGAGGAAGATCGACCTGCGCGGGCGCACGGTCGTCCCGGGGCTCATCGAGAGCCACAGCCACTTCGTCAGCCTCGCGAACCGGCCCGGCTACCACGTCGCCGAGTGGGAGCTGGCGAAGAACGTCAACGAGGTGCTCGCCTACCTCAAGGCGCGCCGCAAGGACGTCCCCGAAGGGGCGTTCATCACGGCGATGGGCGCCGGCACGCCGCGCATGTTCGCCGAGCAGCGGCTGCCCACCCTGGCTGAGATCGACGCGGTGATCCCCGACCGGCCGGTGTTCCTCTACCAGAGCGGCTTCGGCCCGGCCCGGGTCAACACGCTTGGCAAGCAGTTCTTCGAGTCGATCACCGACATCCCGGTCACCGTCGGCGCGGACGGCACGATCGCCGGCGGCAACCCGAACATGGCCAACCGCGCGCTGTACCACCTGCGTATCCGCCAGACCTTCGATGACAAGAAGCGCAGCGCGCTGGACGCCATGGCGTACACGGCGAGCGTCGGGCTCACAACGATCCTCGACCAGACCCTCGTCGCGGCCTCGACCGGAACGCTCAACCCGGCGTCGTTGGACCCGCAGCCGACGGACGGGCTGCCCACGCTGAACCATTTCCGGATGTACGACGCGTGGCTCGCCCTGCACGCCGAGGGGCGCGCCTACGTGCGGCTGCAGATGAACTTCCTGCACAACCAGGGCTTCATCACCGAGCTCGGCGGGCTGGACAAGCAGCTGCCCGAGCTCAAGGAGCGGCTGAAGAACCAGTTCCCGTTCTTCGGCGACGACATGCTGCGCACCGGCGGTATCGGCGAGTGGGCCGCGCCGTTCGCCCGGCCCTCGAACGCGAACGGGTACGCCGTCTGGCTCGAGTCGCAGCGGCTCGTGGCCAAGGCGCGCTGGCGCAACGAGAACGCCCAGCCCGGCAGCGCCACCAACACGGACACCATCGAACAGGTCGTCGCGACGTACGAGCAGATGGACCGGGAGTTCGGCATCAAGGACCTGCGCTGGGGCCTGCAGCACGCCGACTACGCCACGCCCGGCCAGCTCGCCCGGCTCAAGGCGCTCAACTGCGGCGTCTCGGTCTCGGGGTTCCGCTGGCTCAACGGCACGCCGCGCGCCGACGGGCTGCCGGCCGGCCCGCTCTTCAAGCAGATCCTCGCCAGCGGCATCCCGATGGGCATGCACGAGGACGGCATCCACATCTCCCCGCACAACCCGTGGTTCGCCCTGCACTACGCGACGACCGGGCTCAACGTGCTCGGCCAGCAGATCAACCCGGGGCAGCAGATCACGCGGCAAGAGGCCCTGCACGCGTACACCCGCGGCAACGCGTGGTACCTCAACCGCGAGGACGAGCTCGGCTCGATCGAGAAGGACAAGTTCGCCGACCTCGTGGTCCTCGACAAGGACTACTTCACCGTGAGCGACGCGGCGATGCGCGACATCCGCCCGATCCTGGCCATCATCGACGGCAAGATCGTGCACGACACCGGCGCACTGAGCCGCCACTGACCGCCGCCGGGCGGCGCGGATCCCTCGATCCGCCCCGCCCGGCTGCTCGGGCTCACTGCCGCTCGAACGTCCAGGTGGTGGTCGCCGAGCCGTCGGGCAGGGCGTTGGTGAGCGTGAACGTGGTCGCGGAGCAGGTGAAGGTTCCGCCGCCGAACAAGGGCGGCTGGGCCGCGCCGTTGCCGAGTGGGTCGTTGGCGGACGTGGCGGTGACTGCCTTGTGGTCGTAGACGGTGACTGCGGTCGGCTTGGTCAGCGCCAACGAGATGGTGACCTGTGACAGGTCCGAGTGCCCGGTCGGCAGGTAACCGCTCGCGCTGCCCGCCGGCAGCGTGAACTGCACGGTGCCGGTGCCGGCGAAGGTTAGCCGTCCGGCGGAGCCCACACCCCCGGACGAGGCGGTGAAGGTCACCGGCGACATCCCGGTGAATGTCGCCTGTGCCGCGCCGTCGGCCCCGATCCGCAGCCCGACGCCGGCGCCGCCCTGCTCGTTCATGTCCACCGCGGGCACCCGGCCGGTCATCGAGGTCGAGCGCCACGTACCGACCAGGCACGACGAGGGCGGCTGCGCGCACGCCTGGGCGACGGTCTCTCCCACCACGCGCACCGATCCGGCGCCGGTACCGCCGCTCGCCTCCAGATAGGCCGGACCATGGCCCAGCGCGGGCAGGGTTACCCCCGCCGACGCGGTGCCGGCCGGGCAGGTGCAGGTGCCGACCGCGCAGAGCGGCTGGCCGTTCATGTCGGCCAGCGTCCGGTCGCCCGAGCCGTCGGGTCCGAGCAGGCCGCGGGTGCCGGCCGTGGTGGTGATCTGCACGACGTCGGCCTGCAGGTCGAGCCGGACGAGCAGGTCGGCCGCGGCGGTGATCGGCAGGTCGCGCTGGAAGCCGTTGCCGACGGCCAGTTGTTCGGGCGTGTACCGGTCGGTGACCCGCGCCAGCCCCGGCCACTCGGTGATGGTCCAGGCGGGGCCGGGTCGCCGGCCCATCGCGAAACCGGATGCCCAGGTCTGCAGGAACTGCACGTTGTTCGCGACGGGTGCGAAGGCGGCGTCGTCCGAGGCCGCCTCGCTCTGCCCCTGCGCGAAGGCTCGCTGCCACCCGAGCATCAGCTGGTCGCCGAGCTGCCATGGGCTCAGGCCGGCCTCCTGCATGTGCGCGTACATCCCGACCGCGTCGTAGGTGCGCGCGTACAGCGAGGCTTCGGGGGAGGTCAGGTACCGGTCCCAGTGTGCGATCAGCGAGGGCTCGTCGGAGGTGAACGGCTCCATCCAGAACGTCGCCAGGCCTTCGCTGAGCCACGCGGGCATCCGGTAGGTGTCGGTGCCGATCAGGTCGTACTCGAAGCAGTGTCCGAGTTCGTGGGCGAGGATCGCGGTGCGGCCGGTCGGCGTCGCGCCGCTGAACTGGGGGTTCAGGTGCAGCCAGCACACCGGATGCCCGTCGTCCGGTCCCGCGGTCGGCGTGCAGGTCATGGCGTACGCCCACGCTTCGGAGGCCGCGCCCGGCGGCGCCGTCGTGTTGACGGTGAGGTACAGCGGCAGCCTCAGGTGCCGGCCGAGCCGGTCGCCGAGCTCGGCGACGAGGCGGTCGACCTCCGGCCGGTAGCCCTCCGCGCCGGCTGAGTCGGTCACCGCGCCACGGCACGTCGCGACCACGACCTCCGGCGCCTGCGCGCCGCCGCCCTGGCCGGGTGCGAGCCAGGCGTCGACCGACACGGCCGCGTCCACCGCTTGCTGCTGGGCCTGGGACAGCTGCGCCCAGTGCTGGTACACCCACGAAACGGCCAGCGTGCCCGAGCGGACGTCAGCGGCGGCGCCGGGCGGTTGGGTCACTCCGGGCAACGGGGAGACCGCCAACGCAAACGCGTTGAGCGCGGTGGCGGTGTCCACCGAACCATCGGGGTGAACCTGGTCAAGTATCCGGTTCCAAGCCGAGGTGGGGGCGCTGGTGGGCCGGTTGCCCGAACTGCGACATCCGGCGAGTCCGACGACCAGCGCAGTGGCTGCGCCAATGACACCGAGCATACGAAGAGTACGTGAAGCCGTGCGAACGAACGTGCGGCCATCGCCAACGTCCGACCGCTGCACCTTCGAGCAAAGCGTTCCCGTGTACACACTGCCCCCTTACCGTGCGTCACCGCTGCAACCGCCTGAGCCCGGCCCGGCCACATAGCTGTGGATCTCAGTGCTACGGGCCAGGGGCTGAAACTTCAAGCGACTGTCCTGCAGCCGACCTGACCGCCACGACGGTCGAACTGCGCGGGCGGCCCGGCGAAATGTTGCGGGCAGTGTCGGATCGGGTCAGGGGTGTTCGTAGTGGGGGTGGGAGGCCGCCCAGGAGGGGCGCGCCCCGGGTACGGAAGGACGTTCCTCATGACTGCCTTGACGGAGCCGAGCACCGTCGTTGCACACCGCTCCAGTCGCCGGATGTGGGCAATCCTGGGGCTGGTCTTGCTTGCCGACGCCCTCGACGTGATCGATGCGACAGTCACGAACATCGCCGCCCCCACCATCGCCGGCGAGCTCAACGGCGGTGTGAGTCTGATCAAGTGGTTGGGACCGGCGTACATGCTCGCCATGGGTGTCCTGCTCCTGGTCGGCGGACGGCTGGGTGACAAGTTCGGCCAACGCAGGCTTTTCCTGATCGGCATGGGCGGGTTCACCCTGGCCTCGGCAGTCGCCGGGTTCTCACCTGCCCCGGCCCTGCTCATCGCCGCCCGGGTTGCTCAGGGGGCGTTCGGGGCTCTCCTCATCCCGCAAGGCATGGCGATCATGACGAAAGCGTTCAGCCGCGACATGCTCGCCAAGGCGTTCGGGCTGTTCGGCCCGGTTCTCGGTCTCTCCAGTGTCGGCGGGCCGGTCCTGGCCGGATTCATCATCAGCGCCGACCTGTTCGGGCTGTCCTGGCGCCCGATCTTCCTTGCAAACATCATCCTTGGCACTATCGGGCTGGTCATGGCCGCCAAGATCCTGCCGCGTGACGACGACAGCGACCGGTCCACCGTCGTCGACGGTTGGGGCTCCGGCCTGCTTGCGGTAGCCATGATCGGGCTGCTGTACGGCCTGATCGAGGGCTCCACCAACGGCTGGAGCGCCGTCCCCGTCGTCTCGATCACCGTCGGCGTCCTGTTCTTCGCCGCCTTCGCCTACCGTCAGCGCACCGCAACCCACCCGCTCATCAAGCCCTCGCTCTTGAAGAACCGGGGTTTCACCTCCGCAATGCTGGTGGGCCTGGCCGTCTTCGCCGCCGGCACCGGCCTGATCTTCGTGCTGTCGCTGTTCCTGCAGGAGGGGCTGCACGCCAGCCCGCGGGACGCCTCGCTCGGCCTGGTGCCGCTCACCCTGGGGCTCATCGCCGCCGGGTTCGCCGCCATGGGTGGCCTGGTTGCCAAGCTCGGTCGCACGCTCGTCTTCATCGGCCTCACCGTCGTCCTCGCCGGTTGCGGTTGGGTCCTGGCCCTCGTCGATCACTCCGGGACGAACGTCAGCCTCTGGGCGCTGGCCCCGGCGTTGTTCGTCATCGGCATCGGCACCGGCCTCTGCTTCGCCACGATCCCCACCGTTGCTCTCGGCGACGCGAAACCTGACGAAGCCGGCAGCGCCAGCGGCTCGCTCAGCTCGATCCAGCAACTCGCTTCAGCGATCGGCTCGGCCGCGGTCACGTCGATCTTCTTCCAAGCCGCGACCTCCGGACTGGCCCACGCGATGCAAGTCACTCTTATCGTCGTTCTGGCCGTCACCGCCCTCAGCCTCCCGATCGTCGCCCTGATGCCCCGCAGTGCACCGCAAGAACCCGGCGGCCACTGAGCAACCGGCCAGACGTGGCGACCATGCAGTTGTGGACGTTCGGAGGGTGACGAGCGGCCTTCTCGGTTGGCCTGGGTACGGTGAACACCGCCTGCCGTGGCAGATACATGTTCGATACGACGACGGGAGCACGGTCCATGTCATATGTACGACGCTTCGACCACGTCGGCATCACGGTCGCAGATCTCGATGTCGTGACCGCCTTCTTCGTGGCGCTCGGCTTGGAGGTCGAGGGCAGGGCGTTCGTCGAGGGCGAGTTCTTGGAGACGGTCTGCGGCATTCCCGACTCCCGCACCGAGATCGTCATGCTGAAGTCGCCCGACGATGGCGCCCGCCTGGAGCTCGCGAGGTTCGTGCGGCCCGACTCGGTGCCGGGCTCGCCGGCCGCCATGTCCAACGAGCTGGGATTGCGCAACGTGTCCTTCGAGGTCAACGATTTGCAGGCCGCCGTCGACTGGGCCGCGAGCGAGGGCTACGGACTGGTCGGTGGCATCGGCGAGTACGAGGGTGCTTGGCGGATGGCCTACGTCCGGGGGCCGGAAGGGATCATCGTCTCGCTGGCCGAGCGCGTCGGCTGAGCGCGCAACGGCCGGATCTACCGCAGACAACGCGCGTCCGGCTTCCCGCGCCCGTCACGATGCGTGAGCGGCGCGCCGGTTCCACGACAGGCGTAGCTGTCGCAATCGACGGCGGTGCCCATGGTTCAGGCTACGAGCAGGCGAAGGCCGAGCTCTGCCGCGTCGAGGGCGACGAGCTCGCGGTTGCGCTCGGCCCACCGCCCTGAGGAAAGGTCGTCGCGGAGCCTGTCTACTGCCCGCTGCTCCGCCTCCGGCCCAACTCTGGTCCATACCGATACCGCGCGGCGCACATGTTCGTCCAGGTACCTCTCGGGCCGGCGCCAGTAGGCCTCGAAGAAGCCGTCAGCGCAGTCCCACGGGATGAGCACCGGCTCCATGCGGGCCCCGATCGCGTGGGCCAGCTGTTCCACCGAGGGCCGACCGGCGACCAGGCCGGCGACCTCAGACAGGTAGTCGCGGGTAAGCCAGAACCGGTGAAGCCAGCCGGTGTCACTGGCGTCGTGCGTGAACACCACCACGCGGCGGGCCACGCGCCGCATCTCGCGCAGCCCGGCGATCGGGTCGTGCCAGTGATGAACAGTGCTGAAGGCCATCGCGGCGTCGAAGGACTGGTCCTCGAACGGAAGGTTCTCCGCACTGGCGGCCACGCACGGCGCCGCGCCCGCGAGACGCTGTGCCCGCATGACCGCCGACGGTTCCACTGCCGTGACATCGCGGTCTGAGGGCTCGTAGGAGCCGGTGCCGGCCCCGACGTTCAGCACCGTCCGAGCGTCGCCGAGCGCATCCCAGATCCGCGCGGCGATCCGCGGCTCGGTGCGCCGGGTCGCTGGGTAAGCAGACCCGATGGCTTCGTACAACTGTGCGCCGAACACTTTCAGCTGTTCCTCGGGCGTCGTCCTGATCCCCATTGCCCGCGCCTCCAGTTCCCTGTCTATGGCCCTCACCATGGCAGCAGCGCAGTCGCGCTGTTCCAGCAACATGCCGCGCAGCCGATGCAGATGCGCAACGGCATCGGTGGCCGGGTCATCAACCAGATCCGCGATCTCGCGCAATCCGAAGCCCAGCCGGCGGTAGGCGAGCACCTCCCGCAGTCGCTCCACGTCAGCTGCCGAGTAGGTCCGGTACCCGGCTGCGGTCCGCGCGGACGGCCGCACGAGGCCGATCTCGTCATAGTGGTGCAGCGTGCGAACGCTCACGTCGGCCAGCTCGGCCACGCGCCCCACGGTCAGGTGCTCTTCCACGCCACCGACTATGTGGCATGACGCCACGTGAGGGACAAGCGCTCCGCTCCTGGCATGGGCTGCACGGTGACCTTGGTCCATGCGTGCGGCTGGCTAGCCCTACAGGTCCGGTAGTTTTGTATTTCCTATTGAGTCGATGGGAAAAGGCTACTACGGTCACGATGTGTTCTCATCGAAAACTATGTCTCGCCGCGCCGTGCTGGCGACGGCCGTCGGCGCGGGCGCCGCCACCGTGCTGATCCCATCGTCGGCCGATGCCGCCGTGCCGCGGGCCGACACGCTGCTCGAGTGGTACGACCTCACCGCCACCACCATCGGGGTTATCACCGGGCCCCAGCAGGTGACCAACAGCCGCACGTGGGCCGTCGCCTGGATCGCCGCCTGGCGCGCGGTTTCTGCCGTCCGTCCGGGCGCTGACGCCGAGCTCGCGCTGGCCGCCGCGGTCCACGAGACCCTCATCACCACCAACCCGGCCGCCGCGCCGGCGCTCGACGCCGCGCTCGCGGCCACGCTGGCCCGGCTGAGCGTCCGGCGCCCGGAGCGGGCCGTCGCCGTCGGCGTCGATGCCGCCCGCGCGGTGCTCGCCGAGCGGGCCGGCGACGGGCTCGACCTCGCCTCGGTGAACCGGCCGTATACGCCGCCGGCGGCCGCGCCCGGCGTGTGGCAGCCGACGCCGCCCGCCTTCGCCACGCCGGTCCAGTCCGGGCAGGGCGACGGGCGGCCGTTCCTGGTGCGCAGCGTCGAGCCGCTGCAGCCGGGGCCGCCGCCCGCCCTCGACAGCGCCGTCTACCTGCGCGACCTCGCGGAGTCGCGGGCGGTCGGGGCCGTGGACAGCACCGTGCGCACGCCGCAGCAGACCGCCGTGGCCCGGTTCTGGTCGCAGAGCTCACTCAACGGATTCACCCCCGCGCTGCGCACGACCGTCGCGCCGCACGGCTCGCACGCCGTGGACAGGCGCCCGCTCGCGCAGCGGATCGCGCTCATCGCGCTGTTCCACGCGGCTACGATCGACGCGCAGATCACGACGTACAAGGCGAAGTACCGCTACCTGTTCTGGCGGCCGGTCACCGCGATCCGGACCGGTTCCGTCGCACCGGACCCGTTGTGGACGCCGTTCCTCACCACGCCCGCGCACCCGGAGTACCCGTCGGGGCACACCACGTATGCGGGCGCGGCGCAGGCGGTGCTGGACAAGCTCGCCGGGCCGCCGCGGGCCGCGTTCTCGCTGACGAGTGCGGTGGCGACCGACGTGACGCTGACGTACCGGCGGTGGTTGGAGCTGACGCGCGACAACATCGACGCGCGCGTCTGGGAGGGCGTGCACTTCCGCAATACGGACGAGCTGGGAGCGGCCGTCGGGCGGCGGGCGGCCCTGGCCGCGCTCGCGCGCTGGCACGGGCGGCCGCTGTAGGGCCTGGCCGGGCTCATGCCCCCAGCCATGAGCCCGGCTACCGCACCGGCTTGGTCGAGTCGGCCTGACGCCGCCGGTACGCCTGCACCTTTGCGATGGAGCCGCAAGACCGGCCGTTGGCGTCGTCGGCGACCATCCCGCACCAGACCTTGGTGCGGTTGCGGGAGTGGTCGAAGAACACCCACCGGCAGTCGGGGCACGCCTTGAGCCGTGGCCAGGTGCCGTCACCGACTGCGCCGGCCACGATCGCGGCCGCCACCGCGGCCGGATCCGCCGGATCGGTGGCGACGAGTTCGGTGCCGCCGGGCACCACCACGACGCGCACCGGGTGCGCGTCGAACAGCTCCTGCAGCCCTCCGGGCGGCCCGCCGAGCGCCGAACGCAGGGCGTCGCGGGTCCGGGCCAGGTCGGCGAGGTCCGTGGGCGTCCGCGGGCGAGGCAGGCCCGGTACCGCGTCCCGCCAGGCGGCGACGTCGACGGCCAGGTCCGCCAGCCGGTCCACACCGACTCGGATGTCGTTGGGGATCAGCCATGTGTTGAGCAGGGCGCGTACCACCTCCAGGCGACCGGGGGCGGCGTTGCGTGCGGACATGTTTACCAGTGTTGCGCAGACGCTGGTTGCCCGCCAGAACGAGCTGTGTTTACCATCAAATACATGACGACGGTTAACAGCGCACCGGCGTCGGGTGCTGGGCAGCTGCTGCGCCACGCCGGCTGGTGGAAGTGGTCGGCCGCGGCAGGCAGCGCCCGGCTGCCGGTCGCCATGGCGTCCCTCGGCATGGTGTACGCGGGAGCGCAGGTCAACGGCTCCTACGCGACCGGTGCCGTCCTCGGCGGTGCATACGCGTTCGCCGAAGCGCTCGGCGCTGCGTGGGGCGGCCGGCTGATCGCCCGCGCCGGCACGCTCGGCCTACGCGTCGCGCTGCTCGCCGGCGGGGCACTCGCCTTCGCGCTCGCCGCCGCGGTGCAGGTGAAACTCCCGGTAGTCCTGCTGGTGCCGCTCGCCGTGCTCGTCGGCGCCGTGCCGGCGGGCGTGCCGGGCGGGTATCGGGCGCTGCTGCCGGCGATCGTGCCGCGCAGCTGGCTGGGCACCGCGTTCTCCTGGGACGCCGCCCTGCTGGAGATCCAATGGCTGGCCGCGCCGGCCCTGGTGAGCGCCGCCGTCATCACGTTCAACGGCGCCGCGGGCATCGCCGCGATGGGCGTTGTGCTGCTCCTCGCGGCGCTGCTGACCCTCGGCCTGCCCAAGCAGCGCGACACGCCCGACGCCGACGGCACAGCGGTCGGTGGCACACACGGCCTGTGGAGCCGGCCAGCGGTGACCAACTACGTACTGTCGTTCGCGATGGGGCTCGGCGAGTCGGGCGTCGTGGTCAGCCTGCCCGCCCTGCTGCCGGCGCTCGGCGGGCGGGCCGAGCTCGCCGGTATCCTCGCCGCGACGCTCAGCGCGGCCAGCCTGGTCGGCGGCCTCCTGTACGGTGCCCTGCAGCACCGCCTGCACGGCTCGCTGGAGCTGCGGGCCAACCTCGCGCTCGCCGCGCTCGGGCTGTTCCTGTTGCCCGTCGCCTTCGCCGGCAACCTGTTCATGGCGCTGTCGACCCTGGCCCTGGGCGGGCTGCTCGTCGCGCCGCTCAACGGCCTGCGTACCCAGCACCTCGCCGAGACCCTGTCCACCGACCGGCAGACCGAAGGATTCTCGGTGCAGTACGCGACGATGGGCCTCGGCGCCTCCGCCGGCGCGCTCATCGTGGCCGCGCTGCTGTACATCGGCCCGCGCTACGCCACTGCGGGTCCGGCGGCGGTACTGCTCCTGCTCGGCCTGATCGCCGTGGCGTCGAGCCGCACCACCCACCTGGGACTGCGCCCGGGGCGGTGAGCCGCACGCGATCGGTGAACCTACGCCGCCGCTTCCGCAACGCCCTGCCGACGGTGCCCGCCGCCTACCGTCACGCGTTGCGCTCCCCCGCCGCCTGACCGATAACCCGGCGGGGCGGCGCGGCGCGCTCGCGCAGCAGCGCCAGCATGTCGCGCAGCGCGGGCGGGATCCGGGGCTGGCGGCGGTGCAGTGCGGCCATCGTGACGACCGTGGTGTCGCCGGCCAAGGGCCGCGTCACGATCAGGCCCGCGCGCTCCAGCGGGTCGCCGAGGACGCTGTAGTCGGGCAGCACGGTCAGGCCGATGCCCTCGGCGACCATCATCTTGCCCATCTCCGCGCCGTCCGTGGAGTGCCATTCCGCGGGCAGGTCGGAGCCGAAGAGCCGGTGCGCGAAGCGGTACATCAGATAGCCCGACCGCATCGCCACGAACCGCTCGCCGCGCAGGTCGTCGGCCGAGACCTCCGGCCGGGCCGTGAGCGGATGACCGGCCCGCAGGACCACCGCGGGGCGGCCGACCAGCAGCGGCGTGGGCTCGAGGGCGGGCGGCACGTCGTCGCCGTCGAGGAGGTTGACCAGGCCGAGGTCGAGGGTGCCGTCCAGTAGCGCGGCGTGGATCTCGTCCTGCTGCAGGTTGCGCACCTCGACCGCGGCGCGGCGGTGGGTCGACTGGAAGGCCCGCACGGACGGCAGGAGCAGCGCGGCGGTGCCGGCGTTGACGGTGCCGATGCGCAGCATGCGCCGGGTGGCCAGCTGGTCGCCCGCGGCGGCCTTGAGGCGCTCGACGGACTCCAGGACGTCGACGATCGGCTGCAGCAGCTCACGGCCGGCCAGGCTGATCCGGGCCCCGGAGCGGTGGCGCTCCAGCAGGGTCACGCCGAGCTCGGCCTCCAGCTTGCGGATGGCCTCACTCAGTGCGGGCTGTGACACGTGCATCTGCTCGCTCGCGCGGCGCAGGGAGCCGAAGCGGGTCACGGCGGCGAGGTATTCGAGCTGTTCGATGCGCACGGGCACTCCCCATGAGAGGAAAAAGCTGGCAGGGGATCGACAACGCCTTCCAGCCGAGGTCTTGCGATCCGATACCCTACTAACCCTATAGTTTTTACCGACAAGCATCCAGTGCCCGCCGGGAGAGCCGACGTGTCGCAACGACCTCTGCATTTCGCCGCGTTCGTGATGAACACGACCGGCCACATCATTCAGGGCACGTGGCGGCGGCCGACGGCCCGCCAGGCCGACTTCAACCGGCTCGACCTGTGGGTGGACCTCGCGCGGACGATCGACTTCGGCCACGAGGACCTCGACCGGCCCGTCGGCCAGCTGCAGACCGAGGGCGTGCAGTCGATCCTCGGCTGGATCAACGACCTGGTGACCGACCGGCCGCCGACGCTGCGCGACGTCGCTCACTACACGGCGCACAACGGGCGGATCACCGGCACGCCCGAGCAGATCGCCGACGCCCTCGCGCGGTGGCGGGCGGCCGGCGTCGACGGGATCAACGTCGTCAACGCCGAGATCCCGGGCAGCTACGAGGAGTTCGTCGAGCATGTCGTGCCCGTGCTGCGCGAGCGTGGCCTGGCCCGCCGCGAGTACCCCGAGGGGACGCTGCGCCAGAAGCTGTTCGGCCGCGGCGACCGGCTGCCGGCAACGCATCCCGCCGCCCGGTATCGCGGCGCCTTCACCGCAGTGTCCGCCTGAGAGGCCTCCGTGAGCGACAAGAAGCGCCTGATCCTCAACCTGTTCGAGATGAACTGCGTCAGCCACATCACCCACGGGCTGTGGCGGCTGCCGGACAACAACCGGGAGCGGTTCAACGACATCGAGTACTGGACGGAGCTCGCCCGGCTGCTGGAGGCCGGCGGGTTCGACGCGGTGTTCCTCGCCGACGTCGTCGGTACCTACGACACCTTCCGCGGCTCGGCCGACACCGCGATCCGGCAGGGGTTGCAGATCCCCAACAACGACCCGGCTTCGGTGGTGCCGGCCATGGCGGCCGTCACCCGGCACCTCGGGTTCGGCATCACGTTCTCCACCACCTACGAGCCGCCGTTCGCGTGGGCCCGGCGGCTGAGCACCCTGGACCACCTCACCAAGGGCCGGGTGGGCTGGAACATCGTCACGTCGTACCTGCCCAACGCCGCCCGCAACTTCGGCCACGACGGCGAGGTCGAGCACGACCTGCGCTTCGAGATCGCCGACGAGTACCTCGACGTGCTGTACAAGCTGTGGGAGGGCTCCTGGGACGAGGACGCGATCCTCGCCGACCGGGCCGGCAACGTCTTCGCCGACCCGGCGAAGATCCGGCCCATCCACCACAAGGGCCGCTGGTTCCAGGTGGAGGGGCCGCACCTGCCCTCGCCCAGCCGGCAGCGCACGCCGGTGCTGTTCACCGCGACCGCGAGCGGCGCCGGCACGCGCTTCGCCGGCAAGCACGCCGAGGTCGTGTTCACCGGCGGGCCCGACGCGGCGAGCCTGGGCCGAACGATCGCCGGCATCCGGGCCGCGGCCGTCGAGGCCGGGCGGCGCGCCGACGACGTCCGCTTCGTCACCATGGCCGGGGTCGTCGTGGCCCCGACGGAGGCCGAGGCGCGGGCCAAGTTCGCCCGCTACCAGGAGCTGGCCAGCCCCGACGGGTACCTCGCGCACGCGAGCCTGCCGTGGGACCCGGCCGCGTACCCGCCGGAGACGAAGGTCGGCGACGTCGGCATCGACAGCGGGCGGGCCGGGCGCTTCCGGGCCATCGACCCGGAACAGACCGTCGGCGAGTTTCTCGCCGGCTTCGGCGACCTGAGCCGCCAGCCGCTGCTCGCCGTCGGCGACCCGCGGCAGGTGGCCGACGAGATCGAGCGCTGGCTCGACGAGGTCGGCATCGACGGGATCAACCTGCTGCAGTACCACTCCTACGACACCGCCCGCGACTTCATCGACCTCGTCGTGCCGGTGCTGCGCGAGCGCGGCCGGCTGCGCAAGGAGTACGACGAGCGCGAGACCCTGCGCGAGCGCATCTTCGGCGCCGGTGACCGGCTGCCGGAACGGCATTTCGGCGCCCGCTATCGCGGCGGCGCCCACCTGACTGTCGAATCTCCCTCCGTCACACCATGAAGGAAGACACGATGACCAGACGCTTCCGCGTTGCCCTCGCCACGGCCGCCGTCCTCGCGAGCGGATCCCTCGCCGCGTGCGGTGGCGCCGTCGCCGAGGCCGGCGGGGCGCCGCAGACCGGCGGCACGATCGTCTACGGCCACGTGCAGGAGCCGCCATGCATCTTCGGCGGTTGGATCCAGCAGGCGTACATCTCCCGCCAGGTCCTCGACGGGCTGGTGGCCCTGGCCGACGACGACACGGTGCAGCCCTGGCTGGCGACGAGCTGGACGGTGTCGCCCGACGGGCTGAAGTACACCTTCACGCTCAAGGACGGCGTGCAGTTCACCGACGGCACGCCGGTCGACGCCGAGGCCGTGGCCTGGAACTTCGACCTGTGGGAGAACCACGGCGGCAACAGCACGGCCAAGGTCTCCATCGACCCCTACTACAAGTCCGCGACCGCGGTCGACGCCACCCACGTCGACATCAACCTGAACAAGCCGTTCCCGCCGCTGCTGCGGCTCATCACGCAGGGGTACTTCGGGATCCAGTCGCCGACGGCGTTCAAGAGCCGCTCCACGCAGGAGAACTGCGAGAAGCCGATCGGCTCCGGCGGCTTCACCGTGAAGGAGTGGAAGCACGGCCAGGAGGTGGTGCTGGCGAAGAACCCGGCGTACACCTCGTGGCCGGCCACCGCCAAGCACCAGGGCCCGGCGATCGTCGACGAGGTCCGCTGGAAGTTCGTCGCCGACGGCGTGTCCCGCTACGCCTCGCTGAGCACCGGCGAGTCGAACGTCGTCTACGAGGTGCCGACGGTGAACTGGAAGGACGCCCAGTCGCGGTACCAGACGATCCGCTACATCACGCCCGGCAAGCCGGTGTCGTTCTACATCAACACCAAGACCGGGCCGTTCACCGACAAGCTGGTGCGGCAGGCGTTCGCCTACGGCGCCGACCGCAGGGCCGCGGTCGAGGCCGGCTTCCACAGCGTCATCCCCTACGAGGGCAACCCCGCGGTCAGCCAGGCCACCCCCGGCTACAACGCCGAGGCGGCCAAGGCCTACGCCTACGACCCGGCCAAGGCCGAGCAGCTGCTGGACCAGGCCGGCTGGGCCAAGGGCGCCGACGGCGTGCGGGCCAAGGGCGGCCAGCCGCTCACCGTCAAGCTGGTCTACGGCGCCGGGTTCATCTTCACGCAGGAGGGCGCCACGGTCCTGCAGGTGCTCCAGGAGCAGTGGAAGAAGATCGGCTTCGACGTCAAGCTGATCCCGGCGACCCAGGCGGAGCTGTGGGGCGGCAAGTACTCCGACCCGAGCACGTTCGACGCCACCCCGTCCTACTGGACCAGCCCCAGCCCGTCGATCCTGTGGATCGTCTGGCGGCCCTCGGTTCCGGACAACCCCAACGGCAGCAACCGGTCCTTCTACAACAACGACAACCTGTCCACGGTGATCCAGCAGGCCAACGCCGAGCCGGACGAGGCGAAGGCGAACGCGCTGTACGGCCAGGCCCAGCAGATCATCCAGGACGACGCCGCCGGCATCGGGTTGTACACCCAGAACTCCACCTATGCCGTGGCCCGCAACCTCAAGAACGTCTGGCTCGAGAAGAGCCAGGGCGAGCCGGTCTTCTCCGATGCGTACTTCACGAAGTGAGCCGGCGATGAAGGTCCTCCTCAAGCTGGTGAGCGCGGTGGCGGTGATCGTCGCGGCGGCCTCGGTCACCTTCTTCGCTCAGCTCGCGGTCCCCGGCGACCGCGCCACGGTGCTCATGAACCTGCAGACCGGCCAGGACCGCAAGTGGACCGACGCGGAGCTGGCCCCGGTCAACGCCCAGTTCGGCTTCAAGGACCCGATCCTCGTGCAGTACCTCCACTACGTCGGCGGCCTGTTCCGCGGCGACCTCGGCACCTCGTACACCCAGAAGCGCCCGGTGACCGAGGTGATCGGCGGCCAGCTGCTGCCGAGCCTGACGCTGACCGTGTCGGCCCTGGCCGTCGCCTGGGTGCTGGCGATCGCTGGGACCCTGCTGACGGCCCGCCGCGGGCGGATCCTGTCCGGCCTCGGTGCCGGCTGGGAGGCGCTCACGGCGAGCCTGCCGCACTACTGGGTCGGCGTCGTGCTGCTCGTCGTCTTCGCGGTGCAGCTGCGGATGTTCCCGATCATCGGGGGCACCAGCGCCTGGGGCAGCGTGCTGCCGGTGCTGACCCTGGCGATCCCGCTGGCCGGCTTCCTCGGCCAGGTGACCCGCGACGAGTTCGAGCAGGTAATGGCGCAGCCGTTCGTGACGACCGCCCGCACGCGAGGCATGTCGGACTTCGGCGTGCGACTGCGCCACGTCCTGCGCCACGCGGTGCTCCCGGCGATCACGCTGTCCGGCTGGGCGCTCGGCGCCCTCGTCGCCGGCGCCGTCATCGCCGAGAACATCTTCGGCCGGCCCGGCATCGGCCAGGTGCTCGTCACCGCGGTCAACACCCGCGACGTGCCCACCGTGTCCGGCATCGTGCTGGTGGTGGCGGCCATCTACGTCGTGGCCAACCTGCTCGTCGACCTCGCCTACGCGATCGTCGACCCGCGGCTGGGGGCGTCCCGGTGACCCGGCGGCTGCCGTCGGCCGGAACCCTGGTGGCGCTGCTGGTCGTCGTGCTCATCGCGATCGCGGCGCTCACCCCGGGCCTGCTCACCGGCCGCGGCCCGACCGAGATCGACCTGCACGCGACGCTGCTGGCGCCGTCGTGGGCGCACCCGTTCGGGACCGACGACGCCGGCCGGGACCTGCTCACCCGGGTCATCTACGGCGCCCGCCAGTCGATGGGCATCGGGCTCGGCGCGACGGGGGTGGCGTTCGCCATCGCCCTCGTGCTCGGCTTCACCGCCGGGCTGGCCGGCGGCGTCGTCGACACAGCGATCACCCGCGTTCTCGAGGTCGCCTTCGCCTTCCCGGCGCTGCTGCTGGCGCTGCTGGTCATCTCGGTGCGGGGCCCGTCGGTGGCCACCGTCATCGCCGCGGTCGGCATCGGCTCCGCGCCCGGCTACGCCCGGATGGTCCGCGGTCAGGTCCTGGCCGTGCGCCAGGCCGGGTACATCGAGGCGGCGGCCGCGCTCGGGCACTCCCGGCTGGCCGTCGTGCGCCGGCACCTGTTCCCCAACGCCGTGCGCCCGCTCGTCGCCGTCGCCACCCTCGGCATCGGCCAGTCCGTCGTGTGGGCCTCGGGGCTGTCGTTCCTCGGCCTCGGCGTCGCCCCGCCGGACTCCGAGTGGGGGGCGCTGCTCGACGCCGGCCGCCTGCACATCACCACGTCCTGGTGGCTGGAGATCCTGCCCGGCGTCGTCATCGTCCTGGTGGCGCTCGCGGTGACGACCCTCGGCCGCAACCTGCAGCACCTACTCGGAGGAGCCGCCCGATGACCACGACTCTCGCCGAACGCGTCGAGCCGGCCGCCGGCCTGGCGCTGCTGCAGGTGGAGGGCCTGCGGGTGTCCTTCGGCGACACCGAGGTCGTCCGCGGCGTGTCGTTCGCCGCGCGCCGCGGGCAGTGCCTGGCCATCGTCGGCGAGTCCGGCTCCGGCAAGAGCGTCACCGCCCGCACCCTGGTCGGGCTGGCCGGCCCGGGCGCGCGGGTCACCGCCGAGCGGATCGATCTGGACGGCACCGACCTGCGCACCGTCTCCGAGCGGGCCTGGCGGACCGTGCGCGGCCGGCGGGTCGGCTTCGTCCTGCAGGACGCCCTCGTCTCCCTCGACCAGCTGCGCCGGGTCGGCGACGAGGTGGCCGAGCCGCTGCGGCTGCACGGCTGGGGCACCCGCGCCGGCCGGGCCGGGCGCGCCGTGGAGCTGCTGCGCTCCGTCGGCGTCCCCGAGCCGGAGATGCGGGCCCGGCAGCGGCCCTACGAGCTGTCCGGCGGCCTGCGCCAGCGGGCCCTCATCGCCTCCGCGATCGCGCTCGACCCGCCACTGCTCATCGCCGACGAGCCGACGACCGCGCTCGACGTCACGGTGCAGGCGCAGGTGCTCGACCTGCTCGCCGCGGCCAAGGCGCGCGGCACGTCGATCATCCTCATCAGCCACGACCTGTCCGTCGTGGCCCGGCTGGCCGACGAGGTCGCCGTCATGCGCGACGGCGAGATCGTCGAGCACGGCCCGGCCGAGCAGGTGCTGCACAAGCCGAGCCACGAGTACACCCGGATGCTGCTCGACGCCATCCCGTCGGAGCACAGCCGCGACACCAAGCTGAGCCGCCCGGGCGCGGTGCGCACCCGCCGGCCCGTCGACCGAGGCCGGCCGATCCTCGAGGCGCGGCACCTCACCAAGGTCTTCCGCGGCCCGGACAAGGTCGACCGGACCGTCGTCGACGACGTCTCCTTCGAGCTGTTCGGCGGCGAGACCCTGGGCATTGTCGGCGAGTCCGGCTCCGGCAAGACCACCACCGCCCGCATCGCCCTGGCCATCCTGGCCGCCACCAGCGGCGAGGTGCTGCTGCGCGGCGAGGCGTGGTCGGCGCTGACCCCGGGCCGGCGGCGGCCGCTGCGCCAGCAGGTCGGGGTGGTGTACCAGGACCCGCTGAGCTCCTTCGACCCGCGCTGGTCGGTCGGGCGCATCATCGTCGACGCCCTCGGCACCGGCGCCCGGCCGCCGGGCTCGCGAGCCGAGGCGCGCGAGCGGGCCGTGCGCCTGCTCGAGCAGGTCGGCCTGCGCGAGTCGCACCTCGGTGCGGCGCCGCTGCGGCTGTCCGGCGGGCAGCGGCAGCGGGTGGCGATCGCCCGGGCGCTGGCCCCCGAGCCGGCCGTCGTGATCTGCGACGAGCCCGTCTCCGCCCTCGACGTGTCGATCCAGGCCCAGGTGCTCGACCTGCTCACCGACCTGCAGGACGAGCTCGGCGTGAGCTACCTGTTCATCTCCCACGACCTCGGCGTCATCCACCACGTCAGCGACCGGATCCTGGTCATGAAGGACGGCCGGGTCGTCGAGCACGGCACCGCCGCCGAGGTCTTCCGGCGGCCGCAGCACGACTACACCCAGCGGCTGCTCACCGCGGTGCCGCGGCTGGGGTCCTCATGAGCGTCTTCGACCCGGTGTTCGCCCGCATCGCCGAGGGCGCCGTGGAGCGCGAGCAGGACCGCGTGCTGCCCGCCGAGCCGGTCGAGTGGCTGCGGGAGGCCGGGTTCGGCAAGGTCCGCGTGCCCCGCGAGTACGGGGGCCGGGACGCGACGATCCCCGAGTTCACCGAGCTGCTCATCCAGCTCGGCCGGGCCGACTCCAACCTCCCGCAGCTGCTGCGCGGTCATTTCGGCTTCGTCGAGTCCCGCCTGGCGCACCCCGATCCGCAGGTCCGCGACCGGTGGCTGCGCCGCATCGCCGCCGGCGTCATCGTCGGCAACGCCCAGAGCGAGCGGGCGAGCGCGGCGTGGTACGCGCCGGAGACCACGCTCACAGCGCACGGCGACGGCTGGCGGCTCAACGGCCGCAAGTTCTACTCGACCGGCAGCCTGTTCGCCGACTGGATCCACACCGTCGCGGCCCTCGGTGACGGCCGCACCGCCAACGTGCTCGTGCCCGCCACGGCGCCCGGCGTGACCCGCATCGACGACTGGGACGGCTTCGGTCAGCGGCTCACCGGCAGCGGTACCACACTCTTCGAGGACGTGCCGATCGCCGCCGAGGACGTCGAGCCGGTGACCGACACCGACCGCACCCGGGCCTCGCTCGCCGCGTTCTTCCAGCTGGTACACCTGGCCACCCTGGCCGGCATCGGCCGGGCCGCGCTCGCCGAGACGGTCGCGTTTGTCAACGCCCGCACCCGCAACCTGTTCAACCCTGACGTGCCACCGGCCCAGGACTCGCAGGTCCAGGCCGTCGTCGGGCGGATCGCCGGGGCGTCGTTCGCCGCCGACGCGGCCACCCTCGCCGCCGCCCGGGCCCTCGAGGCGGCCCCGCAGGACCAGGACGCGGCCGACGCCGCCGTCTTCAGCGCCCAAGGTGCGGTGATCCGGCTCGTGCTGGGGCTGACGACCGAGCTGTTCGAGGTCGGCGGGGCCTCCGCCACCGCCGAGCGGCTGCGGCTGGACCGGCACTGGCGCAACGCCCGCACCCTCGCCTCACACAACCCGGTCGTCTACCGGGACCGGATCGTCGGGCACTACCTGCTCGACGGCACCAGCCCCGGCGCGGCGTACCCCCATCCGCGCACCGAGGAGACCACATGACCCCGGAGGAGGCGCTGGCGCTCGCGGCCGAGTTCGCCGAGGCGTTCGCGTGCGACGCCGCCGACCGCGACGCGCGACGGGTCCTGCCGCTGGCCGAGCTCGACAAGCTCAGCGGCACCGGGCTGCTGGCCATCACCGTGCCGGTCGAGTACGGCGGGCCCGGGCTGCCGGCGGCCGTCGTGACCGAGGTGACGCGGCGGCTGTCGACCGGCGATCCGAACATCGGGCAGATTCCGCAGAGCCATTTCGTGTACGTCAACCAGCTGCGCCGGCAGGGCACCGACGCCCAGCAGCGGCGCCTGTTCGGCGAGGTGCTCGCCGGGCGGCGGCTCGGCAACGCCCAGTCGGAGGCCGGCACCCGGCACATCCGCGACATCCGCACGACCCTGACGGCGGCCGGCCCCGGGCGGTGGCGGCTCAACGGCCGCAAGTTCTACGCCACCGGCGCACTGCTCGCCCACCGCATCCCGGTTCTGGCCCACCTCGGGCCCGACGGGCCGCTGCACGTCGCGTGGGTCGACCGGCACGCCGACGGCCTCGAGGTCGTCGACGACTGGAACGCCCTCGGCCAGCGGACCACCGCCAGCGGCTCCGTGCTGCTGCACGACGTGGACGTGCCGGAGGAGCTCATCACGCCGTACGACACCATCTTCGAAGGCCCGCAGACCTATGGCGCCTTCGCCCAGCTGCTGCACGCGGCGATCGACGCCGGCATCGCCCGGGCGGCGCTGATCGACGCCGCGCGGTTCGTCGTCGACAAGAGCCGCCCCTACCCCGACGCCGGCGTGGAGCGGGCCGCCGACGACCCGCTCGTCGTGCAGGCGTTCGGCGAGATCGAGCTGGCCGTCCGCGGCGCCGAGGCGCTGCTGGCCGAGGCGGCCCGGGCCGTCGACCGCGCCGACGCCCACCTGGACGCCGAGTCGGCGGGCGCCGCCTCGCTCGCCGTCGCCGCGGCCCGGGCCGCCACCACCCGGGCGGCGCTGGAGGCCGGCGGCCGGCTGTTCGAGGTGGCCGGCACCCGCTCCGCCGCCGCCGGGCTCGGCCTGGACCGGCACTGGCGCAACGCCCGTACCCATACCCTGCACGACCCGGCCGCGTGGAAGATCCAGCACCTCGGCCGCTGGGCCGTCGACGGTACCCCGCCTCCCAACCATGGACAGGTATGATGACCGAGCTCACGTTTCACTGGTTCCTGCCCACCAACGGCGGCGACGGCCGGCAGGTCGTCGGCGGCGGCCACGGCACCCCCGCCGACTCCGGCGGCCGGCCCGCGTCCGTGGCCTACCTCGGGCAGATCGCCCGCTCGGCCGAGCAGCTCGGCTTCGAGGCCGCCCTCACCCCGACCGGCGCCTGGTGCGAGGACGCCTGGATCACCACCGCGATGATCGCCGGCGTCTCGGAGCGGCTGAAGTTCCTGGTGGCGTTCCGGCCCGGCCTCACCGCGCCGTTCCTGGCCGCGCAGATGGCCGGCACGTTCCAGAACCTCTCCGGCGGCCGGCTGCTGCTCAACATCGTCACCGGCGGCGAGAGCCACGAGCAACGCATGTTCGGCGACTTCCTGGACAAGGACGGCCGCTACGAGCGCTGCGGCGAGTTCCTGCAGATCGTCCGCGAGCTGTGGACCGGCCGGCCGGTGACGTTCGACGGCAAGTACTACGCGCTCGAGGACGCCGTCCTGGCCCAGCTGCCCGACCCGGCACCCCGGATCTACTTCGGCGGCTCCTCCCCCGCCGCGCTCGACGTCGCCGCCCGCCACGCCGACGTGTACCTCACCTGGGGCGAGCCTCCTTCCGCCGTCGCCGAGAAGGTCAACCGGGTGCGGAAGCTGGCCGAACGGGAGGGCCGCCACCTCGACTTCGGCCTGCGGGTGCACACCATCGCCCGCGACACCGCGCAGGAGGCCTGGGCGGAGGCGGACCGGCTGCTGGCCGGCATCTCCGAGGAACAGATCGCCAAGGTGCAGGCCGGGCTGCGTCGCAGCGAGTCCGAGGGCCAGCGGCGGATGCTCGCCCTCAACGGGGGCACGAAGGACGGCCTGGAGGTGTACCCCAACCTGTGGGCCGGCGTCGGCCTGGTCCGTGGCGGCGCGGGCACCGCGCTCGTCGGCAGCCACGCACAGATCGCCGACCTGATCGAGCAGTACGCGGCCGCGGGCATCTCGGAGCTGGTGCTCTCCGGCTACCCGCATCTGGAGGAGGCCTACCGGTTCGGCGAGGGTGTGCTGCCCGAGCTGGCCCGGCGCGGCCTCTGGCGACACCCCGCCCCCGGCCGGTCGCCGGCCTACGCCGTCCCGTTCGGTGCGGCGCCCATCAGGGAGGCATGATGACGGTACTGCGGACCAACCAGGACCTCGACGCGACCCGCCTGCGGGAGGTCTTCGGCATCTACCCCAGCGGCGTGGTGGCGGTCGCCGCGATCGTCGACGGCGTCCCGGTCGGCCTGGCCGCGAGCTCGTTCACCTCGGTGAGCCTCGACCCGCCGCTCGTGTCGTTCTCCATCGCCAACGCCTCCAAGACGTGGCCCGACCTGCGCCGCGCCGCCCACCTCGGCGTCACCATCCTGGCCGATCACCACTCCGCCGTCGCCCGCCAGCTGGCCGGCCCCGTCGAGCGCCGCTTCGACGGACTGTCCACCACGGCGACGCCGGACGGCGCGCTCACCCTCGACGACGGCCTGGCCCAGTTCGACACGACCATCTACGACGAGGTCCTCGCCGGCGACCACACGATCGTGCTGCTGCGCCTGGTCGCCGTGGAACACACCGCCGTGGCGGAGCCGTCCCCGCTGGTCTTCCATCGCAGCCGCTTCGGTCGCGTCCAGCCCGGCTGACCACCGCGTACCCCCGGCCGGATGTACGCGTGGACGCTCACCGGGCCGAGCTGGTGCTGTGCGTTACGCGCTGCGGCGCGCTGTGCGTTACGCGCGCGGCCGCACCCACACGGCCGCGGGGTCGAAGTCGACGCCCTGCCCCGTGTCGTAGCCGGCGGCGTGCAGCACATCGGCGATCGCCGCACCGAACGCCATCGCTGCCTCGACGTTCAGCCGCACGTCCCGGTGCGTCCAGTCCTGTTCCCCGGACCGATCGATCGACCGCCGCCGCAACGGCGCCGGGTTCTCCCACGTGACCGACACCTCGCCCGGCGCCTGGACGTCGATGCCGACCGACGCACCCCACTCGTCGGGATGCGAACTAAATGTCTCCAGCGCCAAGCACACCGGCAGTCCCGCCTCTCCGAGGATCGCCGCGACCCGCGCCGCCAGCACGCGCATCTCGTCCAACCGCTGCGGGGTGACCCGCTCGAACCCCGACAGGTCCATGCCGACCTCCGCCTGTGCGCGGCGTACTTGCCTTGGCAGCTGCCCGGGCCCGCGCCCTACCACGCCGGGGCCGGCTCGCCCTCATCGCTCAGACCGTACCGCTCGACCTTGTCCGCGGCGACCCGGTCCCCGGCCTGCCGGTAGAGCCGGACCAGCTGCGGGATCGCGTCCGGGTCGGCGGCATTGGCCGCCAGGATGCAGCGGGCCGCGGCCTGGCGCAGGTCGCCGTTGGCAAGATCGCGGCGGGCGATGACCAGATGGGCTCCGGCCTGCTCATACAGTGCGGCGACAGCGTCGGGAACCGGCGCATCGGCGGCCAGTCGGGCCCGGATGACCGGCCGGAGGTCGGCCGGGACGCCCGCTGCTGCCGCCTTGCGGTACAGCCGTTCCGCGCCGGCAACGTCCCCGGTCAGGGCCCGCACTGTGCCGAGGTCGGCGACGGCCCGCCGCCGGTGCTGCACGGCTGTGTCCAGGGCGAGGCGCTCGGCGCGGGCCGGGTCGCCGTCGTCCTCGGCGCGCATGTGTGGCAGATGCAGCAGTGCCTGCTGGTCGCCGTGCGTATACGCCGACCACGACAGGGCCGCGGCCTCGTCGGGGCGTTCGGATCGGCGCAGGTCGGCGAGGTGCCGCAGGATGGCCGGGGTGCCGTGCCCGGCCGCTGCGGTGGCCAGCATGGCGGCGTCGCGGTGCTGGTGACGGTCCCACAGCCGGGCCAGCAGGCGGGCCGCGACGTCGTCGCCGCGGTCGGCCGCCCGGCGGTATAGCGCGGCCGCGGCCGTCAGGTCGCCGCCACGTTCGCGGGCCTGGCCGAGGTCGCGTTGGGCGGTGGGATGGCCCAGCCGTTCGGCCCGCTGGGCATACCCGGCCGCAGCGGCGGGGTCGGTGTCCTGCAGCAGCTGGGCGAGGGCGTTGGCGGCGTCACCGACACCGCCGCGTGCCGCTGCGCGGTACAGCGGTTCGGCGGCCTCGGTGTCGCCGCGCTGGTGCAGGGTTCGAGCCAGGTCGAACAGCGCGTCCGGGTCGCCGCCGGCGGCGGCGTGCTCCAGCAGGCGCAGCGCCTCATCCGCGTCACCCCGCCGGCGGAAGAGCCGGGCCAACCGGCGCAGTGCGGTGCTGTCGCCGAAGGACGCGGCCCGCTCGGCCATCCGCACCGCCGCCTCGTCATCGGCGGCTGCGGCGAGCTGCATCGCGAGTTCGGTCAGCGCCGACGGATCCGTACACCGCGCCGCGATGACCGCCAGCCGCAGCGCGTCGGCCGGATCGCCGTGACGGTGCCGGTCGACGGCCAGGGCGCGCAGGGGGCCGGTGTGCCGCCGGCACGCCAGTCGCAGCCCGGCCGCGAGGGTCCGGGTGACGCTGACCGCCTGGCCCGCCTGCAACCGGCGCAGCGCCGCTCCGTCGATATCGGCGATGCGCGCCAGCAGGGACGCCGCCGCCTCCGGCTTGCCGAACCAGCGTTGCTCCTCCCGCACGACACGATGCTCGAAGGCGCTGCCTTGCCGGGCCGCTGCGACCGCGAACCGCTCCGCCTGGTCGAGCGCCCCGCCGGCGCGGTGCCACTCGGCGATGCGCCGCAGCGCGCTGGTGTCGCCACCGGCCGCGGCCTGCATGCTGCGCCGCTGGACATCGCCGGCGTCGCCGCGCGCGTGGGCGATGAGGGCGAGCTCGGCAGCGGCGGGCGCACTGCCCTGCTCGGCGGCCGCCCGGTACAGGTCCTCAGCCCGCGCCGTACCGGGACAGCGCCCGGCGAGCAGGCACAACAGGGTCGTGTCGCCGGTACCGGCCGCAGTGTGCGCCAGGGCGTCGGCCCGGCCGGCGTCGCCCTGCTCGTCGGCGGCGACGGCGAGCCGCTCGAGCGCGGCCCCGTGGCCGAGCCGCGCGGCGCGCACGGCCAGCGCGTCCGCGCCGCCGTGATCGCCGGTCCGCTCCCGAAGGATGCTCAACCGGGTGATCGCGGCGACGTCGCTACCGTGCATGGCGAGTTGATACATGTGGGCTGCTCTGGCGGTGCGGCCGCGTCGTTCAGCGTGTTCGCCGGCAGTGCGCAGGACGGCCGCGTCGGTGACCGTAGCGGTGAGGGCATCCCAGAACCCGGCCGGCGGGAACATCGCCATCCGCTCGGACGCGGCCGCATCGTGCACGGCGTCGGCAAGCCGATAGGCCGGCCCGACCGCATCGGCCGCGGGAGCGTCCTGGATGAGAAGCCCGGCGTCGGTGGCCCAGGCGATCGCGGCGAGTGCGGCAGCGTCGTCGTCGACGACATGCCGCAGCAGCGCTGCCGGGATACGCGGTGGGTGGCCGAACCGGCGGGCGTCGACGGCGGCGTCGAGCATCGCCCGTACCGTCGCCGGCGCCTGCCGATAGCGACGCAGTCGACCCTGCACATCGGCCAGGACCTGCGTGACCTGGCCGTCGTCGGTGGCCGCGGCGTGGCGAAGGACCGGATCTGCGCCGGATCGCAACGCGGCCAGCTCCGCAGTGGTGAAGGTGGCGGGGACGACGACGGCTTGGCCGCGAAGCAGTGATCGTGCGGCGGCGTGGGGATCGGGTTCGCCTGGCGTCGGCGGGTCGGTGAGCTGAGCCCACGGTGTGGGCCCGAGGATGAGCACCACCAGGACAGGCCCGCGGTCCGGTGCCTCGGCAAGGACCTGGATGGCCGCGGCCAGGGCGGGTCCGGCCTCCGGCTGCAGCAGGTCGGCACCGTCGGTCAGCCATACGACCGTGTACGGTCCGGCCGCGGCCACGGCGGCTGCAGGGTCGACGTCGGGCCGCCAGATCCGCCACAGGTCGGGCAACGACCGGACAGCCTCCCACGCCGTCCGGGCGCGGCCGGAGCCCGGCGGTCCGACGATCGGCAGGATTCGGGTGGTCCCGGATCGGGCCTGCGCGACGATGCCGGCCGCTCCGTCGTCGTGCGGCCGGCGGGTATATGGCGGCAGGTTCGACGAGCCGTCCACGCGGTGCACACCGAGCCCGAACGGGTCGGCGTCGCCAACCGGCACACCGGGCCGCCGGCCACGCAGGGTGCGGCTGGTGGTGTGCGCGGTGTGCCATGCGGCACGGACGAGGTCGCCGACCACGGCAGGGTCGCGGCCAGCGGTCAGAGCCAGCGCGGCGCCGACGAGTACGGCATAAGACTCGGTGGGTACGCCCGAGTCGCCGCGTAGCATCGCCGCGACGGCGGTGCGGGTCGGTCCGTGACCGGCGCCGGCCTGGGCGGCAAGGATGCGGGCATGCTCGGTGACGGCCGTCAACGCAGGCCGGCCTGCCGCGACGTACAGCTCACGCAACAGATCCTTGAACGCCCGGACCGCTTGCATCGCGGACCGATGCGGATACACGTCCATCCGCGCGGGCGAGCCCACGCTCAGGCCGCGATCAGTCACCCCGGGTCACCGAAGAACTGCACCGCTGCGGCGAGGATCGCGGCGATCTGCGGGTCGGCGAGGCGGTAGACCACGCTACGGCCGGCCGGGATCCGGTCCACCAGGCGCGCATGGCGCAGCACCCGAAGATGCTGTGACGTGAGGGTCTGCGGCGCGCCTGTCGCTTCGACGATCTCGTGCACGTGCAGCTGGTGATGGGCGACGAGCAGCTCGACGATCGCCAGCCGGGTCGGCGCGGACAAGGCGCGGAACAGCGCGCTGATCCGCTCGTGGTGCGCGGCATACGGCGTCGGCATCGGCGCTCCTCGACAACCAGATGGACGCGCAGACGATACTCGTTTTCATTTCACTTAACGAGATGTCACATTGCCATGTCTGCATGCCGTGTCCGTGGCGTGCCGCCGCCGTTGCGCTACTGCGGGACCTGAGGAGGCACTTTCCGGTGCTCGTAGGCACCCGATGAGGGCCGGGCCGCCGCCGGGCTCGGCGACACGTTCCTGCGGGCGATGCTGGACGTGATGTGCGCGTGCCGCCGCCGGGAGTGTCACGGTCAGCGGCTGCAGCGCGAGCAGGTGCCGAAGATCTCGAGGGTGTGCCCGACCTCGGTGAAGCCGTGCTCGGCGGCAATGCGTTCGGTCCAGCGCTCCACGGCCGGGCCGCGGACCTCGACGGTGGCGTTGCATGAGCGGCAGACGAGGTGATGGTGGTGGCTTGCGCCGCAGCGGCGGAACAGTTGCTCGCCGCCGGGCAGGCGGGTCACATCGACCTCGCCGGCCTCCTGCAGCAGCTGCAACGTCCGGTACACCGTGGTCAGGCCGACCTGCGCCCCGCGTTCGCGCAACAGGGCGTGCAGCTGCTGCGGCGTGCGGAAGTCCGCGACCTCGTCCAGCAGCGCGAGCACTTCGTAGCGTTGCCGGGTGTTGCGGGACGCACCGCTGATCATGTCATTCATTGCCACCCCACCATATGTCCGGCCCAGGTGTTCAGTGTAGGCGGCGCAGCTGCGGGAGAACCTCGCGGCCGAGACGCTCGATGTTGCCGAGGGCCCGCCGCGGTTCGCCGCACGACCAGGTTGACCCGCAGCGCCGGGCCGTCACCGGCGGGCCCGGCGTCGTGCCGCGGTTCAGCAGTCACGCAGTTCCGGGGACTGGTTGAGCAGCTGGCCCCGCGGCGAGACGAACGCGCGGTACCGCTCGCCGCCCACGGCGTCCGGCGTGAACGCGGCAATGCGGTGGCAGTTCTGGAAGGCGAGCGTCACGCCGAAGTGCCGCTCGAGGCCGCCCCGGATGGCGTCGCTGGCCAGGGCCCGCAGCAGCTGGCCGCGCTCGGCCTCCGACGGCGGTGGGACGCTGTGGTCGGCGAACTCTCCGCCGTCGGCCCGCAGGTCGGCGACGACGCCACTGATGACGACCCAGGCGTACGGCAGCGACTCGCGCACGCAGGCGACGAAGTCGGCGTCGTCGACCGGGCCGGCCTCCGCGCGCTCCAGCAGGGCGGTGGGGACGTTGAGCGACATGTGCTCCTCCTCGGTTGCGGTGCTCAGCGCGCGGCGGCGGTCGCCGGCGCCAGGGTGAAGCCCGGATCGATCTGCGCGGTCAGGTCGGCGCCGGCACGGGCGTTGCCCCACGCGAGAGCGTTGCGGGTGTGGAACTCGGCGGCCTGCTGCGCGTAGCGGGACCAGTCCTTGCCGCACCGGTCCAGCGCCGCCCGCATCGTGGCCAGGGCTTGCGCGTTGCTCGGCTCCAGCTCGTCGATCGGCAGGAACCGGCCGCGTTCGGTCGCCTTGACGAAGCCGGACCGGCCGATCCAGCACAGCAGGTCATCGCCGACCTCGTCGCGCAGGAACGCCACGTCGTCGGCGTCGTCGACCTTGTTGCCCACGACGGCGACCCGCACGTCGTGGTCGCGGGCGTAGCCGACGTACTGGCTGTACACCCCGACGCTGCGCACCGTCGGCTCGCACACCACGAAGGTGAGGTCGAACCGGGTGAACAGCCCGGAGGCGAACGAGTCGGCACCCGCGGTCATGTCGACCACCGCGTATTCGCCGGGCCCGTCGGCCAGGTGGTTGAGCATGAGCTCCACCGCGCCGACCTTCGAGTGATAGCAGGCCACCCCGAGGTCGTCGGCGGCGAACGGGCCGGTCGCGGCCAGCCGCACTCCGCCGAAGGGCCGGACCAGCCGCTCGTACAGCGGATTCGGCCCGTCAACGCGCAGAATCCGCGACCCGGGCCCGGGCGGCGTCGTCTTCAGCATCGCCGCCGCGGATTCGATGCGCGAGTTGCTCCCCCGCAAGTACTCCTTGATCTCCTCGAGATGATCGCCGAGGGCCGGCAGCAGCGCGGCCTCGTCAGGATCGGCGCCGAGCGCCACGGCCAAATGCTGGTTGATGTCGGCGTCGAAGGCCAGCACGCGCGGGGCGTCCTGGACCCCGAGGAACCGGCAGAACAGTGCGGCAAGGGTGGTCTTGCCGCTGCCACCCTTGCCGACGAAGGCAGCTTTCACCCCTTGTTGGTATCGGTTTTCAATTCCACAGTCAAGCGGAACCCACGAACAGCAACCGCGCGACACACAAACTGATCTCGACTATCGGGCGTTCCGCCTCGAGCGCTTGAAGCGGAACGCCCGCATGCGGTTATGCGCTTACGACAATGCTTCGGGCCGGCTTCCGACATCGGGACGCCGGCCCGCGGTGCGAACGTCGGCCGGTCCGCACGAGATCACATCCGGTGGCTTGTCCGTCAAAGCCAGTTGCCTTATGGTCCTGATGGAAACGGATTTCATTACGAATACGCGGTGGAGGGTGGGCGATAGTAGTGTCACGTCGAACTCTGGGCTGGTGGGGCGCCGGTGCGCTCTCGTTGACGATGTTCCTGGCGGCCTGTGGCTCGTCCGCGTCGGACCAGCCCGCCGGGGCGTCGGCCAGTTCGGCGGGCGCGGCCGCGGCGGTGCCGGTGGTCGCGTCGACCAACGTCTACGGCGACATCGCCAAGCAGATTGCCGGGGACCGGGCTTCGGTCACGTCGATCATCAGCAACCCTGACGCCGACCCGCACTCGTACGAGGCGAACACCCGCACCCAGCTGGCGCTGTCGAAGGCCAGGGTGGTGATCGAGAACGGGGGCGGCTACGACGACTTCGTCGACACCATGCTCAAGTCGGCCGGCAACTCCGCCAAGGTGCTCAACGTCGTCGACATCTCGGGTAAGAAGGCGACCGGCGGCAAGAATCTCAACGAGCACGTCTGGTACGACTTCCCCACCATCGAGAAGCTCGCCGACCAGCTGGCCGCCGCGCTGGCCGAGGCCGACCCTGCGGGCGCATCGACCTTCACCGCCAACGCCGCCACCTTCAAGCAGAAGATGCAGCAGCTGGAGGCCAGGGAGGCCTCGATCAAGGCGGCCCACACGGGCGCCGGAGCGGCCATCACCGAGCCGGTGCCGCTGTACATGCTGGAAGCGTGCGGGCTGGAGAACAAGACGCCCGACGAGTTCAGCGAGGCTATCGAAGAAGGCACCGACGTCCCGGCGAACGTGCTGCAGGAGACACTCGACCTCTTCGCGCACAAGGAGGTCAAGCTGCTGGCCTACAACGAGCAGACCACCGGCCCGGAGACCGAGAAGATGCTGAACGCGGCCAAGACGAACAACATCGCCGTGGTGCCGGTGACCGAGACGCTGCCCGACGGCAAGGAGTACATCTCGTGGATGAGCGGCAACCTGTCGGCGATCGAGACCGCGCTGCGATGAATACCCGCACCACTCCGGCGGTGAGCGCTGTCGCGCACGCCAGTGCCCCGGCCCTGGCGTTGCGCGACGCGTCGCTGCGCTACGGCCGGCGGTGCCTGTGGTCGGGCCTGAACCTCCAGGTCGAGCCGGGCGAGTTCCTGGCCGTGCTCGGCGCCAACGGTTCCGGCAAGACCAGCCTGCTGCGCGCCATCCTCGGCCTGCAACGCCTGGACACCGGAACGGTCCTGGTCGCCGGGCACCCACCCCGGCGGGGCCGCGACGACATCGGATACGTGCCGCAGCAGCGCCACGTCGACCCGCTCGTCCCGCTGCGCGTCCGCGACGTCGTCGGCCAAGGACTCGACGGTCACCGGTGGGGCATCGGCTGGCCTGGCCCCGGCCGCCGACGCAAGATCGAGGCCGTCCTGGACGCGGTCGGCGCAACCCCGTTCGCGGATATGCCCATCGGGCTGCTCTCGGGCGGCGAGCAGCAGCGCGTCCGCATCGCGCAGGCCCTCGTCGCCGACCCGAAGCTGCTGCTGTGCGACGAACCCCTGCTCTCGCTCGACATGCGCAGCCAGCGCACCGTCACCGCCCTCGTCGACCGCCGGCGGCGCACCAGCGACACCGCCGTCGTCTTCGTCACCCACGAGATCAACCCCGTCCTGCCCTACGTCGACCGGGTCCTTTACCTGGCCAGCGGCCAGTTCCGGGTCGGCTCGGTCGAGCAGGTGCTCAACTCGGCCACGCTGAGCGAGCTGTACGGTATGCCCATCGACGTGATCCACACCGGGGGCCGGATCGTCGTCGCCGGTCTGCCTGAGACCGCGCCGGACGCGGATCACGCCCTGGCGGCTGCCGGTGGTGCCGCGTGACCGATCCCTCCGACATCTGGCACCGCATCTTCAACTTCACCGACTACCCGCAGCTGCTGACGCTCGTGCACAATTCGCTCATCGCCGGCGCGATCCTCGGCGTCGTCGGCGGATTGATCAGCACTTTCGTCATCAAACGCGACATGCCGTTCGCCGTGCACGGCATCAGCGAGCTGTCCTTCGCCGGCGCGTCGGGCGCGCTCCTGCTCGGCGTGAACGTGGTGGTGGGCTCACTGGTCGGCTCGATCCTGGCCGCGGTGGTCATCGGCGCGCTGGGCAACCGGGCCCGGGACCGTAACTCGATCATCGGCGTGCTGATGCCCTTCGGGCTCGGCCTCGGTGTGCTGTTCCTCGCGCTCTACAAGGGCCGGGCTGCGAACAAGTTCGGCCTGCTGACCGGGCAGATCGTTGCGGTCGACACACCCCAGCTGTCGTGGCTGGTCGTAACCTCGGCGATCGTGCTGCTCGGCCTCGCGCTGATCTGGCGCCCGCTGAGCTTCGCCAGCACCGACCCCGGCCTCGCCGCCGCCCGCGGCGTCCCGGTCGCCGCGCTGTCACCGGTGTTCATGCTGCTGCTCGGGCTCGCCGTGGCGATGTCGGTCCAGATCGTCGGCGCGCTCCTCGTGCTCAGCATCCTCGTCACCCCCGCCGCCGCAGCCATGCACGTCACCGCCTCGCCGCTGCTCGGCACCCTGCTCAGCGTCGTTTTCGCGGTCGGCTCGACGGTCGGCGGCATCCTGCTCGCCCTCGGCAGCAGCATCCCGATCAGCCCATACGTCACCACCATCTCCTTCACCATCTACCTCGTCTGCCGACTCATCGGCGCCCGCCGCCGAGCGCGCGGGTGGGCCACCCTGCCGCCCGCTCACGCCCAATCGCCCATCACAGCCTGACCGGCAAGCGCCGCCGGGCGGTGGCCCTCAGCACCGCCCGGCGAGCCGGCTCACAACGCTCGCCGTGCGGCTGCTCGCCAGCAGCCGGCTCACGTGCCCTCGCGCTCGCCGTCGGCGGTCATCGCACCCTGATCGGGCGCGCTCGGCAGGAACACGTGCTGGTGGCCGTGGCCGGTGTCGATGTTGAGCAGGTCCAGCTCGGTCGCGCCGATCGACCAGCTGGCGATGGCGTTGTCGCGCTGCCGGGAGGCCAGGGCGAGCAACGCCGGGCGCTGGTCGTCGCCGGCCTTCAGTGCCGCAGCGTAGGTGTCGACGGCGAGGTCGAGCTGGCGTGCCCCAGCGGAGAGCCCGCCCCGGGCGACGTTGACGGCAGTGCCGGCCGACGGCGGGCTGGCGAACTCAGTGACAGCCTGGCGGGTGGCCGCCTTCCAGCCATCAGCCTGGCCCGGTGTGGCCAGCGGGCCGGGGCTCTTGCCGGGCGGCAGGGCTGTGTACAGACCGGCGAGCGTCGAGCCGAGCAGGTCACGGACGCGCCGGGCCTGGTCGGTCAGCGCGACCACCTGGTCGGCGTCGCGCTGGACGTCGGCGGCCTGCATCGCATCGATGCGCTTCTGGGTCTCGCTGCGCGGATCGGACGTGACCGCACCGAGCAGCGCCCCTGCGGCCACCGCGACGGCGAGGGCGGGATAGATCCAGCGGGGCGGCGCCGCACGACGGGCAGAGTCGCGGCCGGACGGGCGGGTCCGGGTGCGGTTGCTCATGCCGCACGCTGCTTCGGCGAGACGGGACGCACGGGTCCTCCAAAGGACGGCCCGGGGGCTCGCCGAAGACCTCCGGGCGGACGGCGGTAGGCCGCCGAGTCTAGTGCTCGCCACGCACCGGCGGGAAGCCGCTGCCCGTCGCCCGCGTCACGGCTACCGCTCAACGGGTGCGGCCGCGCAGCCGATCGCCGTCGTCGAATTCCTGCCGGCGGCGCGTCGGCTGCACCGGCGGCGGATGGCGGCGGCATGAACGGGCATCACCGCGTGGGCCACGTCGCTGCCGAACCGGCTGCATCCCCAACGCCGCCTGGCTCGGCGGCTCGGTCGCCGCGAGGATGCCGAAGGTCGCCACGCAAGCACCCGGCCGATCCGGCTCAACATCCGCATGCCCTGCGTCCTGCCCCCTGCGTTTGCCCCCGGCGGGAGGTTTGAAGTGACCGTTTCGTGGTAGGTGCGGTCTGTCCTAGCACCCGGCATTCGGGAGGTTCGCCATGCCCCGGACCCGGCAACTCCTAGACACCCTCTCGGTGAGCTTCCGGCCCCAGGTGAGCAGCGAGCGCCTGGCCGCGGCGATCGACGCCATGCTGGAGTGCGAGGAGGCCGTCACCGCCTGCGCGGCCGCGATGGTCGGCGAGGACGACGTACGCGAGCTGCATGACGCGATCATTCGCGACCTGAACTGCTCGGACACGGTTGCGACGACCCGCCGCTTGATCAGCCGCGGCAGCGACGCGGCACTGCTCAGCGCGCAATTGGAGGCATGCGTGATCGCCTGCGAGCACAGCGCCGAACTGTGCGCCGAGCACGCGAACCATCACGAGCACTGCCGGATCTGCTCGCAGGCAACGCTTAGGTGCGCCGAGGCCTGCCGGCAGATTCTGCACCGCCTGCACGGCTGACACTGCACGGCCCGCCGGCTGCGGCGGCGAGTCCGCCCCCGCACGCTGGTCCGCCGGGCCGCGCACTGACCCGCCCGGCGCGCCCGTCCGCCAACCGCGCGAGGCGCTGAGCACCTCCTCGTGCGCCGGGCGCGCCGCCGCAGTTCTTGAGGGGTTCGGGTGGAGCGGAGCTCCCCCGGGCGAGCGCAGCGAGCTAGTGAACAGCACTGCTCAGAGGTTGGACTTCGGCAGGCCGGGCGGGTTCACCTGGGAGGTGCTCAGCGCCTCGGTGTCGAGGTTGTACGCGGCGAGCCACTGCTTGTACTGCCCGTTCTGGATCAAGTAGTTGATCGCGTCCGCGAGCGCCTTCACCAGGCCGTTGTCCTTCTTCGTGGTGGCCGCGATCAGGCCCTGCAGCGACTCGCCGGCGCCGGAGTAGACGCCCGCGTTGCGCACGGCGTCGGCGGTGCCCTGGGTCTGGCTGATCTGGAACGCGATGCCGGGGTTCGGGCCGAAGTACGCGTCGATCTGGCCGGAGACGAGGGCCTTGAACGTGCTGGGCGTGTCGGCGAAGTACTTGATGTCCAGGGCCTTGCCCTCGGCCTTGAGCTTGTCCTGCCAGGCGACGAGGATCTTCTCCTGGTTGGTGCCGGCGCCGACGGCGACCTTCAGGCCGGCCAGGTTCTGGTAGTTCTTGTCGAAGTTCCAGCTGTTGCCCGCCTTCACGGCGAAGCCCAGGTTGTCCTGCCGGTACGAGGCGAAGTCGTACTTCTCCTTGCGCTGCTCGGTGTCGGTGATGTTGGAGAAGCCGACCTCGTTCTTGCCCGAGTCGATGCCGACGAACAGGTTGTCCCAGGTGTCGTTGTTGAACTCCGGCTTCAGGCCGAGCACCGCGGCGACGAGGCGGCCGAGGTCGGGCTCCGCGCCGGTCACCGTCTTGTCGTCGTCGCCGACGAAGGCCAGCGGCGGGAAGCCGGTCGGCAGGGCGCCGAGGCCGATGCTGAGCTTGCCGTCGGCCTTGATCGCAGCGGGTACCTCGTCGGCGATGCTCTGCTGCTTGTCGACCTTCAGCTCGGTGGGCTTGCCGATGCCCTTGGCCTGCGCGCCGATGCTCACCGTGCCGGCCGGTGCGGCGGCCTCGGCCTTGCCGGCGTCGTCGTCGCCGCAGGCGGCGAGGCCGGCGACGAGGGCGAAGGCGAGGGCCGCGGAAGCGAATGGTCTAGCGGTGGACATGGTTCTCCTTCAACTCAGAGCACCTTGGAGAGGAACTCGCGGGTGCGGGGCTGTTGCGGGTTGTCGAGCACCAGCGACGGCGGCCCCTGCTCGACGATCACGCCGCCGTCGATGAACGCCACGGTGTCGGCGACCTCGCGCGCGAAGCCGATCTCGTGGGTGACGATCACGAGGGTGGTGCCCGTGGCGGCGAGCTGCCGGATCACCGAGAGCACCTCGCCGACCAGCTCGGGGTCGAGCGCGGAGGTCGGCTCGTCGAAGAGCAGCAGGTCGGGTTCGAGGGCCAGGGCGCGGGCGATGGCGACGCGCTGCTGCTGGCCGCCGGAGAGCTGGCGCGGGTAGGCGTCGCCGCGGTCGCCGAGGCCGACGCGGGACAGCAGCTCGACCGCCCGCTCGCGCGCGCCGGGCCGGGCCAGCCGGCGGTGTGCCACCAGCGGCTCGGCGACGTTCTCCTGCGCGGTGAGGTTGGGGAACAGGTTGAAGCTCTGCGCGACGAAGCCGATCCGGGTGCGCTGGCGCCGCACCGCCCGCAGGGGCAGCTCGTGCAGCCGGGCGCCGCGGACCTCGACGCCGACGAGCTCGCCGCGCACGGCGACGTAGCCGAGGTCGGGCCGCTCGAGGTGGTTGATCGTGCGCAGCAGCGTCGACTTGCCCGACCCGGACGGGCCGAGGATCGCCACGACGCCGCCGGCCGGGACGGTCAGGTCGACGCCGCGGAGCACCTCGCGCGGGCCGAAGGACTTGTGCACGTTGCGTATCTCCAGCGCCGCCGCAGTCATCGGACGCCTCGCGGGGTCAGCAGCCGCCGCAGCCGCTGAACCGGCGTGGGTGGCTGCGCGTGCGCGGTACCGCGGGCGAAGTAGCGCTCGACGTAGAACTGCAGGATCGACAGCGCGGCGGTGAGCAGCAGGTACCACGCGGCGCCGACGATGAGGATCGGCACGAGCGACTCGGGGTGGCGCGACTCGAGCACGAACACGGCGCCGAACAGGTCGAGCAGTGACACGTAGTACACGAGCGAGCTGGCCTTGACCAGGCCGATGAGCTGGTTGCCGTACGCCGGGACGATCGAGCGCAGCGCCTGCGGCAGGACCACCCGGCGCAGCTGCCGGGCCTTGGACAGCCCGAGCGCGTTGGCCGCCTCGATCTGGCCGTGCTCGACCGACAGGATGCCGCCGCGGATGACCTCGGCCGCGTACGCCGCCTCGTTGAGGCTCAGCGCGATGACTCCGATGGCCAGCGGCGTGAGGCTCGCGGTCTCGACGTCGGCGAAGACCGGTCCCCAGGGGATGCCGACACCGAGGCGGGGGTAGAAGTACGAGAAGTTGAACGTGATGATCAGCAGCAGCGGCAGGGGCAGCGCGCGGAAGAACCACACGTACGCCCAGGCCAGGCCGCCGATGAGCGGGTTGGTCGAGAGCCGGCCGAGCGCGACGAGCACGCCGAGCAGCAGCCCGAACACCGCACTCAGGCCGACGACCTCGAGCGTCACCACGACCCCGTCGAGGATCGACTCGCGCGTGAAGAACGGCCAGAACTTGTGCCACTCGTAGTGGCTGTTGGTGAAGATGCCCCAGACGAACTGGGCCAGCACCACCAGCACGACCGCGCTGACGAGCCACCGCCACGGGCGAAGCCGGGGCGTGACGCGGCGCAGCGCGACCTGCGGGTCGAGCGTCGGCGAGGGTCTCGGTACTACCTGCAGGGCTACGGGCTCGCTCATGCGAGTGGCTCCATTGTGGACAACGCGGGCGCTCCGCTCGGCAACCGCCTATTGGCAAGATAGGAACGTTCGCGATAAGTTGTCAATCCCGATCGGTTAGATAGTAATTAGAGGCTGCTCACCATGACCGACATTGACCGGTACACCGTGCTCGACAACCCCGCCTGGCACTCGCTGAACGGACCGCACGCCCACTTCGCGCAGGCACACGGCGCGGCCCGCCGCTACCTCCCCGACGTGTCGGTGTTCGTCGGCCTGCCCGACGACCGCGACGGCGACGTCTGGCGCGACCTCGCCTCCCTCGTCGGCTCCAGCGTCGAAGTGCCGATCACCGGCGCCGACGTCTCCCCGCCGCCCGGCTGGGAGCCGGTGACCCAGGGCAAGGGCGTGCAGATGGTCGACGACGGCGTCGACGCCCGGCCGGACACGGACGCCGTGGTCCTCGGCGCCGCGGACGCCGCCGAGATGAGCGAGCTCGTCGCGCGCACCAACCCCGGCCCGTGGCGGACGCGGACGTTCGAGCTCGGGACGTACCTCGGGATCCGCCGCGACGGCAGGCTGGTCGCGATGGCCGGCGAGCGCCTGCACCCGCCCGGGTGGACGGAGATCAGCGCGGTGTGCACCGACGCGGCCCATCGCGGCCAGGGCCTGGCGGCGCGGCTGGTGCGCGCGGTGGCGCACAACATCCGCTCCCGCGGCGACCAGGTCCTGCTGCACGCCGCCGCCACCAACACCAACGCCATCCGCCTGTACCACGCGCTGGGCTTCCGGATCCGCCGCGAGACGACCTTCGCCGTCTACCGCACCCCCGCGGAATAGGGACCTGCGAAGATCACGGTCATGCCAGTGCTCTTCTCCTGGCCGCCGCCGACACCTACGAGGTCGACGACTACCACCGCGTTCTGGTGACGCTCGCCTCGGGGGCGCGGGCCTGGGTGTACGTCAGCGCAGCCGACTGACTAGCCTGCGGCGGCGCCGAAGACCGGGTGGAAGCCGCCGGCCTGGCCCGCGGCGGTCGGGTGGCAGGAGATGCCGAGGTTGGCGTAGTTCTGGGCGTGCAGCCACTTCACCGCGGGTCTCGGATGGCCATGCGGGTCATGGCCTCGTCGATCGAGTGCGGCCGGTCGGCCGGCCCGTCGCCGCCGGCGGTGCGGCGGCGGCTGCGGTAGCCGGCCACCTTCGCCCGGTTGCCGCACACCGCCATGTCGCACCAGCGCCCGGCCGCGTTGCGCCCGTGGTCGTAGAACGCCCGCCCGCACTCCGGGTTGGCGCACAGCTTCAAGCGCGGGAACGTGCCGGCGTTGACCGCGTCGAGCACGATCGCGGCCAGCCGCCCGATCGTGGCGCGGGCCTCGCCGCCCGGAACTACCGCGATGCCCGTTCGCCGCGCGGAATGCAGCCGCGGCGCCGCACCCAGCCAGTCCAGCGTCGCATTGAAATCGGCCAGCCACCTGCCCGGCTCGCCCAGCTCGGCGTTGGCGGCGAGCAGCCCGCGCACCGTCCGCCGGAACGCCGCCACCCGCTCGGCGCCGGGATCGCTCGCGTTGACGAAGTCGCGCAGCACGTCCAGATCGTTCGGGGCGTGAGCGGGGCGTCGGGCGGTCGGCACCCGTTCATTATCGCCCCGCGAATCCGATGTAACCACTGTCGCCATACATCGGTTACGATCCCTGGCATGCGAACCGCGCTATCGGCCGGTGTGGCGCTCATCGTCCTGCTCGGGGCGTGCGCCGAGCACCCAGCCCCCTCGGCCGCACCTTCCGTGAAACCTTCCCCGTCGCGGCTCGACGGGTGCGTCGAACCGGGCGACGGCGTGCCCGCCGAGCTGCGCGAGAGCGAGATCACCACGGTGACCGCGATCCGGCTCGGCTCCGGCGCCCGGGGCGTCGTCCTGACGCCGGAGCACGGCGGCAACATCTGCCAGTGGCTGCCCTTCGGCCGCGAGCTCGCCGCAAAGGGGTACCAGGTATTGATCTGGGATCCGGGCCTCGACCCGGTCGCAGAGATCGGTCACTTCGCGGGCGTGCTGCGCGGCGCCGGCGCCACGCATGTGGTGCTCGTCGGCGCATCCAACGGCGCGAACATCGCCACCTTCGGCGCGGCCGGCGTGAGCCCGGCGGTGGACGGGCTGGCGTGGCTCTCCGGCGAGGACACGCTCTACATCGCCGGCAGGTCGGGCCGGCCGGTCGCCGAGGCGGCCGCGCAGGTCGCCGTGCCGGTGCTGTTCATCGCCGCGCAGGACGACCCGATGCACTGCGCCGACGTCGCCGCACAGCTCGCCGGGGTCATGCCGGCGAAGGAGAAGCGCGTGGTGGTGGTGCCCGGAACGGAGCACGGCGTCGCTATGCTCAGCGGCGTGTCGAAATCGATCGTTCTGCCTGCCTTGACCGACTTCCTCACCGTACACACCGCATGACGACGCTCGCCGTAGACTTCGGCACCACGCACACCGTCGCCGTCCTCGCCGCGCCGGACCAGCCCCTCCGCCAGCTGTTGTTCGACGGCACTCCCCTGCTGCCGTCCAACGTCTTCGCCCACCCCTCCGGCATCGTGTACACCGGCGCCGACGCGACCCGGCTCGGGCGCACCGCGCCGCAGCGCCTCGAGCCGGCACCGAAGCAGCGCATCGACGACGGCGCCGTGCTGCTCGACGATCGCGAATGGCCGGTCGCCGACCTCATCGCCGCCGTGTTCGCCCGGGTCGCGCAGGAGGCGGCGCGGGTCGCCGGGGACCTGCCGCCGGTCGTGCTGACCCACCCCGCCGCGTGGGGCGGCCCCCGCCGGGCCGTGCTGCAGCAGGCGGCCGAGCGGGCCGGCATGCGCGTCGCCGGCCTCATCCCCGAGCCGATCGCCGCCGCGGCCGCATTCGCCCGCAGGCGCCGCAGCGCGGCACCCCTCGCCGTGTTCGACTTCGGCGGCGGTACCGTCGACGTGGCCGTGGTCGGCGAGGGCGCCGCCGGGCCGCTGGTCCTGGCCAGCGAGGGCCTGGCCGACCTCGGCGGCGCGGACCTCGACGCCGCCGTGGCGCGATTCCTGCTCGCACCGGCGGGGCACGACCTCGACGGCCTGGACGCGACGACCCGCGTGGAGCTGTTCGCGCAGGCCCGGGCCGCGAAGGAGACCCTGAGCCGCGCCGCCCTGGCCGAGGTGCACGTCCCCGGCCTGCCGGTCACCCACCTGACCCGCGAGCAGTTCGACGGCATCGCCGCGCCGTTGCTGGCCGCGGCGGTCGCGCTGACCGAGCGCACCGTGCCCCGCGGCGCCGAGCTGTTTCTCGTCGGCGGTGCGAGCCGCATCCCGCTCGTGGCCACCATGCTGCACACGGCCCTCGGCTCCGCGCCGGTCGTGCTCGAGCAGCCCGAGCTGGCCGTCGCGGAGGGCGCCGCCCTGTCCCGCCGGGAGCCGGTCTCCGCGGCGCCAGTGCCGGTGCCGGCCGAACCGCCGGCCGTCGCCGCGCCCGCCTCGCGACGCCGCAACAGGCGTGCGGCGGTCGCGGCCGGGCTGGTCGCCGTGATCGCGGTCGCCGTCGGGGTCGTCGCCTGGCGGCCGTGGGACCGGGGCGCGGGGCCGGTCGACCACGCCGCCGCCCGGGGCGCGTCGTCCGCGCCGCCGCCGACGTCCGCGGCGACGCGGCCGCAGTGGCCGGCCGACGACACCCAGGCGTCGGTGCACGCGCTGCCGGGCATCGACCCGGAGGCCCTGCCGGAGCTGCCGACCAAGTTGTCCGGGTGGGAGCTCGCGCAGGACACCACGATCATGGTCCGGCTGTACGACGGGAAGACACCGGGGCTCGTCTCCAACTTCCCGTCGCCGAGCAACCACTGCGGCGTCTTGCGCTTCCTGGTCGTCTGGCGCACGACCCGCCCGGCGACGGTCCGCGCCCAGTTCGTCAACCCGTTCGACGGCTCCGCTTTGGACAACAGCCCGATCGCGGAGGGCAGCTCGGGCTGGATGTCCCTCACCGGCTGCGGGCAGCCGTCCTGGCTCGACCTCGGCGACGAGCAGAGCATGGTCGACGTCTCGGTGCGCTACCAGGTCTGGTCGTTCGTGTGACGGCGGCGGGGCCCGCCGAGGACCCCGCCGCCGCGCCGGATCAGGTGCCGTAGACCTGGAACTCGAAGAGCGAGTAGCCGTACTGCGTGTGCCGCGCGGTGCCGTACATGCGCACGTAGCGGCCGGTGCCCGACACGGTCAGGTCCTGGACGCCGCCGGGGCCGGCCGTGGTCGAGTAGATCGTCGTCCACGTGAGGCCGTCGGCGGACGTCTGGAGCTGGAACGCCGCGGCGTAGGAGTTCTGCCAGTTCAGCACCACGCGGTTGACGGCGTGCGAGGCGCCGAGGTCGACCTGGATCCACTGCGGGTCGGAGAAGGCGCTCGACCAGCGGGTGGTGCCGTCGCCGTCGACCGCGTTCGCCGCGACCAGGCCGGCGTTCTCCACCGACGACGCGGTCGCCGGGCGGCCCTGGGACAGCAGCAGGCCGCCGCCCGTGGCCGCCGGGGTCGCGTGTGCCTCGGCCGAGGCCGCGGACGTGCCGGCGGAGTTGGCCGCGCGGACCTTGTAGTAGTAGGTCGTGCCGTTGGTGACGGTCGTGTCGGTGAAGGAGTTGGTCGCCGACGTGGCGATCGGGGTCGCCGACTCGCCGCCGGGCGTGGTGCCGCGCAGAATGCTGTAGCTCGTCGCGCCGGCGCTCGCGTTCCACGTCAGGCCGACCGCGTTGTTGGCGCCCGTCGCCACGAGGCCGGTCGGCGCCGCGGGGGCCGTGGGCGCCGCCGCCGGAGTGGCGCTCACCTCGTTGGAGTTCGGCGAGCCGCCGACGGCGTTGACGGCGTCGACGAAGTAGAAGTACAGCTTGCCGTTCTGCAGGCCGGTGTCGGTGAACGTCGTCGTGGTGCCCGAGACCGTGCCCACCGGCGTGGTGACCTCGCCGTCCGATTTCGTGCCGCGGTACACCCGGTAGGACGTCGGCGCGCCGCTCGCGCTGCCCGTCCAGTTGAGCGTCACCGAAGCGGCGCCGGGCGTGGCACGCAGGTTGACCGGGGCGCTCGGCGAGGAGGCCGTCGCCGGGGTGACGATGAGCTCGTCGACGCGGGACAGGCCGTGGTCGGAGACCGCGAACTGCTGGATGGAGTTGACCCCGGCGCGGAGCTGGACCTGCAGCGCCGAGTGCTGGTACACGTCGAAGCTGCCGGTGATCGGGAAGCTCTGCGTCGTGGTGATGACCTGCCCGTTGACCCGCAGGCCCATCTGCCGGTTGTTGACGCCGGGGAACAGCCCGCCCTGGAAGGCGTAGCGCCAGTCGACCGTGTAGAGCCCGGCGGTGGGCACCACGACGTTGTTGAACGTCATCGTCCCCTCCTGGGCGTAGGCCATGTCCACGACCTGGTCGCCCGGCGAGTCGGCGCCGGAGGAGCCCAGCACGCTCGGGAACCAGCCGGTCAGGGTCTGGAACCAGTCGAAGCCGCCGCGCAGGGCGTCCTTGCAGTAGAAGACGAGCGAGTTGCCGACCTGCACGCCGGGGACGTTGCCGCCGGTGCCGATCGGCGGCGGGGTCTTCGACGCGTCCTCGTCGGAGCGCGCCGACTCGCCGGCCGCGTTGACGGCGGTGACCTGGTAGAAGTAGATCGGCGTCGGGCTCAGGCCGGTGTCGGTGTACTCCGTGTCGTCGGTCGTGGCGATCGGGGTCGTGCCCTCGGCGCCGGAGGCGGTGCCGCGGTAGATGCGGTAGCTGGTGGCCCCGGGCACGGCGGGCCACTCGATGGTGATGGACGAGTCCGCACCGGCGTGCAGCTCGAGCTCCTCGGGCGCGGCGGGGATGTCGGCCGCGCTGGCGGGCGCGGCCGACAGCCCGAGCGCTGCGAGGGCGAGCAGCAGGGCGGCGGCGGACATGCGGAGTTGCTTCATGCCGACTCCTCGTGATGACTGGCGGGTTAGCGTCGCGAAAACCCTTGTGGCGGAAGGGTTTGACGGTTCGACGGAGCGAGGAGAGCGCTTTCCGTGGGGGCGACGCTATCACTGCGCTGCGTAAGGCCGTAATGACTTGCCATTCGTTGCCAAAGCGATCAATGCAGGCGGAACACGCTCGCCGGGAGCTCTGCCGCGGGCACGTCCGTGTTGAGGGCGATCAGCTGCCCCAGGGTGTGGCGGTAGTCGATGCCGTAGTGGTCGAGGAGGTAGGGCAGCAGCGGGTCGCCGTCGTAGAAGAACCGGTCGCCGTCGCGCAGGGCGGCGAACTGCTCCGCCCAGATCGCCCGCTGCAGCTCGCCCAGCTCCGTGCCGGACGTGTGCGCCTCGGCGAGCATGCCGGTGAACGCGTCGAGGTTGTCGACGCTGCCGTAGGTCGCCTTGAGCCGGGCGGCGAGGGTGGTGCGGCGCACGACCCGCGTGGCGTCGTCGTTCGCCACGGTGGTCGGGTTGCCGTTGATGTCGAACAGCGACACGATGTCGAGGCTGTTCGGGTCGTCGATCTCGTGTCCGGGCGTCAGCAGCGGGTCGGCCGGGAACGCGTCGGTCGCCTCGCCGGTGATCGCGGTGAACGACGTCTTCGCCGGCAGCCCGTAGGCCGCCCGCAGCTGGTTGTAGCTGGGCATGCCGTGGTCGCGGCCGCGCTGCAGGTCGATCGCGCCGAGGTCGACGACGCCGTCGAAGCATTCCGGCAGGCCCGGCCCGTCGAGGCACTCCGGGTTGCCGCTCACCGGCACCTGGAACAGCACGCTGCGCAGCTGGTTGTCGATGAGCTCGTCGTTGCGGTACTCCGACTCGCTCCCGATCGCCTCCAGCAGCGGCCCGAGCTGCAGCATCGGCACGAGGTCGGGGTTGAAGAAGGCGACGTTCAGCGGGATCGCGACGGTGACCTCGCCGGCGCCGGCCGCGATCTCGGCGCCCTGTGCCCGCAGCGCGTCGAGCGTCGCCGCGCTGTACCGCCCGGCGTCGGCCTCGACCTCGATCTCGCCGTGGATCTGGCTGTGCGCGCGGTAGCCGACAGTGGCGAACTCGTTGGACACGGAGGCGTCGACGCCCGCGTTGTACCCGGCGTAGGCCGGCAATGCGACGCCCATCGCCGGCAGGAACTCGTTGTAGGTGACGTACTGCTGCTCGGCGATGACCACGGCGCGGGCGATCGCGAACTTGTCCTGTGCGGACATTGTCGCGGGCAGCAGGGACACGATCCGGTTGTGCTCGCGGGCGAAGAGGGTCTGCACGGCGGTCAGCGCGATGTTCTCGTTGGCACGCACGTCGCCGGCCACGACCGCGCGGCCGGGCACGGCGAGCAGCCGCCCGTCGACCTGCATGGCCGGTGCGGTGCCGGCGTTGCCGCGGCTGTCGGCGCGGGGCAGGTAGCCGCCGGGCAGGAACAGGGCGGGGCCGTCGCGCAGCCAGTCGAGGCGCTGCTGGGTGCCGCCGTATACGGCCCAGGCGTCGATGTACGAGCTGACGGTGTTGACCTGCTGGCGGGCGTTCGTGACGCCGGTGCCGGGCGCGGCCGCGGTACGGCTGAAGGGAATCACGCCGAGGTCGTCGGTGAACGATTCGAGGGGGTCAGCCGGGTCGAACGGGATGTCGGCCGCCTCGCCGTCCTCGTCGCGCAGGCCGATCGTGTGGTCGATGAACTGGCCCCACACGTTGCCCCACTGGGTGACCCCGCGCTCGGAGAACACGTTGACGTTGGTGTCGTTGAAGATCCGGTTGGACACGGCGCGGGCGTTCGGCCCCGACACGGGCCGGCTCTTACCGTCGGCGTAGCGGGCGGCGCCGACGCGCCGGTAGACGGTGCCGGCCTGGCCGCGGTTCGCGGCGCCCGGGTTGTTGCCGTAGCCGTCGAGGCTCTCCGCCTCGAAGGCGCCGAGGATCGGCGCGTCGGCGGCGGCGTACACCTCGAAGTCCCACAGCGAGTACCCGTACTGCGTGTGCCGGGCGGTGCCGAGCACCCGCACGTAGCGGCCGGTCCCGCCGACGGGCAGCACCTGCAGCCCGCCCGGGCCCGTGGTCGTCGAGTAGACCGTGGTCCATCCCCCGGTACCGGTGGCGGAGGTCTGGATCGAGAACGCGGAGGCGTAGGAGTTCTGCCAGTTGAGCACGATCAGGCACAGCCGCCGGGTGACACCGAGGTCGACCTGGATCCACTGTGGATCGCTGAACGCGCTCGACCATCGAGTGCCCGGGTTGCCGTCCACGGCCGCCGACGCCGGCGTCGCGGCGCCCTCGGTCGAGGAGGCCGTCGCCGGGCGGCCGCGGGCGTTGTCGGCGGCGGCGCAGCCGGTGCGCGCGTAGGTGCCGTAGACGGCGAACTCCCACAGGGAGTAGCCGAACTGGGTGTGCCGGGCGGTGCCGTACATCCGCACGAACCGGCCGGTGCCGTGCACGGTCAGGGTCTGGGTGCCGCCGGCGCCGGTCGTCGTGGAGTACACGGTGGCCCACGTGGCGGCGTCGTCGGAGACCTGGATGGAGAAGGCGGTGGCATAGGAGTTCTGCCAGGTCAGCACGACCTGGCTGAGGTCGGCCGGCGCGCCGAGGTCGACGCGCAGCCACTGCGGGTCGCCGAAGGCGCTCGACCAGCGGGTGCCGCCGTTGCCGTCGACGGCGGCGGACGCGGGCGTGCCCGCGTTCTCCAGCGACGAGGCGACGGCCGGCCGACCGCGGGACAGCAGGGTCCCGGCGGCGTGTGCCGGGCCGGACCAGCCGGCCACGAGGACGCCGGCCAGCAGCGCGGCGACGAGGACGAGTATCGGTAGGCGGCGCGGGTTGGGGTGCATGGCTCTCCCTGCTCGAGGGTTGGTTTCCCGAGCAGAAAGCGCTCTCCTGGCTCAACAGGGTCACCCCTGTATGGCCGTCTGTCAATACATGGTCAGCGCCAGGGCACCTGCGGCGAGCGGTAGAAGTTGATCCCGGCGGCGGTCCAGCGCGGCCCCTGCGCGCCGAGGCGGCGGCTGAACGCGTCCCAGTCGTGGGTGGCGGCGGGCGACCAGCCGAGCTCGGCGATGGCCGGCAGCCGCGGGAAGGCCATGTACTCGATGTCGGCCGAGGTGCGGATCGTCTCGGTCCACAGTGGAGCCTCGACGCCGCGCACCGCGGCGGCCGGCGCGCCGAGCAGGTAGGAGCCCGGATCCCAGCCGTAGGCGTCGCGCACCTCGATCAGCGCGGCCCAGTCCTGGCCCAGCGGGGTGGCGTCGGTGTACTTCATGTCGAGGTAGGCGAGGTTGGCCGGCGACAGCACAAGCCCGGTCCCACGGCTGGCGGCGGCGGCCACGTCCGGGTTGTCGTTCGTGGTGTCCCAGTACTGCGCGACGGTCGAGGGCAGGGTCGCGGCCTCGACGACCTGGTGCCAGGCGAGCACGCTCTTGCCGTGCGCGGCGACGATGCCCTGGACACGGTTCATGAACGCCACGTAGTCGGCGCTGCTGGTGGCCTGCGCCTCGTCGCCGCCGATGTGCAGGTAGCGCCCCGGGGTGATGGCGGCGAGCTCGCCGATGACGTCATCCAGGAACTTGTACGTGATCTCCTTGCCGACGCACAGCGAGCTGAAGCCGACATCGGTGCCGGTGTAGAGCGGCGGCGCGACGCCGTCGCAGTTGAGCTCGGCGTAGGAGGCGAGGGCGGCGTTGACGTGCCCCGGCATGTCGATCTCGGGTATGACGGTGATGTAGCGCTGTGCGGCGTAGGCGACGATCTCGCGGTACTGCGCCTGCGTGTAGTAGCCGCCGCGGTCGCCGTCGACTGCGGTGCTGCCGCCGTAGGTCGCCAGCCGCGGCCAGCTGCGGATCTCGATGCGCCAGCCCTGGTCGTCGGCCAGGTGCAGGTGGAAGGTATTGATCTTGTACTGCGCGAGCTGGTCGATGTACCGCTCGACCTGCGCCACGGAGAAGAAGTGCCGCGCGACGTCGAGCATCGCGCCGCGGTGCTCGAAGCGCGGGTAGTCGGTCACGTGCCCCGCCGGCACGGTCCACACCCTCCCGCGTCCGGGCGCGACCGGCAGCAGCTGGCGCAGGGTCTGCACACCGGCGAACAGTCCCGCGGCGCGGTCGGCGGTGAGGCTCACCCCGTGCGGCGTCACGTCCAGCCGGTACCCCTCGCGGCTACGCAGGGTGCCGTCGCCGCGGCCGGCGAGCGCCAGTGCGATGGTGTCGCCACCGTGACCGCCGGCCCGCACGACCGGCAGGGGGTAGCCGGTGGCCTTGCGCAGCACGCCGGCGAGCTGGTCGGCGACCCCGCTCGCGCCGGGCCCGGCCGAGATCGTGGTGTGCCGGCCGATCGTGAAGGCCCCGCGGTCGGCCCGCGCCGAGACGGGCGCCGGCACGACGTCGGAGTAGGTGCCCTGGTTCGCGACGCCCGCGGCGGCCGGCTCCGCCCCGGCCGCCACGCACGCCCCCACGACGAGCAGCACCACCGCGAACATCCGCCGCATCCGCCGCATCGCCGGCCTCCCTCAGGATCAACTGTTAGACAGCTTTCCTAATCGATCGGCGTCAGCGTAGCCAACTCAGGTCGCTTTGTCAGCATGCGCGCAGTGCGTCGATACTCATGAGGTGCAGACCCCAGTGGCTGGGCTCAACACCGATGCATGCGACGTTCGCTCGGAGCGGCAGGAGATCCTGCTCGCCCTCGCGGCCAACCCCGCACTCCTTGCCGAGCACATCGACGTCCTCATCGCGACGGCAGACCCGGAGGTACTGCAAGAGCTCGCACTCGAACAGCGCCTCTCATCTGCCCAGCTCACAGCGCTCAGCGCACGCGGGCACCGCGCAGTCCAGCTGGCGCTGATCGAGTCAGGAAACCTCCCGGCCGGTCAGGTTTCCCGCGATGATCCATGGGCGTTGCTCGCCGGGATCGACCGTGCCGACGCATCCGCCGACTGGCTGCCACTGCTCGCGTCGTGGCCCGACGCGCAGGTTCGGCTGGCCTTGGGAGCGTCCATCATGAAGCGGGATCGGGCCGACATCGCGGAGTTGCTGGCCGGCGATGACGACTGCGCGGTCGCCGCCCGCGCAACCGAACTGTACGACCTGCCGGAGCTATTGGCTCGGCGCCTGTACCAGCGGACCGAAGCATGCGTCCGCGTAGCACTCGCCGGCAGGCCCCACGCGCCGGCCCAGCTCCTTGCCGAGCTGATGTCCACCGGCGGGCTGTCCGCGCTGGAGCCGTGCCCGCACAGCACCGACCTGGCCACCGCGCTGCGCGACCTACGCCTGGCCGCCGCGGGCAACCACGCAACCCCTGTCGAGGCGATCCTGCCGTTCATCACCGAACTCGACCCGGCGATGGCTCTCGCGGTGGCGCACCGGCGAGATCTGCCCGCGGCCACCTATGCCAAGCTCGTGGCGTTGAACGAGCCACAGATCACCGGCATGGTCGCGTCAAACTCGGCGACGCCGGTCGGCCTGCTCCACCGACTCTACGAACAGGACGCCGGCCGCTGGCGCAGGAACGTACTGGACAACGCGGCGACCCCCATACACCTGGTGCTGGAGCACAACCGTGTCACCGGAACTCCACACCGGATCATGTTTCGGAAGGACCGTGACGAACTGCTGGCACTGGCCACTGATCCAAGTCCCGCGGTCCGACTGATCGCAGCCGGGAGCCACCAACTGCCGCTGGACGTACGGGCGACGCTGCTGGACGACCCAGATCCTGCCGTCGCGAAGTTTGCACTGCTCAGCATTGATGTCACGGCCGACCAGATCCGGGCATTCGCCGCCCGGCACGGCCCCCGGGTGTTCACGTCGCTGGCCGGCCATCCATGCTGTCCGCCCGACGTCCTGCTCGCCATCGCCCGGGATCCGCAGAGTCCCCGGGAGGCCGTGACGGAGGTCGCCTGGCACGAGGCGGCCCCACCGGCGGCGCTCAGGATCTGTTATCGGCATCCGGCGAGCACCGTGCCGCTGGCGACCAACCCGGCGACACCACCGGACATCCTGGCCGAACTGGCCACCCACCCCGACCCTCACGTGGTGTTGGAGGTCGCCCGCAATACCAGCCTTCCCCCGGACGCTGCCTGGCACATCCTGCGAGGCAACACCGACGGCCCCGTCTGCGTCGCACGGCCGCTATGATCCGGCGCGTGCGAAAGCCCCTCGTATTGGTCCTGGTCGCAACGCTGCTGGCCGCCGGCGCCTGCAACGACGACGGCAGGAAGACTGCGACCGCGTCGGGCCCTGCGCCTTCCGCCGGCGTGGAGCCGCCCGGGTCCCCGACGCTCGAGCCGTCGCAGGCGGAGCCGTCCGCCACGAGCGCGGCACCGGCCGCCGCGACCACGACCGCTCCGGCGCGGCCGCCCGCGACGACGAGGCCGGCGACGCCCCCGACGACCAAGGCGGCCGCACCCCCGGCGGCGACGGTGACCGCGGTGACGCTGACGCTGGGCGAGAGCTCCTTCACCGGCTCCTGCTCCGAGAGCCCCGTCCACGTCCACGTGACCTGGACGGTGCAGGTCAGCCCCAGGACGTACCAGGAGGCGTCGGTCACCATCGCGTCCAGCGACGGGACGTCGACCTCGGCGAGGTGGTTCCTGCAGGACGGGCAGACGGGCATGACGAGCGTACGGGACGTCAAGCTGGACCCGGCCCACCCGCACCGGGTCGTGGACTTCTGGGTCCAGACCACGACACCCAGCCGCGCCCAGTCGCCGCGCCGGTCGTTCACCGTGGACTGCCATAACCCGACCGGGTGAGGCGCGAGCCGCAGCGCCGGTAGGACGTTAGGCCGACATGCGCAGTGCGTCGAGGAAGGACCGCACCCAGGCGCGCACGTCGTGGCGCTGCAGGTGTCCGCGCATGATCTCCATCCGCCGTCGTTGCTCGTCCGGGCGCATGCCGGCGGCGAGCAGCATGGCGCCCCGCAGCTCCTCGGCGTCGTTGGGGTTGACGAGCAGGGCCTGGTCGAGCTCGGCGGAGGCGCCGGCGAACTCGCTGAGCACCAGGGCGCCGCGGTTGTCGACCCGGCTGCCGACGTACTCCTTGGCGACGAGGTTCATGCCGTCGCTGAGCGGCGTCGTCACCATCACGTCGGCCGCGGCGAACAGCGCGACCAGCTCGTCGAAGGAGTACTGGCGGCTGGTGTAGTGCACCACGTTGTGCCCGACGCCGCTGTAGGCGCCGTTGAGCCGGCCGGTGAGCCGCTCGACCCGGTCGCGCAGGCTCGCGTACTGCGCGAGGCGCTGCCGGCTGGGCGTGGCGACCTGCACGAACACGGTGTCGTCGGCGCGCAGGTCGCCGTCGGCGAGCAGCCGGCCGTAGGCCTCCAGGCGCTGCTCGATGCCCTTGGTGTAGTCGAGCCGGTCGACGCCGAGCAGCATGCGGCGGGGCCCGCCGAGGCCGGCACGGATCTCGGCGGCCCGCCGGCGCGTGCGGGGTTGCGCCGCGACGCGCTGGGTCGCCTCGAAGTCGATCGAGATCGGGAAGGCGTCGACGCGGATGCGCCGCTCGTCGTGCAGCACGACCGAGCCGTCCCGGCCGCGCTGATGCTCGTCGTCGGCCTGCTCGAGCGCCGGTTGACGGGCCGGTGGCCGTCGGCCGAGAGCTGGCGCGCGCCGGCCGTGGAGTGGCCGGGTCCCGTCGCCGTCCTGCGCCGCGCGTTCCTCCTCCTGCACGGGCGGCGGCCCCGCTAGGCGGTCACGCGACGCGGGTGACGCTGAGACGTACCCCGAATGTTCACCATGGGCGACATGACCAATCCGGAGCGGGAGCGGGTGGCCTCCTTCGGCCGCCCGGAGGACGGGCTCATCGAGGCCAGCCCCTGGTACCTGTGGGGGCCCTACCTCAGCGAGCGGGCCTGGGGCACGGTCCGTGAAGACTACAGCGGCGGCGGGACGGCGTGGGAGGCGTTCCCCCACGACCACGCACGCTCCCGCGCCTACCGGTGGAGCGAGGACGGCCTCGGCGGTATCAGCGACGCGGGGCAGCGGCTCTGCTTCGCCCTGACGATGTGGAACGGGCAGGACCCGATCCTCAAGGAGCGCATCTTCGGGCTCACCGGGAACGAGGGCAACCACGGCGAGGACGCCAAGGAGTACTGGTGGTACCTCGACGCCACGCCGTCGCACTCGTGGATGCGGTGGCGCTACCACTACCCCCAGCGGGCGTTCCCCTACGAGCGGCTGGTCAGCGAGAACCGCCGCCGCGGGCGGGAGGAGCCCGAGTTCGAGCTGCTCGACACCGGCGTGTTCGACGACGACCGGTTCTGGATCGTCGAGGCCGACTACGCCAAGGCCGACCCGAACGACGTGCGGGTGCGGCTGCGGGTGACCAACGCCGGGCCGGAGGCGGCGACCCTGCACATGCTGCCCACGATGTGGTTCCGCAACACCTGGTCCTGGGAGCAGGGCAGCGCCAGGCCGCGTCTCGCCCCGGCGGGTGAGGACGCCATCGGGGTGGAGCACGACGGGATCGGGCGGCTGGTGCTGCAGGCCGCGCCGGGGCCGGACGGCGAGCTTCCGACGCAGGTGTACTGCGAGAACGAGACCAACGCCGAACGGCTCTTCGGCTCACCGTCCACCACGCCGTTTCCGAAGGACGGGATCAACGACCACGTCGTGCACGGCGCGGCGACCGTCAACCCGGCGCGCGAGGGCACGAAGGCGGCGTTCTGGTACGCCCTGGAGGTCCCGGCCGGCGAGACGGTCGAGCTGTCGCTGCGCCTGGCGCCCGAGGTGCGCCGGGACGCGTTCGGGCCCGGGTTCGAGCAGGTGCTCGACGAGCGGCGAGCGGAGGCCGACGCCTTCTATGCCGACCTGGCGCCGGCCGGCACGAGCGCCGAGGACGCGATGATCATGCGGCAGGGCTTCGCCGGCATGATCTGGGGCAAGCAGTTCTACCACTACGACGTGGACCGCTGGCTCGTCGGCGACCCGGAGCAGCCGCCACCGCCGCCCGGGCGGCAGGCCGGGCGCAACGCCGGCTGGCGGCACCTGGACGCCTCCGACATCATGTCGATGCCGGACCCGTGGGAGTACCCGTGGTTCGCCGCCTGGGACTCGGCGTTCCACGCGGTCGCGCTCGCGCACCTCGACCCGGCCTTCGCCAAGTACCAGCTGATCCTGCTGTGCCGGGAGTGGTTCCAGCACCCCAACGGCGCGATACCCGCCTACGAGTGGGCGTTCGAGGACCTCAACCCGCCGGTACAGGCGTGGGCGGCGCTGCAGGTGTACGACATCGACGGCCGGCGCGACATCGCCTTCCTCACCCGCGTCTTCTCCAAGCTCGTGCTGAACTTCACCTGGTGGGTCAACCGCGAGGACGCCGACGGCAACAACCTCTTCGAGGGCGGCTTCCTCGGCCTGGACAACATCGGGCCGATCGACCGCTCCCACCTGCCGCCCGGCTACACCCTCGAGCAGTCCGACGCGACGGCGTGGATGGCCTTCTACTGCCTGAACCTCCTCGAGATGGCACGGGAACTTTCCGAGCACAACCCGGCGCTGGACGACCTCGTCATCAAGTTCCTCGAGCACTTCGCGCAGATCTCCGAGGCGATGCGGGCCAAGGACCTGTGGAACGAGGACGACGGGTTCTACTACGACATGCTGCGCACGCCCGACGGCGCCGGCGTGCCGCTGCGGGTGCGCTCGATGGTCGGCATCATCCCGCTGTTCGCCACCAAGGCGCTGCGCGAGGACGACTTCCATCGGGTGCGCCGGCTGTGCAAGAGCTTTGCCGACATCCCCGACCACCACGTGGTGACCACGACCGAGGGCGACCGCTACGTCGGCGTCGGGGTGGCCGCGAACGGCCGCGTGCGGCGGATCCTGCCGCACCTGTTCGACGAGAACAGCTTCCTGTCGCCGTACGGGCTGCGCGCCCTGTCGCGCTGGCACGCCGAGCATCCGTTCACGGTCGAGCTGCCCGGCTGGACCGCGACCGTCGGCTACGAGCCGGCCGAGTCCACGACCGGGATGTTCGGCGGCAACTCCAACTGGCGCGGGCCGATGTGGGTGCCGCTGAACTACCTCGTGCTGCGCACGCTCGAGGACTACGACGCCCACCTCGGCGACGGCGTGAAGATGGAGTACCCGACCGGGTCGGGTGAGAAGCACAGCGCCGGTGAGATAGCCGAGGACCTGCGCCAGCGCATGCTCTCGCTGTACCGCCGCGGAGAGGACGGCCGCCGACCGGCCTTCGGCTGGGTCGACAAGCTCCAGCACAACCCGCACTGGCGGGACAACCTGCTGTTCTTCGAGTACTTCCACGCCGACAACGGCGCTGGGCTCGGCGCGACGCACCAGACCGGCTGGACCGGCCTGCTCGCCGAGCTCGTGGCCCGGCCGAGCGCCCGGTTAGAGGGCCGGCGCACCGGCCGATGGGAGACCCACCGGTGATCGCGTTCGGGCGGCAGGTCTGCGGCGACCTCGGCGCCGCGTCGGCTCGGGAGTGGCTCGTCACCGACGGCCTCGGCGGCTACGCCATGGGCACGGTGTCGGGCCTGCGCACCCGCCGCTACCACGGCCTGCTCGTGATCGCCGCGCCCGGCGGCGGCTCGCGCCGGCTCGGCCTGGCCGCGCTCAACCCGGTGGTGCGCGTCGGCGAGCGGGTGTTCCGCCTCGCCACCGACGAGTGGGCCGGCGGCACCGTCGACCCGGCCGGCCACGTGCACCTGGCGCAGTTCGAGCTCGACAACGGCGTGCCCTCCTGGCGCTGGGACCTCGGCGACGTCGTGCTGCAGCGCGAGATCGCGATGGCGCACGGGCGGCCGGTTGTCGGCGTCGTGTTCCGCGTGCTGCGCGCGCCGCGGCCGGTCACGCTCGAGCTGACCCCGCTGTGCACCTGGCGGGACGCGCACGGCGAGCGGACCGCCTTCGGCGAGCCGGAGGTGACCCCGGTCGCCGGCGGCTTCGAGTTCGAGCACGCCTACCGCGTCGCCGGCCCGGACTGGCGGCCCGGCGGCGACTGGTACCGCGGCGTCTACGCCCGCGAGGAGGCGGCCCGCGGGCTCAACCCGACCGAGGACCTGTGGGCGGCCGGCCACTTCACGGCGGAGGTCGCGCCCGGCGGCAAGGCCGAGGTCGTCGCGGCCGCGTTGCCGTTCGACGGCGCGCTGCCCTCCGCCGCCGGCCTGGTCACGCAGGCGCGCAAGCGGGCCCGCCGGCTCGCACGGCAGGCCGGCGCCTCCGACGCCGTCGGGCGGCAGCTCGTGATCGCCGCCGACCAGTTCGTCGTCGACACCCCGACCGGCCCGTCGGCGGTGGCCGGGTACCCGTGGTTCGGCGAGTGGTCCCGCGACCTCATGACGTCGTTCGAGGGCCTGCTGCTGTCGACCGGCCGCACCGACGAGGCCCGCGAGGTACTGCTGCGGGCGGGCGCGACGGTGTCGGAGGGCATGCTCGCCAACACCGCGGACACCGGCAGCCTGGAGTACAACACCGCGGACGCCGCGCTGTGGTTCCTGCACGCGATCGGCCGCTACGCCGAGGCGACCGGCGACGTCGACACCGTCGCCACCCTCGCCGGGCCGATGGACGAGATCCTGACCCGCCACCGCGACGGCACCCGCTACGGCATCGCCGCCGACCCGGCCGACGGGCTGCTCACGCAGGGCAAGCCCGGCTTCGCGCTCACCTGGATGGACGCGCGCGTCGGCGGCCAGCCGGTCGCCGAGCGGCAGGGCAAGGCGGTGGAGATCAACGCCCTGTGGATCAATGGCCTCGCGGTCACGGCCGGGCTGTTCGAGCGCATCCGGCGGCGCAACGACTGGTCGGCCGCCGCCGAGCGCGCGACCGCCTCGTTCCGGCGCCGCTTCGTGCGGCCGGGCGGCGCGGGGCTCTACGACGTCGTGGACGGGCCCGGCGGCGACGACCCGGCGATGCGCCCCAACCAGCTGCTCGCCGTCTCGCTGCCGCACGGGCCGGTCGCCGACCCCGAGCCGGTCGAGGCGTGCCGCGCGGCGCTGCTCACCTCGGTCGGGCTGCGCTCGCTCGCGCCCGGCGAGCCCGGCTACCGGGGCTCGCACCGCGGCGACCCGGCCGCCCGCGACCACGCCTACCACCAGGGCACCGTGTGGCCGTGGCTGATCGGCCCGTTCGCCGACGCCTGCGTGCGCGTCGGCGCCGACACCGCGGGGCTGCTCGACGGCCTCGAGCTGCACCTGGCCGAGTGGGGCCTGGGCTCGGTGTCGGAGACGGCGGACGGCGATGCGCCGCACGCCGGCACCGGCTGCCCGTTCCAGGCCTGGTCCGTCGCCGAGATGCTCCGGGCGCGCCGCGCACTGCGCTGAACCCCGCACGACAGGACGGCCGGCGGCGATCTCGCCGCCGGCCGTCGCCGTGTTCGCCCGACAGAGATCGAGTTGGCAAGTTTTGGCAAGCGATTGCCACGCCCGTTCGCGCCGCCCTACCGTCGTGTCAATCGCCAGGCCCGCCAGCCTTTGCCGATCCAACGCCGCGGCACACCGCCCCCACGGGCGGCGCTGGCGCATGCCATCACGACTCGGGAGATGCCATGCGAACACCCCTTCTGCTCAACCGCCGGCGGCTCCGGCCGCTGCTCGCCGCGGCCGCCGTCCTCGCCGCGCTGGGCGCATACGCACTGGTCGCGCTCACGCCGCAGGCGAACGCCGCCACCGGCTGCGGCACCACGAACGTCGCGCTGAACCGGCCCGCGACCTCGTCGTCGGTCGAGTCGGCGAGCCTGTCGCCGGCCAAGGCCGTCGACGGCTCCGCCACCACGCGCTGGTCCAGCGCGCACGGCGTCGATCCACAGTGGATCCAGATCGACCTCGGCGCCACCACGCAGATCTGCTCGGTGGTCCTGACCTGGCAGCGCTCGTACGCCAAGGCCTACAGCATCGAGGTCTCCGCCGACGGGACCGGCTGGACCCCGATCTACTCGACCACGACCGGCCCCGGCGGCACGGAGACCTTGGCGGTCAGCGGATCCGGCCGGTACATCAGGATGTTCGGCACGACCCGCGCCACGCAGTACGGCTACTCGCTGTTCGAGTTCTCCGTCTACAGTGGACCCGGCACCGACCCGTCGCCGTCACCGTCGGCCTCGGCCTCCCCCAGCACGAGCCCGTCCGGCCCGGATCTGCCCGGTGGTGGTGACCTGGGTGCGAACGTGATCGTGTTCGATCCGTCGCAGTCGTCGGCGACGATTCAGGCGAAGCTGGACCAGATCTTCACGCAGCAGGAGCAGAACCAGTTCGGTACGGAGCGCTACCAGTTCCTGTTCAAGCCCGGCTCCTACAGTGGCCTGAACGCGCAGATCGGGTTCTACACGTCGATCAACGGTCTGGGGCAGAACCCGCAGGATGTGCAGATCCACGGTGACATCACCGTCGATGCGGGCTGGATGGCCGGCAACGCCACCCAGAACTTCT